>JBGPND010000294.1:0-5771 GCA_041487355.1 Acetobacteraceae bacterium | reverse complement strand
GCTTCACTTTCGAGAATGTGGCGGGCCCGCCCGTCCCGTCGCTGCTGCGCGGCTTCTCGGCACCTGTGAAACTCACTTGCGTGCCGCTCGCGCGACTGCAATTTCTGGCGGCGCACGATACCGACCCGTTTGTTCGCTGGGAATCCGGGCAGCAATACGCCACGCGCCTGCTGCTCGACATGGCCGCCACGTGGCGTCGCGGCGGGACGCCTGCGCTCGAGCAAGGCCTGATCGAGGCGATTGTCGCCACGCTGCGCGATGCCGACGCGGACCCCGCCTTCGCCGCCGAGGCACTTGTGCTGCCGAGCGAGGCATTTCTCGCCGACCAGATGGTGGTCGCGGATGTGGATGCCATCCACGCCGTCCGCGACATGGCACGTGCAGAGATCGCTCGCGCGTTGCGGGCGGAACTGCGTGCTACCTACGATCGGCTGACGGACACTGGGGAATACCGCATCGACGGCGCCGCCATTGGCCGGCGCGCATTGCGCAACGCCTGCCTCGGCTATCTCACCGCGAACGGCGAAGCCGATGGGATAGCGCTCGCCAAGGCGCAATTCGATGCGGCGCACAACATGACCGACGTGCTTGCCGCCCTTGCGGTGCTGTCGGCGATCGATTGCCCGGAACGCGAAGCTGCTCTCGACGCATTCCATGCGCGCTGGCGCACAGACGATCTGGTGCTGGACAAGTGGTTTGCGATCCAGGCCATGTCGCCCTTGCTCGGCACGCCGGATGCGGTGCGCGCGCTTGTCGCGCATCCGGACTTCGATCTCAAGGTCCCGAACCGTGTGCGCGCACTGGTTGCCAGTTTCGCCGCCGGCAATCAGGTGCGGTTCCACGACCCCTCTGGCAGTGGCTATCGTTTCCTGACTGACACCATCATCAAGCTTGATCCGATGAATAGCCAGGTTGCCGCGCGTCTTGTGGCTCCGCTCGGCCAGTGGCGCCGCATGGACCCGGCACGTCACGCTCTGATGAAGCAGGAGCTGCAGCGCATCCTCGACTCGCCCGGGTTGAGCAAGGGAACCTACGAGATGTCGTCAAGGAGCATCGCCTGACCAACTGTCATTGCGAGGAGCGCAGCGACGCGGCAATCTCGTGGTGGGTGCGCACTCGGATGGAGATTGCCGCGTCGCTTCGCTCCTCGCAATGACAGCGTAACGTGGGAGATCAGTCAGCGCTCGGTTGGATTCGAAGTGCGGCTGCGGAAGTGAGCTGCGTGCCAAGACGCGCCTGCCGCGCCAGCCGAGGGCCGCGCGCGACGGACAGGGACGCTTCGACATCGCCAAACACCCGTTCGATCGCGGTATCCGAAGCGGGGCCGAACGCATCGCGATGGGCGCGGGCCCGTTGCAGCATCTCTGCCGCCAGCACACGCAGTCCGACCAGCGCGGCCGAGTGGCGTGCAAGTTCCCCGGCGTCGAGCGAGGTTACCACCGCGTCCGCTGTCTCGGCGAACACCGCGGTCAACGCCGCCAGCCCGCCCAGCGCCAGTGCCGCCGCGTCCCCGGCGTCGCTTTGCTCGGCGAAACGCGACAGCAGAAAGCGAAATGCGCCGAGCAGGCCGAACGTGCCGACCGCATCCTCGACATCGCGGAACGGCAGCGCCATTGCTTCGTAGGCAGATCCTGCCGGACCGAGCAGCGCCGAATGCGGCACACGGCAGCCCTCCAGCACCAGGCCGCAATGTCGCGACGGCGCCAACGCGCGATACTCCGGCATTTCCCTGATCGACAGGCCCGGTGTGTCGCGCGGCACCAGGAACGCGCCGTAGCGCTTGCGGCCGTCCTCGATTGCCATCACGGCAAGCACGACAAACACCGCGGCGAGCGGTCCGTTGGTCACCCAGGCCTTCTCGCCAGTGATCCTGTACTCGTCACCGTCGACCTCGGCCCTTGTGGTCAGCAGCTTTGGATGCGCGCCGACGCGTGGTTCCGAGATCGCCACCGATGCCACGCTCGCGCCGGATGCAAGCTGCGGCAGCCACGCGGCTCGCTGCTCCTCGTCACCAAAGCCTGCGAGGAAGAACCGCGCGACCATCTGGCGCCCCGCCCAGGAGCCGCCCTGACCGAGCAGGCCCGTGCGCTCCACCAGCGCCGCCTCGGCACGTGCGATCGCCGCGTAGCCGTCGCCTTCCAGCCCGATCGCATGATCTTCGGACACCGATGCCTCCCTCTGCGCATCGCCAATTTGACCCGGCCGGCGTGCAATGCCCAGACTGGCGGCGTGGATCGACTGGAGGGGCCGGAACATGCCGACCGAACTCGAAGAGAAGGACGCAATCCGCGAGGTCATGGCCGAGTACTGCTTCCGCCTTGACAATGACCGCTTCGCCGACATGGCGGCGCTGTTCACCGAGGACGGCACCTGGGACACCGCCTTCGGCAAGGGCACCGGCCGGCAGGAGATCGAGGCGCTGGTGCGGCGCATCCGCCAATCGGCGACTTCTCGGCCGCGCGCCATTCACCACGTGACGAACATCGTCATCAAGCTGGATGGCGCCAGCGCGCGGGTCTTCTCCAACTGGGTTGTTGTGCAGAACAGCGACCAGGGGCCGAAGATTGGTTCGGCTGGCAGCTATGCCGACGAGCTGGTCAAGCAGGACGGCGGCTGGCTGTTCCGCTATCGTAAGATCGACCGCTTCATCCACGACAAGGCGTAAGCGATATCGGATTCAGCGATGTGGTGTTAAACCGCTCAAGCGTCCGGCCGGACGCGCACCGGTATCGATTTCGCTGCCGGAGTCATGCTGCCCTCGGCGTTCGCACAGAAGACATTGCCGATTCTGCAACAGCATCTGCAGATGGCGCAGACGCTCAACCCGGGCCGTTAGAGCAGTTTCAGCATAACTGGAATCTCGCCCGAATGATGGGTATCGCTGCGCTCAACCCATCCTACGCCGCAACCTGTAGGATGGGTTGAGCGCAGCGATACCCATCACGACTGGCCAGGCTTGCTTGCGTTTCCGGTTACCCTGAACCCGCTATAGCCGGGCATCACATGTTCGGCAGTGGCAGCGGCTCGCTGGCGAAGAATCGGCGTGGGTTGTCGTCCAGCATCGAGAAGATCTCGCTGTCGGTCAGTCCTCGCTCGCGCAGCATCGGCAGGAAGTCGGTGAACAGATACGTGTAGGGCGGCGGCCAGTTTTCAGCCGCCTTCAACTGGTCCATCCGGGCCTGCTCTTCGGGCGACACCTGGCGGGCGAGCTTGCCGAGCCAGCCGCAATGCCTGTCCTGGCTCATCATGATGCTGGCGCGGTAGCCGGCGCGTACCAGCCGCACGAGGTTGTCGGCGCGAACCGCGTCCGGCTGGAACCGCGTGAGCCCGATGCGGTCGAAGCCGATATACGAGCCGGCTTCGCAGACGCGGCGGTGATAGGCCGGATCGGCATTGCCGCAACAATGTCCGATCAGGCAGCGATGCAGCGGAACGCCGCCGCCGCGGAATGCCTCCTGCTGCTCGGGGCCACATACGCCATCCTGCGTGTGGGTGATGATCGGCACGCCGGTCGCCCGCTGTGCGATGCAGGCGGCCTCGAGGAACTTCGCCTCCAGCGGCGTGATCGTGGGAGCGCCGGTGGCCACCTTGATCGCTCCGGCCCTGACACCTGTGCGGCCGATGCCGACGGTGATCTCGCGGATATAAAGTTCGGCGATCTCCTCCACGGTGCGCGCCCGCCAGTAGACCGGCAGCCCCATCGCCTCGTAGTAGAAGCCGGTCGTGCAGATGACGTTCATCTCGGAACGTTCGGCGATTTCCGCCATCAGGCTTGCATCGCGGCCGAGTTCGATCGGGCACGGATCCACGAAGCTGCGCACGCCGTGTTCGGTGCGAAGCTGCCGCAGGCGCCTGACCGCCTCCGCCACGAACGTCTCCCGGTCGAACACCGCTGTTGGATCGAACTCAGCGCCCGGAAAGGCGATGAACAGATGCTCGTGCATCAATGTTCGGCCGAGTTCGTCCAGGCTGATCGGCCCCAGGACCGTCTGGATCTGCATCACGCACCCTCTGCCACACCGCTTGGCGGGAGCATGCGGCGATCACCGATCCGATGTCGAGACCGGCGGAGCGAGCGGGGCTTCCAGGGCATTGATTTTCTGGTGCCCAGGGGCGGAATCGAACCACCGACACTGCGATTTTCAGTCGGGGCCGGGGCGCTGACAGGCGATGCCATGAGTGGGCCCAAGCAGACATATCGACGAAATCCTGTTGAAATTGCACTGAGACACTGCGAGATGGCAAGCCACGAGCGGACACTGCCGGCTCCGTGTAAGTGGGCCGCAGTGGGCCACAATCCAACGGTTCCGCCTGAATGCGAAGCCGGACTACTTCGCGTTGTGTCCGCTGTCCAAGGCGTTCGATGCGCAATGGGCCAACGAGTTCGCCGCCGCTGTCGAGGCGGGCTGGCGCATGTGGGCCGACGATCCGTCGCGCTACTGCGACGCCGCCCGCATCCAGACCGTGACGCAGATGTTCAACCTCGCCCTGCGTCATAAGGTTCTCGACGGCGACGCGCTCTGTGTCCTGCTCTATCTACAAGAGCTCGTCGGGCCGTTCGGCGCCCGCAATGGGACAGTAATGCAGATGATCGACCCCGATCGTCTGTCCAACCCCAACATGGCGCCGGAATATGGCGGAGCTGCGCGGTGTCGTCGAGATCGATGCGCTCGGCGCACCGGTCGCCTATCACATCCGGCACGCCTATCCGGGAGACTGGTACAACGCCGCCGAATCCATGATCTGGGATCGTGTGCCACGCACCACGCCGTGGGGCCGGCCGATCGTCGTGCACGATTTCGATCGGCAGCGCGCAAGCCAGAACCGTGGCCTCTCCGTACTGGCGCCGATCCTCGCGCGCTTTTGCATGCTGACGAAATACGACGGCGCCGAACTGCAGGAGGCGATCCTGCAGACCATCTTCGCGACCTTCATCACCTCGCTCTTCGATAGCGGCCAGGTGGCGAATGCGCTGGCGGATCCTGAAGGAACGGAACTGTCCACCTATCAGCAGATGCAGCCGTTGAGTTGCTCGCGATACTCCATCGACGCTGTGCGCCCACCTGAGAGTTCGTTGCGCGCGAGGTCGGAGTCAAGGGTGCGTTCCGGTCGCTTGCAACGGAGCTTGCATTCTTCGACGCGCACCAGGACGAACCGCTGGAGGACGTGCTTCGGCGGCTGCTCGACCAGCGCGTGCTGCAGCGACATCTCTGGGCCGCAATGCGCAAGTTGCACCACCAGGGGGACTACACGTTCCTCGTTGACGCCGACGACAACCGCCTCCGACTGCGCGCGAAAGACGGCCTGGTGTTCACGGGCCCGCGGCTGGCCCGCCATAACTGGCCAGTGGACTCCAGTTCGCATGCTGATCAATCCAGCCAACCGGAACGGCTTCATCAGCGAAGGCCGCCCAGCCCGGCCGCTTGCCGTCCATCCATCATTGCCTCGACAATGTTCGACGCCAGTAGGGTCAGCCACAGGATGTTGCCCACGTGACCTCGGTCGATCCTCTTCCAGGAATGCCGCACTGGCATTCTCCATGAGATGCTAGCGGTCGGCGACCTGCAGAGCTCGCGGTGCCGCTCCTGCAGCCGTCTGGCTGTAGCCAGAATAACACTCGCACCATGAATCGTGGTTCAGGTGCCCGAGGCGACCCGTCGCGGCCATTCTACGGCGTGAGTTGGAACCAATATCGGACGTTGGCTGCGCAGCGTTCTAGCTGAGCACCGGGCGCCTCAATCACTTGTCACGTCCACACGCGCCCAGGTCAG
>JBGPND010000293.1:0-5777 GCA_041487355.1 Acetobacteraceae bacterium | reverse complement strand
GCGCTGCAATAGGCCTGGATGCCGGTGAGCGACGGCTGCAGCCCGGCGCCTGAGCTGGTGTTGACGATGCGCCCGCCACCGGCGCGCTTCATCGCCGGCGCGGCGGCGCGGCACAGGGTGAAGGCGGCGTTGACGTTGATGTCGAACAGGATGTTCCAGTCTTCGTCGGACACCTCTTCCAGCGGCTTCGGCCCCTGTCCGCCAACGCCGCCGGCATTGTTGACCAGGACCGAGATCGGCCCGCCGGTCTGGGTCTCGATCTGACGTATCCAGGCGGTTCCGGCGGCACGGTCGCGCAGGTCGACGACCTTGGTGGTGATGCCGCCGTCAGCCGCGGTTTCCGCCAGTTCGTCGGCGGAGATATCGGTGACGAACACGCGCGCCCCGAGACGCGCGAAGGTCTGTGCGATGCACCGACCGAAACCATGTCCCGCACCGGTGACGGCGACGGTCTTGCCGTCGAAGCGGATGTTCATGGGACCTCCTTGCTGTCAGTCGGTGTACGCAGAGTTGCTCAACCCTCCGGCGGCGCTTCGATCACCGTGCCGGTGTAGGCCTCGACGAACACCAGATGGTCGATCACCTTGGTCACGCCAGGCGTGTTCTCCGCAATCACGCAGATCGCGCGGCGCTCCTGGTCGTTGCCGATGGTCCCCCACAGATCGACGACGCCATTCACCACGGTGACGTTCAGCGTCGTCCGCGGCGCCCACGGCTCCTTGGTAAGCGTATCCAGGATGCGATCGCGTATCGTCCTGTCGTCCGGCGCCGATCCCCCGCTGCCGCGTGCCGCAACGGACAATGCGCGCAACAGGTCCGCGCGGCTGACCACGCCGACCACGCGATCGCCCTGCAGCACGGGCACGCGCTTGATGCGATGCTCCTCCATCAGCGCGACGATTTCCTCGAGCGCGGCATCGGCATCCACGCTGACCACATCGCGCGTCATCACGTCGGCGACCTTGCGGCCATGCGTGCGGGTGAAGTCCGCTGCCTGCCGGCCCGGCGAGGCGATCAGCCGCAGCCACCAGGATCGGCGACGCTCGGTGCCCAGTTCGTCGCGGCGCAGCAGGTCGCCCTCGGTCACGATGCCGGCCAGCACGCCGGCGGTGTCCACGACGAACAGCCCGGAAATGCCCCGATCGAGCATCAGCTCGACCGCGTCCGCCACAGTCGCATCCGGTGCAACCGAGATGACGTTGCGGGTCATGACATCGCTGGCGTTCATGGGCGTGATCCCTTTGCCTTGGCGGTCAACCGGTCGATGCGCAGGCGTTGGCGTTCATCGGTCAGCCGCATGGCCGCAAGATAAACCACAGCGACGGCCGCGAGGCCACTGCCGCCCGAAAGCAGGAAGATCAGCAGGATCTGGTATTTCGCCGCCTCCAGCGGATCCATCCCCGCCAGGATCTGTCCGGTCATGATGCCGGGCAGGGTGACGACGCCGGCGGCCGACATCTGGTTGATGATCGGCAGCAGCGCGCGCCGCACCGAGCCGCGGATCAGGCCGCGCATCGCCTGGCGGAAGCTGGCACCGAGGGCAAGCTGCGCCTCGATCGCCGAGCGTTCGCGCACCACGCCGCCAAGCAGCGAGTCGAGCGCAATCGATGCGCCGTTCAGCACGTTACCGAGCACGATGCCGGCGAGCGGCACGGCATAGTGCGGATCGTACCAGGGCTGCGGGCGGATCGCGGTGGTGAGAGCCAGGATGGCGGTCAGGAAGGTGGCGATGGCGACCGCCGAGGCGCCGACCGCATAGTTGCCGAAGCGGCCGAGCCGCTGTTCCGGCCGCGCCGCCACCTCGCGTCCGGCGATCGCCACCATCACCAGTATCACCGCCAGAGTGACCAGTGGCGAAGCGATGGCGAAGACCCAGCGCAGGATGAAGCCGATCAGCACGAGCTGTACGACCATGCGCAGCGCCGCCCAGGCGAGCTGGCGGTGCAATCCGAGCCGCAGCACGAGCGACAGCACGCCGTCCAGCACGATCAGCACCGAGGCGATCGCGAGGTCGACCGGGGTCAACAGGATCGGGTTCATGCCGGCACCAGGTGCCGGGCTGCCATTTGCAGATGTCGATGACCGAGCCGGGCGGCCTGCTGCGGGCTGTGGGTGACCATGACAATAGCGGTGCCGTCGGCGAGCCGCTCGCGCAGCAAGGCTTCCACGCGCTGTGAGCTCTCCTCATCCAGCGCGCCGGTCGGTTCGTCGAGCAGCAGCACCGGCGAGGCGAGCGCCAGGGCGCGGATCAGCGCCAGGCGTTGGCGCTCGCCGGTGGAGAGCCGCACCACCGGCCCGTCGAGCAGGCTGAGAGCGAGCCCAAGTCGCGGGGCCATCGCGCGCGCGAATTCCATCGCCTCACCGCGGAAGTGGTCGGCAACGCTTTCGCTCCACCAGCCGGGTTCGGCGGCGTTGTAGATGACACGGTGGCGCCACGCCGCTGGCGAAAAGCTCCGGCGCTCGCGCTCGTCGAGAAACACCTCGCCCTGGTTGGGATCGAGGTCGGCGATCATGCGCAGGAACAGGCTCTTGCCCGAGCCCGAGGGTCCAGCGATGGCGACGCACTCGCCGGCGGCGAGGGTCAGATCGAACGGGCCGGCGAGGTGGCTCCGCAGCTTGACGATGCGCAGCCGTGCGGCGTCTCCCTCACTCGGCGCGCCCGTGCGCGCCGACCTCCGGGTCGAAGCCCAGGGGCAGGCCCTCTCCCGCATTGCGGGAGAGGTGTACGGATTCATGCTCCGGCGAACTTCGCCAGCAACCGGGCGTGCGAGCGGATGCCGTGATGGAAGCAGGTCTGCTCGAACTTCTCGTTCGGGCTGTGCACCTGATCGTCATCCAGGCCGAAGCCCATCAGTAGGCTGTCGATGCCGAGCACGCTGCGGAGCGCCGTCACCACCGGGATCGAGCCGCCGCATCCCATTAGCACCGCCGGCTTGCCGTATTCCTCGGTCAGCACGGCCTGCGCCGCGCGCACCCACGGGCTTTCGAGGTTCACCTCGATCCCGGGCGTCCTGGAGTGGGCCTCGTATTCCACGGTCGCGCCCGGCGGCAACCGATCGGCAACGAAACGTTCGAACTGCTCCATCACCTCGTTCGGATCCTGGTTCGGCACCAGGCGGAACGACACCTTCGCCGAAGCCTCCGACGGAATCACGGTCTTGCTGCCGACCCCGGTATAGCCGCCCCAGATGCCGTTGATGTCGGCGGTCGGCCGCGCCCACAGCCGCTCCAGCGCTGAATAGCCGCGCTCGCCCGCCGGCGCGGTAAGGCCAATCTTACCCAGGAACGCATGCTCATCGAAACCAAGCGCGTCCCATTGCGCGCGCTGCGCATTCGAGACCGCTTTCACCTTGTCGTAGAACCCAGGCAACTGGATGCGGCCGTTCGCATCCTGCAGCTCACCGAGAATGCGGGTCAGCGCGTTGATTGGGTTCAGCGCCGAGCCGCCATACAGGCCGGAATGCAGGTCGCGGTTGGCGGCCTTCAATGTCACCTGCGCGTAGGTCATGCCGCGCAGCATCGTGCTGATCGCTGGCGTATCGACGTCCCACATGCCGGTGTCGCTGATTAGCGCAAGATCACTGGCGAGTTCGTTCTTGTTCGCTGTCAGGAACGGTTCCAGACTAGGGCTCCCCACCTCTTCCTCGCCTTCCACCAGCATGGTGATGCGGGCCGGGATACCGCCCGCCGCCTCCTTCCAGGCGCGCAGAGCCTCGATGAACATCATCGATTGACCCTTGTCGTCCACCGCACCGCGCGCGACGAAGCGCTTGCCGTGCGGGCCATCGACGAGCTGCGGCTCGAACGGAGGGCTGGTCCAGAGTTCCAGCGGATCGACCGGCTGCACGTCGTAATGACCGTAGAACAGCACGTGCGGCCCCTGGTAATCGGCCGGACCCGCGTGATGCGCGACCACGACGGGGTGGCCGGTGGTCGGCCGCACCTCGGCGCGGAAGCCGAGCCCGGCGAGCTGGTCGCGTACCCATTCGGCGGCGCGCACGCAGTCCTGCCTGTGGGCCGGTTGTGCGCTGATGCTGGCGATGCGCAGCAGGTCGAACAGCCGCCCGCGCGAGGCTTCCAGCGATGCGTCCACATGACGCAGAACGGCGGCGACAGTCTCGGGCGAGGGGGCGGACATGGCTGATCCTCCAGCGGCGGTTGGCTGCGTTGGCACCATGCCACGCGTTGGCGATGGGTCAATCTTCCGCTGTCATTGCGAGGAGCGCAGCGACGCGGCAATCTCGTGGTCGGTGCGCACCCACCCGGGGATGGCCGCGTCGCTGCGCTCCTCGCAATGACAAGGTCAATTCGCTGAGGGATCAGGCACCGTACCCTCGCGCGGGTCGATCGGTAGCAGCTTGTCCAGACCGGCAAGCTGCTCGAACAGCGCGGCGGCTGCGAGGGCGCGCGCCTCGCCGCGGATCGGCGCGGTCACCTGCAGGCCGATCGGACGCCCGAAACGGTCGAAGCCGCACGGCACCGCCACCGCGGGGCAACTGGTCATGGTGACCGCGGCATTCAATGTCGACGCGCCCATGTAGTCGGTGAGCTTCCTGCCATCGACGTATTCCGGGAAGCGCAGGTTCACGTCGAACGCCGGCGTCGCCGCGCTGGGCGAGACGAAGATGTCGTAGGTCTCGAACATCTCAGCGAAGCGGCGGAAGAACGCGGCGCGCTCGCGCTCGGCCCAGGCGAGCCGGCTCGGCGTCTGCGCCAAACCCTTTTCCGTGTTCCAGATGATGTCCGGCTTGATCAGGTCGCGATGCGTCTGGAGTTGCAGCTCGCGATCGACGACAAAATGCTGCGAGCGCAGCACCATGAACGCCTCCTCGATGGCGCCGAGATCAGGGGCGTATTCCTCGATCACGCAGCCCAGTTCCTCGAAGCGCCGCACCGCGCGTTCGCAGATCTCGCGCGTCTCGCGATCCACCGTCAGCCTGCCGCCGTAATTCGACGTATAGGCGATGCGACGCGGCGGCTTCGCCTCGGCAACCGCGTGTGCGAACGGCACAGCGGGCGCATCGAAGGTCAGTGGGTCGCGCGGACACAGCCCGGCCATCGTATCAAGGAACAGCGCGAGATCAGGAACGTTGCGCGCCATCGGTCCCTGCACCGAGAGTGGCGAGAACAGATTGTTCGACGAACCGCGCGTCACTCGCCCGGGCGAGGGCCGCAGCCCCACCACCGAGCAGTAGGTTCCCGGCCGGCGCAGCGAGCCGCCGTGATCCGAACCGTGCGCCAGCCAGACCTCGCCGGTGGCCAGCGCCACGGCGCCGCCGCCGGTGGAGCCGCCGCAGGTCAGCGACGTGTTCCACGGGTTGCGCGTCCGGCCGAACACCTCGTTGAACGTGCTGCCACCGGCACCGAATTCCGGTGTGTTCGACTTGGCGATGACAATGCCGCCCTTGCGTTCGATCCGCTCCACCACCGGATGCGACCTCGCCGGCACGTGATCGCGGAAGATCGGCGAACCGTAGGTGGTGCGCACGCCGGCCACATCGGTTAGGTCCTTGATCGCCACCGGCAGCCCGGCCAGCCAGCCGGCCTCGCCTTCCGCCTCGCGACCCTGTCCGTTCATCAGCCGCTTCGCATGGTCGCGCGCCCGATCGAGGCACAGCGTGGGCAGCGCATTCACCGCCGGCTCCACCTCGGCGATGCGCGCAGCGGCGGCATCGATCAGGTCGAGCGGCGAAATCTCCCGGCGCCGCAGCCGGGCGACGGCTTCGGTGGCGGTCAGGCGGATCAGCGCGTCGGTCATGCGGGTCATCTCCGTCGAT
>JBGPND010000292.1:0-5779 GCA_041487355.1 Acetobacteraceae bacterium | reverse complement strand
GCTGATGGCCTCGTCGGTCATGGGAGGCTCCTGTCCTGGGTGAGGTTGTGAAGCCCCTCCATCCCAAGACAGGACGCTGCCATCCCGCTACTGTGCCGCTGTCCCCTGCCGCGAGAGCTTACCGCGACAGCGGTTTAGTCCTTCCACCCTGAGCGGACATTCGAACTGGGACACAACTAACCGTGGCGCGACGCAGCGCGTCGTCAATGGCCCCTCGAACGGCATCAGGCTATGCTCCCGCACCCCCGCACCAGGAGCCCCCATGCGACCATCCGGCCGAGCCCCCGACGCACTGCGCCCGATCTCGTTGACGCCCGGCTTCGCGCGTCACGCCGAGGGCTCATGCCTGATCCGCATGGGCAACACCGAGGTGCTGTGCGCCGCCAGCGTGGAAGGCCGCGTGCCACCGTTTCTGCGCAACTCCGGCCAGGGCTGGGTAACCGCGGAATACGGCATGCTGCCGCGCGCCACCCACACGCGCGGCGAACGCGAGGCGGCACGCGGCAAGCAATCCGGCCGCACACAGGAGATCCAGCGGCTGATCGGCCGCGCGCTGCGCGCGGTGGTGGACCGTTCCGTCATGGGCGAGGTCACCGTGACGCTCGACTGCGATGTGCTGAACGCCGATGGCGGCACGCGCTGCGCGGCGATAACCGGCGCCTGGGTCGCGCTGAGCCTCGCCTTCCGCCACATGTTGCGGATGAATGTTATCAAGACGTTACCCCTCATCGGCCAGGTGGCGGCGGTCTCCTGCGGCATAGCCGGCGGCGAGCCGGTGCTGGATCTGGACTACGCGGAGGACTCCGCCGCTGATGCCGATGCCAACTTCGTGCTGACCGATTCCGGTGGCATCGTCGAGATCCAGGGCACGGCGGAGCGCACGGCATTCAGCGAGGCGCAGTTCCTCGGCATGCTTGGCCTGGCGCGCCTGGGCGTCGCATCGCTGTTCGAGGCGCAGCGTCAGGCCGTCGGCGAGGCGTAATGGCGCGCAAGCTCGACCGCGGCGCCCGGCTCGTCCTGGCGAGCCACAATCCTGGCAAGCTCGCGGAGCTCACCGATCTGCTGCGGCCGCATGACATTGCGGTGATTTCCGCCCGATCGCTTGGCCTGCCGGAACCGGAGGAGAACGCGCCGGATTTTTGCGGCAACGCGCGGATTAAGGCGCTCGCCGCGGCGCGGGAGAGCGGGCTGCCGGCGCTGGCGGACGATTCCGGCTTCTGCGTCGCCGCATTGAACGGCGCGCCGGGCGTGCAATCGGCACGGTGGGCGGGTCCGGCGAAGGATTTTTCCGCCGCGATGCAGCGGGTGAACCGTGAAGCCGCCGATGCGACGGACCGGCGCGCCTGGTTCGTCGCCGCGCTGTGCCTCGCCTGGGCGGACGGCCATACCGAGACGTTCGTCGGCCGCGTGGACGGGCACACGACCTGGCCGCCGCGCGGGACGCACGGCTTCGGCTACGACCCGATGTTCATTCCCGCCGGAGCCGCGGCGACCTTCGGGGAGATGGACAAGGCGGAGAAGCACGCGTCGAGCCATCGGGCACGGGCATTCGCCCAGATGATGCGCTCATGTTTACTTGCCGATGCAGAACCGGGCGAACAGCGTGTCGAGGATGTCCTCCACGCCGACGCTGCCGGTGATGCGTCCGAGCGCCCGTAGCGCCAGACGCAAATCCTCCGCCCGCAACTCCGGCAATTCGGCAATGCCCGCGTCGCCGAGCCGAGCCGCCGTTTCCCGCAGCGCCGCCCGATGCCGGGCCTGAGTGAGGGGCGGCGGCCCGGCGCATTCGGTCAATGATCGCGCCGCTTCGGCAAGCCGCGCGCGCAGCATGTCCAGGCCCTCGCCGGTCAGCGCACTGACGCCGATCGCACCCTCCGGCACCAAACCGACGAGGTCGAGCTTGTTCATGACCAGCATGCGCGGCCTGTCGTCCGGCGCGGGCGCGGCAATGACCTCGCCTGGCTCGGTCACGGCGACCACAAGGTCGGCCTCGGCTGCCCGCGCCCGGGCCCGGCGCACGCCCTCCGCTTCGATCGCATCGGTGCTTTCGCGTAGCCCCGCGGTGTCCACCAGGGTGACCGGCACGCCACCCAGCACGACCCGGGCCTCCAGCGCATCGCGTGTCGTCCCCGGCATGGCCGAGACGATGGCAACGTCCCGTTCGGCGAGTGCGTTCACCAGCGACGATTTTCCGACATTCGGTCGTCCGGTGACGGCGAACACCACGCCCTCGCGCAGCCGCTCGCCGCGCCGTCCGTCATCGAGATGCGCCGCCACCTCACGCTGAAGCGCCGCCAGTTCCTGCAGCACCGCCGCCTCGACCTCCGGGGGCAGGTCCTCGTCCGGGAAGTCGATCAGCGCCTCCTGCTGGGCCAGCAGAACGTGCAGCCGGTCCGCCCAGCCGCGATAGATCGTGCCCAGCGCGCCATCGAGTTGCCGAAGTGCCTGCCGCCGTTGCGCCGTCGTCTCGGCTGCGATCAGGTCATGCACCGCCTCGGCTTCGATGAGGTCCATCCTGCCGTTGAGGAAGGCGCGGCGGGTGAATTCTCCCGCTTCTGCCGGCCGGGCGCCGAGCGCGACCAACGCGTCGGCGACCCCGTGCAGCACCGCGCGCCCGCCATGCAGGAAAAGTTCGGCAGAGTCCTCGCCGGTATAGCTGCCGGGTCCGGGCAGCCACACCACCATCGCCTGATCGAGCTCCGTTCCGTCGGCGTCGCGCAGGCGCCGGAGCGATGCGCGGCGCGGCGGAGGCACGCGTCCGCACAACGTCGCGAGCACCGCGCGGCTCGTGGGGCCGCTGAGCCGCATCACCGCGATGGCAGCCTGTCCCGCGCCGGAGGCGACGGCAAAGATGGTGTCGGCTTCCATGCCTCCTCGATCCCTGTCACACCGTCGCGCGGACAGGATGACTCGTTTGTCGTCATTGCCGCGCAAGCGGGAACCCAGTGGGATCAGCACTCATGTTTGCACCCCTGGGTTCCCGCTTGCGCGGCAATGACGATTACAAGTCAAGGCCTGCGCTCGGCGGTATCATTGGCCGCGCACAGACCCTATGTCAGCCCGGCACCACGGGAGAGCAATGCCATGGCCGAGCCCGCCAATCTGCTCCGCCACGAGACCTCGCCCTACCTGCTGCAGCACGCGGACAATCCGGTGCACTGGCGGCCCTGGGGCGCGGCGGCGCTGGAGGAAGCCCGGGAAACCAACCGCCCGATCCTGCTGTCGATCGGTTATGCAGCCTGCCACTGGTGCCACGTCATGGCGCATGAGTCATTCGAGGATCCGGAGACGGCGGCGCTGATGAACGAGCTGTTCGTCAGCATCAAGGTCGACCGCGAGGAGCGACCGGACATCGACCATCTGTATATGTCGGCACTGCATGCGCTGGGCGAACAGGGCGGCTGGCCGCTGACCATGTTCATCGCGCCAGATGGCGCGCCGTTCTGGGGCGGCACGTATTTCCCGCCGGAGCCGCGCTGGGGCAGGCCGTCGTTCCGCCAGGTGCTGCGCGGCGTGTCGGAGGCCTGGCGTACCGACCACGAGATGGTGCAGCACAACACCGCCGCGCTGCGCCGCGTGTTGGCCGGGATGTCGACTGCCAATCCCGGCGAGCTGCCCACGCCGGGGCATCTCGATGCTGTCGCCACGACGCTGCTGCGACTGAACGACCCGGAGCAGGGCGGCCTGAAGGGTGCGCCAAAATTCCCCAACCCGCCGATCTTCCGCTTCCTGTGGCAGAACGCGTTCCGCACCGGGCGCGCCGAGGGCCAGGATGCGCTCCACCTCATGCTGCAGCGCATGTCGCAAGGCGGCATCTACGACCATCTCGGCGGCGGCTTTGCCCGGTACTCGACCGACGCGATCTGGCTGGTGCCGCATTTCGAAAAGATGCTGTACGACAATGCGCAGTTGCTGGAGCTGCTGGCTCTGGCGCACGCGCATCGGCCGGATCCGCTGTATGCCGAGCGTGCCGCCGAGACGGTGGGCTGGATGGTGCGCGACATGACGGCCGCCAGCGCGAACGGCCGCGCCGCCTTCGCCGCTTCCGAAGACGCCGACAGCGAGGGCGAGGAAGGTCGCTTCTATGTCTGGACCGACGCGGAGGTGGACCGATTGCTCGGCGATGCCGCCACCCCGTTCAAGCGCGCCTACGACGTGACGCCAGGCGGCAACTGGGAGGGCCACACGATCCTGCGCCGCGTCACGCCGCCTGGATCGACGGAAGACGAAATCGCGTTGGCTCTCTCGCGGCAGATCCTGTTCGGCGCGCGCGCGCATCGCATCCGCCCCGGGCGCGACGACAAGGTGCTGGCGGACTGGAACGGCCTGGCGATCGCCGCTCTGGCGCGCGCAGCCAGCGTGTTCGCGCGGCCGGACTGGCTCGCGCGGGCCGAGGAAGCGCACGACTTCGTGCTGGCGGAGATGTCGGTGCCGGATGGTCGCGTGCAGCACGCGTGGCGGTTGGGCCGCGTGACGGCAGCCGGTCTGCTCGACGATCAGGCCGCCATGGCGCGGGCGTCGCTAGCGCTGTTCGAGGCGAGCGGCGAGCCGGCGCGTCTGGCGCAAGGCATCCGTCTGGCGGAGGCGGCGCTGGCCGCGTTCTCCGACGGCCAGGGCGGGTGCTACACCACCGCCGCGGATGCGACAGACGTGCCGCTGACGCGCCCGCGCACGGCCGCGGACAACGCCACGCCGGCGGGTGTCGGCGTGTTGGCAGAAGTGTTCGCGCGGCTCTGGCACCTGACCGGCGACGCGGGCTGGCGCGAGCGGGCCGAGGCGCTGCTGCGGGCGTTCTCCGGCAATCCGGATCAGTTCGCGGCGATGCCGACGCTGCTCGCGGCGGCGGATCTGCTGGAGGAAGCGGCAACGGTGGTGATCGCGGGCGATACGCTGCATGCGCTGGCACAGGCGCTGACGGCGGCGGCGCTTGCCGCGGCGGACCCGGCGGTTGTCGTGCTGCGCGCCCCGAGCCTGGATGCGCTGCCGGCTGACCATCCGGCATTCGGCAAGTCAGCCGGGACCGAGGGCGCCGCGGCCTATGTCTGCCGCCGCAACGTCTGCGGGCTGCCGATGGTCGATGGCGAGGCGCTGGCAGCTTCCTTGTCGGTCCGGGCATAGTGAGCGATTCCGTCTCATGGTCTATAGGCATGAGACGGTGTTGCGAGTGGAGAGAAATGTAATGCCAGCCGCCAGGTCAATGATCCTTTGTCCGCACTCGCTTTTCGCGTCATGGCCGGGCTTGTCCCGGCCATCCGTCACGGCGCCGTGCTGGTGGTGATGGCCGGGACTGATCCCCGGAACAAGTCCGGGGAGGCCATGACGAGAGTAGGGAACGAGTAATCCCATACGCCCGCTGGTGTAACCACAGATGAACACGGATGTATGTCGCGGGCGCTGGACGGCGGAAGCGGGCGCCAGCGTCTGCCCAAGATTTCGGGTCAGGCCGCCACCACGGCGTGCTTGTGGTGGTCGAGCGCCCGCAGAATGGGGCTGGTGTCGTTGACGAGGGCGTCGACGACTTCGGGGGCGGGCGGGCCAAAATCGAGGCGCATCGGCAGGCCGCCATGGGCCCGGATGCGGGCGGCGCGGTCGGGGTAGACCGCGGCATACTGCTCGGCGTCGGTGAGGTCGCTGAACCTGGGTTCGGCCCGGTCGGGGTCAGGCCGCGCGGCGGCGGGTTGCAGGACAACGGGTTGGGGTGCTTCGGCCTGGGCGGGCGAAGCTGCCGGGAGCGGGGCCGAGGCGTCGCGGAGCCAGTAGCCGGCGCGCTCCATCGCGG
>JBGPND010000291.1:0-5779 GCA_041487355.1 Acetobacteraceae bacterium | reverse complement strand
GGACATGCCGGGCGGCGGAATGCCAGGGGCGATCATCGGTCATCGGGCCTTCGATGGAGAAGAAGCCCTGGTCATGGTCGGCGACGATCAGGAAGAATGGCTGGGTGGGATCGGTCTCGGGCATGGGGCCAGTCTACCCCGTCTCTATATATGATAATGAAGAGCATTTTTAGCTTGGCGGCGCGGCGCAGTAGCCTCAATGCGTAGGCACCGCAGCTGGGGTCCGCGCCGGTGAGCTAAAAATGGATTGGACTAAACCGCTGCCCCGGCTGCTGGGACTATGGGCGTTGAATGCAGCCATGCTCGTTGCCGGTGCGCTGGGGCGCCGCTGCGAACGGCCGTTTGGCAGCGTTCGCTGACCCAAGCACATCGCCGGGGGATCGACACAGCCCGGGTCCGGCCATTGGGCGGCTGCTCACGCGCTCCACTGGCCGTCACGGCGACAGCGTCCCCACCGTGATCTGGCATGCAGTTCGGCTTCGTGCGGTTGGGGTGGCGATTCGAGGTCATCGCGTATCCGGAACCGGCAGACAGATCGTGGGTCTTGGGATGGTGTCGATGACGACCATGGTGCCGCGGTGGCAGTGGGGACATTCCCGCAGGGACACACTGGCCAGTGCCTCGTATCGGTCACGATAGTCCTCCGGCGGACCGGCAACCACTGGCTCGGCGGGCGTCATGCCGAGCAGCTTGCGGCAGAGCGCCAGCTTCCGTGTGCGATGACAGTTGCCCAGGAAGCCGTAATAGCGGATGCGCTGAAACCCATCCGGCAGCACATGGATCAGGAAGCGGCGGATGAACTCATTTGCATCAAGGGTCATCGTGCCGTGGTGGTTGCCATGCCGGTAATCCTTCCAACGGAAGCGGACCTTGCCGTTGTCGATGGACAGCAGGCGGCTGTTGGAGATGGCGATGCGGTGGGTATATCGCCCAACGTAGTCGAGGACCTGCCGCGGACCCGCGAAGGGCCGTTTGGCATAGACCACCCACTCGGTGTTACGAACCGGCGCCAGATGACGCCGGAACGCCGCGGGTTCGTGAAGGTGGCGTTGTGCCGAGAAGAAGTTCAGTTCGCCGGCGATGAACGCCTTCTCCAGGTAGTGCAGGAACAGTCCCCGGAACAATCGCGATAGAACCCTGACCGGGAGGAAGAAGCCCGTCCGGCAGGCGATCCAACGGCTGCTGTCCGGCGCGATCCCACCTCCAGGGACAAGGCGGTGAAGGTGCGGGTGATGTAACAGGTTCTGGCCCCAGGTGTGCAGCACGGCAAGGAAGCCGATCTCCGCCCCCAGGTGGACTGGATCGGCGGCGATGGTGCGCAGCGTCTCTGCCGCCGCGCGGAACAGGATGTCATAGACCACAGGCTTGTTCTGAAAGGCGATGACCGCGATCTCATCCGGCACCGTGAAGACGACGTGGAAGTATGGCGCGTCGAGCAGTTCGGCCTGGCGCTCCTCGAGCCACCGCGCCCGCGCGAGACCCTGGCACTTGGGGCAATTCCTGTTGCGGCACGAGTTGTAGGCGATGCGCTGATGGCCACAGCCGTCGCAGCGCTCGACATGACCGCCCAGCGCGGCGGTGCGACAGCGTTCGATTGCGCTCATCGCACGGCGCTGCGCGGTGGACAGCGATGCGCCGTGCTGCTGACGATAAGCCTCGCCGTGGCGGCGGAACACGTCCGCCACCTCCGGCCCCTCGCCGACCACGGAGCTTGCCCGTCAGGCGCGGGCGAGGTCTGGTGCGGCGGGGAGCACACCACGCAGGGTGTCCAGCGGACTGGCGGTGGCGCAGACCTTGCTGGTGGCGATACGCAGGTATCGTGACGTGGTGGTCAGACTGCGATGACCGAGCAGCAGTTGAATGGTGCGCAGATCGGCGCCGGACTCCAGAAGATGGACAGCGAAGGCGTGGCGCAGGGAATGCGGTGTGATCAGCTTGGTGATGCCGGATTGCTGCCGAGCTTTCCTGCAAGCGTGCTCCACAGGAAATGTCGAGATCGGTCGTCCGGGCAGGTCGCCTGGGAAGAGCCACTCCGTCGGACGGGCGAGGCGCCAGTAGTCCCGGAGAATGTCCAACAGCTTGGGCGAGAGCATGACGTAACGATCTTTCCGCCCTTTGCCCTGCTCCACGCGGATGACCATGCGCCGGCTGTCGACCGCTGCGGGTTTCAAGCAAGCCGCCTCGGAGACCCGCAAACCTGCTGCGTAGCAGGTGGTCAGGATCGCGCGGTGCTTCCGGCTCTGCACCGCAGCGAGGAACTGGCCCACCTCTTCCTGGCTCAGCACCACTGGAAGTTTCTGCGGCGTGCGACTGGTGGGGATGACGTCCTCGACGCGCCATCCCCGCGTGAGGGTCACCTGATAGAGAAAGCGGATGGCGGCGACTGCTACGGATATCGAGCTGGCCGACAGGCGTCTGTCCTGGGCCAGATAAACTTGGTACGCCCGGATGTCGGCCGGCCCCAATCGCTCCGGTGACTTGCCAAAATGGCGGGCGAACAGCGAGACCTGCTGGAGATACGCACGTTGCGTCTCCGGCGCGAGATTACGGATCTGCATGTCCTCGATCATGCGACGGCGAAGCGGGGTCATCGGCAACTCCTCTGCGAGATGAAGGGCGCCACATCGCGCCGCTGCATGGTCGCGCAGTCGGGTTGTCAGACGAGGGGAAGGTGGCGGACGCGTGCTTCCGGCGGAACGCGTCCGATTGAAATCATGTTGCTGAAATCACAGAACTGCCGCGAAGCAGTTTAGTCCAAAGGACATTATCATATGTAGAATGGGCACGCAACGCGGAGTCACCGCAGAAGATTCCAATATGTCATGTGACCCGGAATCAAGTGACGGCCTTTTGCATGACTTGACCTAGAATGCTTGGAAGCGCGGAAGATTATTCCGTATCCAGAATGATAAGAATTCTCGCCCGGATAACGTTATTGTGCCTAAGGTTCCCACTATTGTGGCAAGCTGCATCCGAATGAAATACCCACTCCAAGCTTCAAATGAAATCTTCACGGCAGGCGGTGTAGGTAGAGATTCCACTCTCTCTTTATACGTTTCGAAGAATTCTGTTAGATCTACGGGCTTGTTCTCCGATGCCATCTTCGTCAACGCTGCTAGCTGTGATGAAAGTATATTAAGCCATATGTTTTGGAAGTCTCTAGATTGCTGGGCTTCAGCTAGGCGGAGCATCAATAAATGCTCTCTATTCGGTATATCAGAAGGTTGCCTAGCGTTAAGCTCCTGTCGCAGAGACGCGACTCTTGTCATAATCAATTCGGAGTGAGTTTCACCCGGGGCTACGTCTTTCAGTGCGTCGGAAACTGGGACGGACATTATTTGTGCCGCAATCTGGACATCTCCGAATTCCATACCTTCCTTGCCTAAACGCTTCATCCTCTTGAGCAAGTCGCCTAGTTCCTGCCTGAACCCTAATATTGTAGAGCCAACAACTATCGGCCACAGAGTCGATGCCAATCCCGAAAGATGTTCTCTGAACATCCACAGGGCAAGGATTGTTGCACCGATAACCGCCCAGCCGACGATCTGTCGCCTGTATTTAACCAAGAACTCAATGATGCTGCGCATGATCTAACCTATTGTTGCCTTCCAATTTTCCAATCAGAAGGTCAGCCGTGAAATCGTCGCCGCGCTGACGTTGTAGGTGCGGGCGATCTCGGTCAACAATTCGCCGCGCTCCCGCCGCTTCACCGCCTCACGCCTCTGGTGCGGGGTCATCTTGAACGGGCGGCCCATGTGCTGCCCACGGGCCTTGGCGCGGGCGCGGCCTTCTCCTGTCCTGGCGCGGATCAACTCCCGCTCGAACTCGGCGAGGCCGCCCAGGACGGTGAGCATCAGGCGGCCATGCGGCGTGGTGGTGTCCGCCCAGGTGTCGCCCAGGGATCGGAAACCGGCCTTGCGGTCGGTGATGGCGGCGAGGGTGTTCAGCAGGTCGCGGGTCGAGCGAGCCAGGCGGTCGAGCCTGGTCACCATCAGCACGTCACCGCCGGCAAGCTGGTCGAGCGCCCGCCGGAGTTGGCTGCGGTCGGTCTTGGCCCCGCTCGCCACCTCCCGGAATACCTTCTTGCATCCGGCACGGGTAAGCTGGCGCACCTGCGCCGCGATGCTCTGCCCGTCCGTGGATACCCGCGCGTAGCCGTATTTCATGCCCCGATTATGTCGGTAAGTTATGCAAAGGAAAAGCCCTTTGTTATCAGCGCCCTAATTCCCTTGCATATGTCCTATACCAAGCGTCTTAAACACTGACACGCCCTGGCCGATGGCGGGCCTTCGCCGACCATGACGATTGCGGCGGTCGGCACCACCGGAGAGTCATTCTCAACGGCGGTTGGTATAAGTCTTGATTAGGCACCAGCCGCCTGTTCGGACTGCGACAGCCCGGAGTGTCCGCGTTCCACCGAGGCAGCCTGAAAACGACACACCGCCGCGCTCACGTGGTCCGGCTATCGCTCCGATCGGCACAGCGGGGAAGAGGTCCCGGTGCTACAGCCCGAGTTCGCTCAGTCCGGGGTGATCGGCCGGCCGTGACCCCTGCGGCTGCCACAGGAAGCGGCGGTCGCCGGCGCTGATCGGCACGTCGTTGATGCTCGCCTCGCGCCGGCGCATCAGCCCGCTGTCGTCGAATTCCCACTGCTCGTTGCCATGGGCGCGGTACCAGTTGCCGGCATCGTCGTGCCATTCGTATTGGAAGCGCACCGCGATGCGGTTGCCGTGAAACGCCCAAAGTTCCTTGATCAGCCGGTATTCGAGCTCGCGCACCCACTTGCGCCGCAGGAACTCGATGATCGCCGCGCGCCCCCGGAAGAACTCGGTGCGATTGCGCCAGCGGCTGTCCTCGGTGTAGGCGCCGGCGACCCGTTCCGGGTCACACGTGTTCCACGCGTCCTCGGCCATCCGCACCTTCTGGATGGCGGTTGCCTCGGTGAACGGTGGAAGCGGCGGTCGTGCCATGGCGGTTGTCCTCTCAGGTTCGCGCGAAGCGGATCAGCTCGCCATGCCTGGTTTCGGTCGGCACGCACAGCGCCGCCAGCGCCGGTGCGACGTCCGTCGGCTGCGGCAGCGTCGACGGATCCTCGCCGGGCATCGCCTGGCCGCGCATACGCGTCGCCACCGCGCCCGGGTCGAACAGGTTCACCCGCAGCCGCGTCTGGCGCAACTCGCCGGCCCAGGCCAGCACGAGATGCTCCATGCCGGCCTTGGTCGCGCCGTAGGCACCCCAATAGGCCAGCGGCGCGCGCGCGCGCGCATCGGTGACGAACACCGCCCGCCCCGCCGGCGCATTGCGCAGCAGCGGATCGCAGGTGCGGATGAGGCGCCATGCCGCGGTCAGGTTGACAGCGATCACGTCGGCCCAGTCGTTTGGCAGGATGTGCGCGACCGGCGTCAGTCGTCCCAGCGCGCCGGCATTGTGCACCAGTACATCCAGGCGGCCGAAGCGCTGGAACAGGCTCGGGCCGATCGCGTCGATCTGTTCACCCTCCGCCAGATCGAGCGGCAGCAGTGTGGCGCTGCCGCCCACCGCACGGACCGCATCGTCGGTCTCTTCCAGGCCGCCTTGCGTCCGCGCGGTGATCACCACATGCGCGCCGAGCCGTGCCAACTCGATCGCGGTCGCCGCGCCAATGCCGCGGCTGGCGCCGGTGACCAGCGCTATGGTGCCGGCCGGCAGCTTCACGGCCGGGCGGCACCCCCTCCCCAACCCTCCCCCGCTTCGCGGGAGAGGGGGTTCAGCGCCCCCTCTCCCGCGAAGCGGGGGAGGG
>JBGPND010000290.1:0-5785 GCA_041487355.1 Acetobacteraceae bacterium | reverse complement strand
TTCGCCGACCCGATCCACGGCCGCATCTACCAGGCGATCGCCCGGCGCATCGAGGCGGGACAGCTCGCCGACGCGGTCATGCTGAAAGCCGAGTTCGAGCATTCCGGCGTGCTGGAGGAAGTCGGCGGCACGGCCTATCTGGCGCAGCTTCTCACCGCCATGGTCGGCATCATCAATGCCGGCGAGTACGGCCGCGCGATCCACGACGCCTGGCTGCGCCGGCACCTGATCGACCTTGGCGAGACCATGGTCAACAACGCCTTCGGCGCCGACGCCGAACTCGATGGCGGGCAGCAGATCGAGGCGGCAGAGCACTCGCTGTTCCAGCTCGCCACCGACGGGGGCGTCACCGGCGGGTTCATCAGCTTCGAGCGCGCGCTGACCGAGGCCATCCACGGCGCGGAACGCGCATTCAAGCGCGTCGGCCACGTGTCAGGGCTGACCACCGGGCTGCGCGACCTGGATGCGAAGATGGGCGGGCTGCACCCATCGGACCTCGTGATCCTCGCGGGCCGTCCGGGCATGGGCAAGACCGCGCTCGCCACCAAGATGGCCTTCGGTGCCGCAAAGGCGCTGCTGGCCGAGGCGCGCGCCACCGACCCCAATGCGCTGCCGAAACGCTGTGTCGGGGTGTTCTCGCTGGAGATGAGTGCGGAACAGTTGGCAACCCGCCTGCTCAGCGAGGAGGCGCAGGTTTCCAGCGACCGGATCCGTCGCGGCGACATCAGCCAGCGCGACTTCGACAAATTCGTGCAGGTCTCGCGCGAGATCGCCGCACTGCCGATCGAGATCGACGACACGCCGGCGATCACCCTGTCGGCCTTGCGCACGCGCGCACGGCGGCTGAAACGCACGAAGGGGCTGTCGCTGATCGTGATCGACTACCTTCAGCTCATGCGCCCCGCCGCCGGCACCAAGCCGGAGAACCGGGTGCTGGAGATCGCCCAGCTCACCCAGGGGCTGAAGGCGATCGCCAAGGAACTGGCGGTGCCGGTGCTCGCCTTGTCGCAGCTTTCGCGTGCCGTCGAGAATCGCGAGGACAAGCGGCCGCAGCTTGCCGACCTGCGCGAATCGGGCACGATCGAGCAGGACGCCGACGTGGTGATGTTCATCTACCGCGACGAATATTACCTGGAGCAGCGGATACCGAAACTGGCGGCGTTCGAGAACGAAGAGAAGTACCAGTCGGCCTTGGATGAGTGGCAGCGACAGATGACCAGGGTCCACAATCAGGCGGACCTCATCATCGCCAAACAACGCCACGGCCCGACCGGCACGATCCAGCTCTTCTTCGAGGCCGAGTTCACGCGCTTCGCCGATCTCGACGTGGTGCACAGGGACCATGCGCCCTGAGGTGACGGTGTCTCCTTCACGTGATGGCGGGACTTGACTCACGAATGTCCAGCTTAATTCGAAGGTGGAAACTGGCGTTTTTTCAACGTCATGGCCAGCGAAGGCAGGCCACCCACGACTTTTCATGGCGTGTCCAAGTCGTGGGTGGCCGGGCCAAGCCCGGCCATGACGAGGTAGTGTGGCTACCAAGTAATACTCCCGGCATCCGAAGTATAACGAACTCGACGGCCGTGGACTTGACCCGGCCATGACTGAAAAACGCGCCGGCGCTGTCCTCGAAATCGATCTCGCTGCCATCGTCGCCAATTGGCACCTGCTCCGCAGCCTGCATCCATCCGGCCCGGTCGCCGGTGTAGTGAAGGCGGATGGCTACGGACTAGGCGCGCGCCAGGTCGCGCCGGCGCTTCACGCGGCAGGCTGCCGGCATTTCTTCGTGGCCCTGCTGGACGAGGCCCTGGCGATCCGCGACCTCGTGCCGGACGCGTTGCTCGCCGTGCTGAGTGGCCCCATTCCCGGCAGCGAGGCGGACTATCTGGCGCACGACATCGTGCCCGTGCTTGGCTCGCTCGCCGAGGTCGATGCCTGGACGGCCACCGCACGCAAAGCCGGCCGGAGGCTGCCGGCGATCCTGCACATCGATACCGGCATGGCGCGCCTCGGCCTTGATGCGCGCGAGCTCAAGGTGCTGCAACAGGATCATAAGTGCCTGGAGGGAATCACGCTGCGCTACGTGATGACGCATCTCGTGGCGTCGGAGGTCGCGGACGATCCGCTGAATGAACGACAACGCCGACGCTTCGCCGCCGCCTGCGCCGGCCTGCCGCCGGCGCCGCGCAGCTGCGCCAACTCCTCCGGCATCTTTCTCGGGCCTCGCTGGGGCTCCGACCTGGCGCGCCCCGGAGCGGCCTTGTACGGCATCAACCCAACGCCCGAAGAGCCGAACCCGATGCGCCTGCCGGTGCGGCTTAGAGCGCGAGTCCTGGCGGTCCGCGAGGTGAAGGCAGGCGCCAGCGTCGGTTACAACGCCACCTGGCGAGCGAAGCGGCGGAGCCGCATCGCCACCGCCGGCATTGGCTACGCCGATGGGCTCCACCGCAGCCTGTCGGGGCGCGGCCAAGCCTTCTTTGACGGCACCCCGGTGCCGCTGGTAGGCCGTGTCTCCATGGACCTGACGACGTTCGATGTGACCAAGGCCCCAGGCGTGGTTCCCGGCGCCTGGCTGGAGCTGATCGGGCCGGCCCAGACGCCAGACGATTTGGCCGCGGCGGCGGGCACCAACGGCTACGAGGTTCTCACCTCGCTCGGACGCCGGTTCCACCGGGTCTACCAACCAGCGTGAACCCGATCCTGGACAGTCTTGCCGCCGTTGGCCGCGGTGTCATCGGCGCATGTCGTGTCGCCGGTTCGGTGGCGCTGTTTGCGATGATCGGCCTGTCGCATCTGTTCCGCCCACCGTTCTACGGCCGGCTGGTCGTCCGCGCCCTGCTGGAGATCGGCTATTTCAGCCTGCCGGTGGTGGCGCTGACCGCGGTCTTCACCGGCATGGTGCTGGCGTTGCAGTCCTACACCGGCTTCGCCCGCTTCTCCGCCGAGGGCGCCGTTGCCAACGTCGTGGTGCTGTCGATCACCCGCGAGCTCGGCCCGGTGCTGGCCGGGCTGATGGTGGCCGGCCGGATCGGCGCGGCGATGGCGGCCGAGATCGGCACCATGCGCGTCACCGACCAGATCGACGCGCTGTCGACGCTGTCGACCAATCCGATGAAGTATCTGGTGGCGCCGCGGCTGCTCGCCGGCATCGTGGCCTTGCCGATGCTTGTCGTGGTTGCCGACATCCTCGGCGTGCTCGGCGGCTTCATCGTCTCCACGCTGAAGCTGGGTTTCAATGTCGGCACCTACCTGCGCAACACGATGGACTTCATGCAGGCAACGGACGTGACGTCCGGCCTGGTGAAGGCGGCGGTGTTCGGCTTCCTGATCGCGCTGATGGGGTGCTACCAGGGCTACCACAGCCGCGGCGGCGCGGAGGGCGTTGGCGCGGCGACGACCGCGGCCGTGGTCAGTGCCTCGATCCTGATCCTGGCGTTCGACTACGTGCTGACCGAGATGTTCTTCGCGCGATGAGCGGGGCCTGCCCGCCCGGCGTTGTGTGCCCGCGGAGCCGCCACCATGTGGTTTCGCGTTGACTTCCAGCCGACCAGGCATAGGGTTGCATCATGAATGTGACGCTGCAAATCCCCGACGACATCGTCCTGCGGCTTGGCTGCAGCCTCGCCGATATTTCGCGTCGCGCGCTCGAGGCGCTGGCCGTCGAGGAGTACAGGGCTGGTCGTCTCACCCTGGCGGAACTCCGGCGTCTGCTGGGCTTTGAGACACGCGCCGAGTTGGATGGTTTCCTGAAGGCGCGTGCGGTCTACGAGGACTATGCTGTGGACGACCTGGAACGGGAGCGTGAAGCGCTTCGCCGGCTCGGCATTTGACGACCGATGGCGGCCGTTGTCGCCGACACCGGGCCGTTGCACTACCTCGTGCTGATAGAACAGGTCGGAATCCTGCCCGTTTTGTTTGACAAGGTCTTCGTCCCGGACACCGTGCACGACGAGCTGCGCAACCGCGGGACACCAGCCAAGGTGAGGCATTGGGCAGATCGCCCGCCTGACTGGCTTACCGTGGTGGCCGCTCCGATTGCCGATGATGCGTCCCTGCGAACATTGGACGAGGGGGAACGTGCCGCCATTGCGCTGGCCAATTCGCTTGGCATCACTCTCATCCTCATGGACGATCGTGTCGCAGTCCGGCTGGCTGGCACCAAGGGACTTGCCGTTGTCGGCACGCTTGGCTTGCTCGATCGGGCGGCGCAGCGAGGTCTGGTTGATCTCGGTGATGCGTTCGCCCGTCTCAAAGCCACCAACTTCCGCTATCGGCCGCAGCTACTGGATATGATCTTGGCGCAGCATCAGCAGGGTGGGCTCGGCCCCAGGGGTTTGCCCTGAGATGCGTGTCAGCGCCAGCCGCAGCGACTGGGCCTCGATTCTGATCCTGGCGTTCGACTACGTGCTGACCGAGATGTTCTTCGCGCGATGACGCGACGAACCCGGCATCTCGCGGAAACCACCCGGAGTGCCTATAGTTCAGCAATGCAGGCAGATACTCTCTCACGCGGTGACATCATTGCGTTGCTGCGCAGCCATCAGGCTGAACTGCGGGCGCATGGCATCGAGGGACTGACCCTGTTCGGCTCCGTCGCGCGGGACGAGGCGGGTCCAGACTCGGATATCGATCTTGCCGTGCGCCTGTCAGCCGCCTTTTCGTCCAGTGGGTTCGATTACTTCGGCAAGCTGGAGCAGGCCCGGACCTGGCTGGCCACGTTGCTGGGACGCGACGTTGATCTGATTGAGGAGCCGGCGAGCCGGCCAGCCCTTCGACACGCCATCGAGCGGGACGGTGTTCGTGCCTTCTGAGCGGCCGACACTGCGGTTCGCCGACATCCTGGAAAACATCGATCGGATCCAGGCTTATGCAGGTGGCATGGACTGGCCTGCCTTCCAGGCGGACGGGATGCGACGCGATGCAATCGAACGCTGTCTGTAGCGGGTGAGCGAGGCGGCGGTGAAACTCGGAACACAGGCCGAGGCGCTGGCACCCGGACCGCCTTGGCCTGCGATCCGCGCGCTGGGCAACGTGCTGCGTCATGCCTACGACCAGATCGATCCCGAACGAGTGTGGGAGATCGTCACGCGCGACCTGCCGCCGCTGCGCACTGCTGTGGAACATGCGATGGCGCGTCTGGACGCGGAGGGCAACGCGCCACTTGGTGGCGGCGAGTAGTAATGGACAGCGCCATCCCGAAAATCCGCCTGCGCAACCTGCGCAAGAGCTTTGGTGCGAAGCTCGTGCTGGACGGCATCGACCTCGACATCATGCCCGAAACCTCCATGGTGGTGATCGGCGGCTCCGGCTCGGGCAAGTCGGTGCTGCTGAAATGCATCCTCGGCCTGATCGAACCGGACACCGGCAGCATCGAGATCGATGGCACCAATATCCTCACCCTCCCGCGCCGCGAGCAGGAGGCAACCCGGTCACGCATCGGCATGCTGTTCCAGAACGGCGCGCTGTTCGACAGCCTGCCGGTCTGGGAGAACGTCGTGTTCGGACTGCTCGCCCAGCGCAAGCTTCGCCGCCCGGACGGACCCAGCCGCGCGGCCGACTTCCTCGCCCAGGTCGGGCTCGCCGCCAGCGTGGGCGATCTCCACCCGTCGGAGCTGTCGGGCGGGATGCAGAAACGCGTCGCACTCGCCCGCGCCATCGCGGCCCGCCCCGACATCATGTTCTTCGACGAACCGACCACCGGCCTCGACCCGATCATGGGCGCCGTGATCGACGGGCTCGTGGTGGACTGCGTCAAGCAGCTCGGCAGCACCGCGGTGGCGATCAC
>JBGPND010000289.1:0-5802 GCA_041487355.1 Acetobacteraceae bacterium | reverse complement strand
GATCCAGCGTCTGTCGTTGGCCCATCGGCATTATGGCTATCGGCGGATCACGGTGCTGCTGAAACGATCCGGCTGGGCGGTGAACCACAAGCGCGTCGAGCGGATCCGGCAGGAAGACAATCTGCTGTGCCTGGCGAAGCGGGCGTTCGTGCCGGCGACGACCGATTCGCGCCACCGGTTCCGGGTGTATCCGAACCTGGCTCGATGTTTGGAGCCGATGGGGTGAACCAGTTGTGGGTTGCCGACATCACCCTCGGGTCAAGCCCGAGGGCAGGCTCTACGTTCGGCTGTCGGAGGAGTTCGTCTACCTGGCGGTGGTGCTGGATGCGTTCAGCCGGCGAGTGGTGGGTTGGAGCATGGCATCGCATCTGCAAGCGAGCCTGGCCTTGGCCGCCCTGGAGATGGCATTGCGCAGCCGGGAGGTGGTATCCGGCGGCCTGGTGCATCACGCGGATCGCGGGGTTCAGTATGCGTGTGGCGATTATGTCGAGCGCCTGGAACGGGCCGGCATTCAGCCGAGCATGAGCCGGGTCGGCTGCCCGTGGGACAACGCGATGGCGGAGAGCTTTATGCGAACGTTGAAGAAAGAAGAGGTTGACGGGCGGTCCTATCGGAACCTCGTAGAGGCAGAAGGCGAGATCAGCCGGTTCATTGACGAGGTCTACAATCGACAGCGGCTGCACTCGGCGCTGCAATACCGCTCGCCGGTGGACTTTGAGGTATCATGGCCGCACCGGACGCGGCAATGATGACGCAGACCATGTGTGTCTAGTTTTCGTGTCTCACATGTGGGGGGCAGTCCATGTCGCGCGACCTCACAGAACCTTCCAGATTCATCTGTCGTGCCCTCAACCTTGGGGGGCGGCGATGAATGTACGGTACCGGGCCGAATTGAGCCAAGCCGAGAGGGATCAGCTCACTGCATTGCTGAGTGGCGGCAAACATGCCGCGCGCAGGCTGAAACGAGCGCAGATCCTGCTGGCCGCCGACGCCGGAGCCAGCGACACGGCGATCGCCATCAGCGTCGCCGTCGGCGAGTCGACGGTCTATCGGACCAAGCGCCGCTTCGTCGAAGGCAACATCGAGTTTGCGCTGAGCGAAGAACCGCGCCCTGGCGCGGCGCGTAAGCTCTCCGGCAAGGAGGAGGCGCTGCTGGTGGCAACCGCCTGCTCCAGCCCACCAGAGGGGCGCGCACGCTGGACCCTGGCGTTGCTGGCCGGCGAGATGATCAAACTTACCGAACATGCCGGCCTGTCGCGCGAAACGGTGCGCCGGCGGCTGGGCGAAAACCAGCTGAAGCCATGGCGCAAGGATATGTGGTGCATCCCGCAGATCGACGGCACCTATGTCGCGCGCATGGAGGACGTGCTCGACCTCTACGCCGAGACGCCCGATCCGCAACGGCCGGTGGTATGCTTCGACGAAAGCCCGATGCAGCTGATCGGCGAAGTGCGGCAGCCGATCCCGGCCATGCCGGGACAGCCTCTACGCTACGACTACGAATACCGCCGCAACGGCACGGTCAACCTGTTCATCTTCCTCGACGCGCACCGTCCGTGGCGCAAGGTGAGGGGGACAGACCAGCGCACGGCACGCGATTTCGCCGCGTGCATGCGCGACCTCGTCGATATCCACTATCCGCAGGCCGAGCTGATCCGCGTGGTGATGGACAACCTATCGAGCCACTCCGCCGGGGTATTGTATGAGGCCTTCCCGGCACCAGAGGCCCATCGCGTGCTTCGTCGCCTGGAATTCCACTACACACCGAAGCACGCCAGTTGGCTCAACATGGTGGAGATCGAGATCAGCGTGCTGCGCGGTCAGTGCCTCCACCGCCGCATCGGTGAGCGCCAGCGGCTGGTCTCGCAGATCGCCGCCTGGGAACGCCAGCGCAACGCTGCCGCCGCTCGCATCAAGTGGATGTTCAACACCGAGCGCGCCCGCACCAAACTCGCGCACGCCTATCCAGACCCAACCAAAGAGTCATAATCTCTGTGCCGAGGTACTAGTTCCCTATCGGAATGTGGATCGCGCCATTGGTGCGGAGCGCGTCCGTGTGCGATAGATAGCTGGCCCCATCGTACCGCACCTGATCGACATATAGGTTCCGGTCCTTTCCTGGTCCCGCATACCGATCGTTGATGAAGTCGATCTCCAGGTCGTGGTGGCCCGGGCCCCAGAGACCGTTATAGGTGAACGTCTGGGACTGCCCTGAACTGTGCAAGACTGTCGCGGCGGTCGGGCCGGCGATCTTCGTTCCATCGATCTTGGCGATGAACTGCGCGTCGCCCCGATAGCGATCCTCCGACAACAGCAGGACAAGGGTGTCCGGCGTTACGACCGGCGGAGGAGCTGTTGGTGGTGGAGCGGGAGGCGGCGTGCTTGAGGACGTGAACTCGTAGGCACCGATATCAAAGGCGCCACCCTGCGGCCTTGCGTTGCCGTCGAAGTCCGTCGCCGGAGCGCCGCTCGCCGTCCCGGCATTGATCGCTGGCGACCCGGCCCGCAGGTGATAATCGTGGCCCGCCGCGTTCACGAACATCGGGTCCGCCTGCACGGTGCCGACGTCGCGCAGTCCGTTTTGCAGGCGCACGATCGATCCCTGAACACCATACACGAGGTTATCGACATAGGTGTTGTGGATACCGGTGATGCCGTTCTCAACAATGCCGTTCGCCGAATTGACGACGATGTTGTTGTTCGTGTTGATGTAGTCGCCCGTCGTTGACGATGAGCCGCTATCCCCTGATCCCACGACGATGCCGGCATCTCGCGCGTTGTCAATCGTATTGTTCGAAATGTTGATGTTCTGTGCGGCGTGCCACGTCACGATCCCGTCGCCGACGACGTTGTAGATGATGTTGTTCCGTATGACGCCCGTCTCGCTCTGGTAAATGCCCTGCGTGTGATCGCTGTGCAGACCATCCGGACCGATGTTGTAAGCTAGATTGCCGATAACCGAGCCATCGACGCCTCCTGCGTAGCTGTCCATCTCGATGGCCGCTCCGCCCATGGCGGCAGCCTCGGCCTTGTTGAACGCGGTGATGTCCCGCAGGATATCGTGGACACTGCCGTTCTGGAACGTGTCATGAGAGCCGCTGTCGTAGAATCCGTATTGCCAGTTCGCGGCAGCCTGCGCATTGCTGCCGTCTATCTCGAAGCCCTTGACATCGACGTAATTTCCCTGGTTCCACCAGCCAGCTGCGGCACTGTTCGTCACCGGTCCGCCGACGATCTTGGCGCCCCACTGCGTGTCGGAAACATAAGTGATGTGAGCCGCCGCGGTGCCGTTGGCAGTGGTGGTGAACCCGCCCTGATAGGTTCCCGGTGCAACGTGTATCGTTGTGCCGGACTGCGCGTGCTGCGACGCCGCAAGGATAGTGGCAAACGGAGCGTTCTGGGATCCATTGTTTCCGTCTGAGCCGGTCATCGAAACGTAAAGATCAGTCATAGTAGTCCCCATTGAGGATTTCGCGCGCGAAATCCCGGCCACTAGCAAGCAACTACGAGAAATCAGCGGCGAAAACGCGCAATGACAGAAGTAAATCTGCCGCCTGTGTGAGACTTGTTAAGACCACCCCTAGATTAAGGGGTGTCCGGGTTATCTATGAATTTTCCTTATGCATATAATCCTCCGCCTCGACTGTGTTTGGCTGGATAGAAACTTTAAGTATACACTGTCAAGCCGAAGCGGCGGATTTAACGCTTTTTTCTCAGATGATTCCCAGTTCGGGCGGCGAGGGCTGTTTCGGGTACAAAGTGGTCGATAGGAATGCGACCTGAATCAGGATGTCATTCCTAAATGTGACACAGCGGTGCGGCGGCGACTTCGGCGGAGCCGGTGGCGCCGATCAAGATGCTGCACCCGTTGCTGACCGCGACGCAGGAGAGCAACTACATCGGCATCGAGAACATCGGCGTTATCTCGTTCAACGGCATCATCCTGGCCCACTCCAACGAGGCGGAGTGGCAGACCTTCAAGAACAACCGCAACAACGAGGCCTTCGTCGACCGGATCTACGTGATCAAGGTCCCGTACTGCCTGCGCGTCACCGAGGAACAGAAGATCTACGACAAGCTGGTGCGCGGCTCCGAACTCGCCGAGGCGCCTTGCGCACCGGCGACGCTGGAGATGTTCGCCTGGTTCTCGGTGCTGACGCGGCTGCGGCGGCACGAGAACTCGACGCTGTTCGCCAAGATGTGACCTTCCCCCGGAAGGGTGGGCACGTGTTACGGCCTACGCGGCCGCTGCGAACTGTTCCTTTTGCATTGGCGTCATATAGCCGATCGCCGAGTGCAGGCGGTGGCGATTGTGGAACCCTTCGATGAACTGGAAGAGTTCATTTCTTGCCACCTGGCGGGTCTGGTAGCCAGAACCGTCATCGAGTTCGGTCTTCATGCTATCGAAGAAGCTCTCCATGGGCGCGTTGTCCCAGCAGCCTGCCTTCCGGCTCATGGAACAGACCATGCCGTGCTCGGCGAGCAGACGCCGATAGGCATGGGCCGCGTATTGGCTGCCGCGGTCAGAATGGTGCAACAGGCCAGGCCTGGGGTGCCGCGTGGCGATTGCCATGCGCAGCGCGCTCAGCGTCAACTCCTGGGTGATCCTCTCATCCATCGCCCAGCCCACGATCCGACGTGAGAACATATCGAGGATGACAGCAAGGTAGAGCCAGCCCTCAGCAGTCGGAATGTAGGTGATGTCCGCCAGCCAGACCCGATCCGGCGCCGGTGCGGTGAACTGCCGAGCCAGCAGGTTGGGTGCCAGCGGCAAGCCGTGGCGGCTGTCCGTTGTCCGGCAGAACCGTCGCTTCTGGCGCGCACGGATGCCGTGTCGGTGCATCAGATGAGCGACCCTGTTGCGTCCCACCCGTCTGCCCTCTGCGCGCAGAGCAGCGTGCACACGTGGACTGCCGTAACGCTGTCGGCTGTCGGCATGAACGCGACGAATGTCCTCGGCGAGGGTGCGATTGGCAGCCGCACGAATACTCTCTGGCCGATCCCGCCGCGCGTAGTAGCCGCTGGCGCTGACCTCCAGCACCGCGCACATCGCCCGCACATGGAACACCTCGCGGTGGTCCTCGATGAATCTGAACCTCATCTCGGCAAGCCCGAGAAGATGCCGATGGCTTTTTTTTAAAATGTCGCGTTCCATCTGCGCACGCGCGAGCTCCTTCTGCATTGACATCGCGCAGACGGACGCTCGAGTGTTCGGCGGAGGCGCACAGGACAATGGCACGCTGGTGACCAACACCGGCGCGCTCGATGATGCGTTCGAGCTTCTGGGCGGCGATGGCGGCTGGATGGTAATCGACCCGCATGAGGCTGGGCACATCTACGCCTCGTTCCAGTTCGGAGGAATGTACCGATTTAGGAACGGCACGTCGCGCAAGGTCTCTCCACCGTTCAAGCCAGAGCACAGCGCCGGCATCTGGATGGTTTACATCACGATCGACTTAAACGATTCGAACACCGTCTACACCGGCAACCAGCGTGTCTATCGCACACGCAACGACGGCGTTTTCTGGGACGCTCTGACGCCAGTGCTCGACGGCAGCCCGATCAGCGCCATTGAGGTGGCCGCGGCGAACTCCAAGCATGTGTACGTCGGTACCGAGAATGGTGGCTTCTTCCGCAGCCTGGACGGCGGCGCGACTTGGACAGAAGTGGCTGGCCAAATTCGGACAGGCCGATAAGTGGGATTTCTGCCTGAGAGCGGCGAGGATGCCGCGGAGCAGGAGATACCATGACGAGACGAGCACGCCGGACGCACGCTCCGGCATTTAAGGCCAAGGTGGCGCT
>JBGPND010000288.1:0-5814 GCA_041487355.1 Acetobacteraceae bacterium | reverse complement strand
CTCACACCCAGACTCGCCCGGCGTGCAGCCGCACCTGAAAGGAAGGCTCTCGCGATGCAGAACTGAGCGCGAGCCGCCGCCTTACCCGAAAATCCACCCACCCCTCGCCGCGCCCGCCGGTTTGTTCGGGAATCCTGGTCTCCCCCTCCCCTTGCACCACCCACCCCCTTCGCGCATGGTGCACCGCAACTGGACTGGGGCAGTGGCCGCAAATCCTCTCGAGCCCGGTTCCTCTCTGGGCTGTTGATCGTGAAGGATTGATTGGATGCGCCTTGCGGTGCTGAAGGAACGCCGGGCGTTCGAAACACGCGTGGCGGCAACCCCTGAGACGGTGAAGCGCCTGGTCGGCCTGGGACTTGCTGTGGCGGTCGAGGCAGGAGCCGGTTCGCACGCTGCCATTCCCGATGCCGAGTTCTCCAACGCCGGCGCCGAGATCGTCCCGGACGCCGCCGCTGCGCTCGTCGGTGCCGGGATCGTCTTCACGGTGCAGATACCGCTCCCCGACCAGCTCAAGCTGATCCCGCGCGGTGCCCTGCTGATCTGCATCGCGAACGCCTTCGCCGATCCGACCGTGGTGCCCGCCCTCGCCGAGGCAGGCATCGACTGCGCGGCGATGGAGCTGCTGCCCCGCATCACCCGCGCCCAGGCGATGGATGTGCTGTCCAGCCAGGCCAACCAGGCCGGCTATCGCGCGGCGATCGAGGCCGCCGGCGCGTTCCAACGGGGGTTCCCGATGATGATGACGGCGGCCGGCACCGTGCCACCCGCCCGGCTGTTCGTGATCGGCGCCGGCGTCGCCGGATTGCAGGCGATCGCCACCGCGCGGCGGCTCGGTGCCATCGTCTCGGCCACCGACGTCCGGCCCGCCGCAAAGGAGGAGATCAAGTCGCTCGGCGCGAGCTTCGTCGGCGTGGAGGACGCGGAGACCGCCGGCCAGACCGGCGCTTATGCCCGCGAGATGAGCGAGGCATTCCGCCAGAAGCAGGCGGAGCTGATGGCCACCACGATCGCCAAGAACGACATCGTGGTCTGCACCGCGTTGGTCATGGGACGCAAGGCGCCGGTGATCGTCACCGAGCCGATGGTGCAGTCCATGCGGCCCGGCAGCGTCATCGTCGACCTTGCCGCCGACGCGGGCGGCAATTGCGCCGCCACCGTCCCTGGTGAGCGTATCACCACCGCGAACGGCGTCACCATCCTGGGCTATTACAACTGGCCCGGTCGCATCCCGGTCGCCGCCTCGTCACTCTATGCACGTAACCTGCTCACCTTCCTGACCACGTTCTGGGACAAGGAGGCGAAGGCGCCGAAGCTGCCGGACGGCGACGATATCGTGAAAGGCGTGTTGCTGACCCAAGGCGGCGCCGTCGTGCATCCGCAGTTCCTTCCCTCGCAAGCCGCCTGAGCCCGGAGACGCGACAATGAACCCGACCCAGTTGGCCGACGAAGCCGATCGGCTCGCACAGCGGGCCAGCGAACTCGCCGCCCACGCGCATGCGCTGATGACCGGCACCAGCGCCGTCGTCTCCGAGGTGGAGCCGTTCATCTTCCTGCTGGCGATCTTCCTGATGGCCTGCTTCGTCGGCTACTACGTAGTGTGGAACGTGACGCCGGCGCTGCATTCGCCGCTGATGTCGGTGACCAACGCGATCTCCTCGGTGATCGTGGTCGGCGCCATGCTGGCGACCGGGCTCGGCACCAGCGGCTGGGCGATGGGCTTCGGCTTTGTCGGCGTCATGCTGGCGTCGGTGAACATCTGCGGCGGGTTCGTCGTCACGCAACGCATGCTTTCGATGTTCAAGAAGCGGCAATAGAGGCGCCCGCGATGTCCGCCAACCTGACCGCGCTCGCCTACCTGATCGCCGCCGTTCTGTTCGTCCTGGCGCTGCGCGGGCTGTCCAGCCCGGTCACGTCGCGCCAGGGCAACCGCTTCGGCATGATCGGCATGGCGGTGGCGGTGATCGCCACGCTGGCCCATCACGGCATGGGCGGGCTCAGCTACGGGCTGATCTTCCTCGGCATCGTCATCGGCGGCGCGATCGGTACCTTCGTCGCGCTGCGCATCCAGATGACGGCGCTGCCGCAGCTTGTCGCGGCATTCCACTCGCTGGTCGGTCTCGCCGCGGTGTTCGTCGCCGCCGCGGCGCTGAATGCGCCGGAGGCGTTCGGCATCGGCACGCTGGGCAACGTCCACACGCAGAGCCTGATCGAGATGTCGGTGGGTCTGGCCATCGGCGCCATCACCTTCTCCGGCTCGCTGATCGCATTTGCCAAGCTGCAGGCGCTGATGAGCGGCACGCCGATCACGTTTCCCGGCCAGCACAAGCTGAACCTCGGCCTCGGCGTGCTGCTGGTGGTGCTGGTCGTGGCGTTCGTCGCCACAGGAAGTCAGGTGATCTTCTGGCTGATCGCCTTGCTCGCATTCGGCCTCGGCTTCCTGATCATCATCCCGATCGGCGGCGCCGACATGCCGGTGGTCGTGTCGATGTTGAATTCCTACTCCGGCTGGGCCGCGGCCGGCATCGGCTTCACCATCCAGAACCTTGCGCTGATCATCACCGGCTCGCTGGTTGGCGCGTCGGGCGCGATCCTGTCCTACATTATGTGCAAGGGCATGAACCGCAGCATCATCAACGTGCTGCTTGGTGGCTTCGGTGGCGAGGGCGTCGCTGTGACCGCGGCGGCCGGTGCGACGGACCGCACGGTGAAGAGCGGCAACGCCGAGGATGCGGCGTTCATCATGAAGAACGCCTCCAAGGTGATCATCGTGCCCGGCTACGGCATGGCGGTGGCGCAGGCGCAGCATGCTTTGCGCGAGATGGCGGACACGCTGAAGAAGGAAGGGGTGGTGGTGAAATACGCCATCCATCCGGTCGCCGGCCGCATGCCCGGCCACATGAACGTGCTGCTAGCCGAGGCCAACGTACCATACGACGAGGTGTTCGAGCTGGAGGAGATCAACAACGAGTTCTCCACCGCCGACGTGGCCTATGTGATCGGTGCCAACGACGTGACCAACCCGGCGGCGAAGACCGACCCGCAGTCGCCGATCTATGGCATGCCGATCCTGGATGTGGAGAAGGCCCACACGGTGCTGTTCGTCAAGCGCTCGATGGCATCAGGCTACGCCGGTGTCGACAACGAGCTGTTCTTCCGGCCCAACACGATGATGCTGTTCGGCGACGCCAAGAAGATGACCGAGGAGATCGTCCAGGCGCTGGGGCACTGACGGACCGCTACGGCGCGTCAGGCAGCCACTCGCCCAGAACCTGCTCTTCGCTGTAGCTGACCGCCTGCAAGTCCACCCGCGGTGCCTCACCGTGTCGTGCAAGCGCCATCCCGGCGAGCCGCCGCGCCCTTGGCAGTTCGTGCGTGATGATGAGGGGGATCGCGGGGCGTAAGCTAGGGCTATCTTCCAAGAGCCGCTCGATCTCGGCGCGTGCCCGCGCAACAGTCTCCTGCCATCCGGCCCGCGGGTCGGTGGCCGGTGAGGCCTGCAGCTTGATCAGGTGCTCGATTACGTTGGCGATGTGGCTGGCCAGCGCCGAACGTTCCGAGCGACCCACCGATTCGATCTCCTCCGCGATGTTCGGCCAATCCAGGTCCGTGTCGTTCACGCGCTCACCGGCCGCCAGCCGCCGCAGCAGGCCGCCTTGCTGCTGGCTCCACGCAAAGATGTCGACGTCGTAATCGCTCATGCCTCGGCCGCTCCGTTGGATCGCTGCCAGGGTGCGAGTAACTACCATCAGGTCGCACCTGCGTCGACACTGGGCGTCGTGTGAACGACGCCCTTCAGTCCCGCCGGATGGAAGCGTGATGCCGACCAGCCCGCCATCTCCTCGTAGTTGCGATACTTCTCCTCCAGCGCGGCCTGGGCGGCCGCCATGAGCACCGCGGCTTCCTCCGGCCCGCTCTGCGCCAGCGCGCTATATCGCGTCTCGTTGTATGCGTAGTCGCGGAACCTGATCGTCGGCCGCGGGCTGTCCAGCAGGAACGGGTTCTCGCCGATGTCGCGCATCGCAGGATTGTAGCGGAACAGCGGCCAGTAGCCGCTGGCGACCGCCAGGTCCTGCTGCTTCATGCCCTGCTGCATGTCGATGCCGTGTGCGATGCACTGGCAGTAGGCCACGATCAGCGAAGGCCCCGGATATGCCTCCGCCTCACGGAAAGCCTGCAGCGTCTGCTGCGGGTTGGCGCCCATCGCCACCTGGGCGACATAGATGTTGCCATAGGCGATCGCCTGCAACGCCAGGTCCTTGCGCGCCACCCGCTTGCCGGCGGACGCGAACTTCGCGATCGCGCCCAGCGGCGTCGCCTTGGACGCCTGACCGCCGGTGTTGGAATACACCTCGGTGTCCAGCACCAGGATGTTCACGTCGCGCGCGCTGGCCAGCACGTGATCGAGTCCGCCATAGCCGATGTCATACGCCCAGCCGTCGCCGCCGACGATCCAGATGCTGCGGCGGACCAGTTGATCGACCACCGACAGCAGGTCCTTCACCTGTGCACCGTCCAGCGCCCGCAGCCGGCGCACAAGCTCAGCGACGCGAGCGCGCTGTGCACGGATCTCGGATTCCCGCACCTGCGGTGCGGTCAGCACGGCTTCGACCAACTCCGATCCCAGCGAAGGCGCCAGTTCGCGCGCCAGCCGCCGTGCCATGTCCAGGTGCTTGTCCGCTGCCAGCCGGAAGCCCAGGCCGAATTCCGCATTGTCCTCGAACAGCGAGTTCGACCAGGCCGGCCCACGACCCTCGCGATTGGTCGACCACGGCGTCACCGGCAGGTTGCCGCCATAGATCGACGAACAGCCGGTGGCATTTGCGATCTGCAGGCGATCGCCGAACAATTGCGACAGCAGCTTCAGATATGGCGTCTCGCCACAGCCGGCGCAGGCACCGGAGAAGGTGAACAGCGGCTCGAGGAACTGCACGCCGCGCACATTGGCGAAGTCCACGCGTGCGCGGTCGTTCACCGGCAGGGCGGCGAAGAATTCGTTGTCTTCGCGCGAGGCCGCCAGCAGCGGCGTCTTGTCCTGCATGATCAGCGCCTTGCCCGGCACCACCGGGCACGCTTCGACGCACAGCCCGCAGCCGGTGCAGTCCTCGATGGCGAAGTCGAGCGCAAACCGCACGTCGGGGAAGCCGCGCACATTGATCGCCGCCGAGAGAAAGCTGCCAGGCGCGCCGTCGAGCCGCGCAGCGTCGAAATACTTCGCCTGGATCACGCCATGCGGACACACGAAGCTGCATTGGCCGCACTGAATGCAGAGATCCTGTGCCCATACCGGCACCGTCTCGGCGATGTTGCGCTTCTCCCAGACCGCCGTGCCGAGCGGCCAGGTGCCGTCCACCGGCATTTGGCTCACCGGTATCTCGTCGCCGCGGCCTTCCAGCATCGCCGCCGTCACCTCGCGCACGAACGCAGGCGCATCATTCGCCACCAGGGCCGGGCGCTCCCATCGGCTGGTCGGCGCCTCCGGTACCCCCACCTCGAACAGTCGGGCGATCGTCTCGGCAACCGCACGGAAGTTGGCCTTCACCACCGCCTCGCCCTTGCCGCCATAGGTCTTGCGGATGGCATGCTTGATATGCGTGATCGCCTGATCACGCGGCAGCACGCCGGAGATGGCGAAGAAGCAGGTCTGCAGCACCGTGTTGGTGCGCCCGCGCAAGCCCACCTCCTGCGCCACGCGGGACGCGTCGATGACGAACAGGCGCAGCCCCAGGTCGATGATGCGTAGTTGCATGGCGTGGGGCAGATGGTCCCACACCTCGTTTGGACCGAATGGAGCGTTCAGCAACACCGTGGCGCCGG
>JBGPND010000287.1:0-5827 GCA_041487355.1 Acetobacteraceae bacterium | reverse complement strand
CGGCGGCCAAGATCGCGCAGCGTCGGGATCGACGGCGGCAGCACCATGTCGAGCAGATGCGGCTGCGCGTAGCGCCGACCATATTCGGTGAGCATCCGGCGCATCGCGGCGCCGTATTGCCGCATCTCCAGCGAGAACATCGAGCGGCCCGCGATGTCGAGCGCCAGGGCCTGCATGGCAGCGAGCAGATCGACCGGCTCGCCTGCCTGCGCCGTGAGGGTGGCGAGCGCCTCCCGCGCACAGGTCACGATGTGCCGTGCCAGCATCGGCATGTTCCGGGGTGCGAGCGCGGGCGCGATGGTGCGCCGCTGGTGGCGCCAGTCCTCGCCTTCGCTGAGCAGCAGGCCCATGCCGGTGATCGGGCGCAGGATGCGGATCGAGGCAGGGGACCGGCGGTAGTTTCCGGGGTTGTCGACCAGCACGCGGTGAATCGCATCCGGCGCATTGAGCAGCATATTGCTGCGGCCCAGGAAGCGGCGGACCAGCACATCCTCCTGGTACGCCGCCTCGGTCCACATCGTCAGCGCATTGGTGCGGACGGCGCGCAGGAAGCGGAAGAACGGCAGCTCCTCCGTGGGGATCGGCGGATGCGGCGGGGCGATGGGGGATTCGACTGTCACGCGTGGCTCTCCGCCAGCAAGCCTAGACAGGCTTGGTGCCTCGGCCAAAGCGGCGGATACCAACGACAACCATTTCTTAGCACGCGTGTGTTCCCTTATGCCTGGACCAGACAGGGGGCGGCCGTGACGGACAGTCGGCTAGTCAATCGCAACGTCGTCGCCGGGCGCGGCAGAACCAGCATGCGTCTGGAGCCGGAGCTGTGGGACGCGCTGCTGGAAATCTGCCAGCGTGAGCGCCGGGACATGAGCCAGCTCGTCCGTGCGATCGAGGCCACCGGCCACAGCGGCGGGCGCACCAGCGCGGTGCGGGTCTACGTGCTGGAATATTTTCGTGCCGCGGCCAACGAGGCGGGGCACGAAGCGGCAGGGCATGGCACGCTCGAGCGCGCCCACCTCGGCGGCTATACGCGGCGGGCCGCCTAGTCGGACGCCGTTTCCGCCTCCGCGCGCCGGGCTTCGGCGCCGGGGCCGGTATAGAGATGCGGCCAGCGCCGCTGCACAACCGGGCTCTCCGTACTATAGGCGATGCAGGTGTTCAGGATCGCCGGCGGGCCGCCCATCTTGTTGGCGATCCTCACGTCGAGCCGGTCGCTGCCCGGCCTGTCGACCTCGCCGGCCGCCGCAGCCTCGCGGCGCGCCCTCGCCGGATCGATCGTCTGGTAGGCGGTGGTCGCCATCTGCTGCAGCAATTCACGCAGATGCGTGCAGCCCAGCGTGCCGCCGATGCGCTTCGCCGCGTCCCTGAGAAAGCCAGGCCTGATGCGCAAGCCAGCCAGCCGGGAGAAGTTGGGGGCGGCGGCGGGGCAGATCGTGTAGGGCGTGTAGTCACTCGCGGCCTCGCAGGCGACGATGCACCTGTCTTCGTCCACCGTCAGGCGCAGCCACATGCCGTGGATCGGTTCTCCGGCCTCGATGTAGCCACGGTCGTGGCTGGCCGAGCCGTAGCTCTTGGTGTCGGTGAGCTGCGCCTCGATGTCGTAGAGCCCGTCGGCCCGGCGATAGCCACGCAGGACGATGTCGCGCGTGTGCAGCAATTCGCGCTCCTGGGGCGGGCTTAGCGGCATTCGTGGGCTCCTGGTACTTGTGCAGTGCAGCACGGTGCATATGGCATATCGATGTGCGATCGCAAACCCTGCGGCGCAGGTCGCAGAGCAAATTCACCGCTGAGGCGCAGAGAACGCAAAGCAGGCGAGATAGGTTAGCGCGACACAACTCGGCGCCACGTGCGTTCTTCGCGATCTTTGCGTTGAATCTGCCTTGCGAACTGCGGTCAGCCCGAGGCCACCGGGGCACAACCGCAACATCCGGAACCAGCGGGCAGCCACGCGTTTACCTGAGCGGATCGATTCACTTCGAGCGATCGCGTGCCTCCTTCCGGGGCACGATCTCCGCCGCCGAGCAGCGAACGTGCGCACACGCCGTCAACGATAGAACTCGATCTTCGCCTCGCGAAACCACAGGAAATTCGCCGGCGCGGCCGAAATCGGCCCGTTGATGGCGAACACCGCGATCTCGAATGTGTCGCCCGGGGCGACGGCATCGCGGAGCACCAGGCGATTGGGCATGTTGAAGCCCTGGATCGTGGCCGGGCTGGGCCTGCCGGCCGCTCGCGGCAGCGCCCCATTGACCCAGACTTCCGCGTAGTCGTCGACGTTCACCGTCAGCACCGTCTTCGCGCCTTCGGTGGCGAAACCCGCTGCACTGGCCGGTATCGTCAGGATCGTGCGGAACCAGAGGAACGACACCATGCCGCCACCCCGCCTTGCGCCCAGCTCCGTCGCGGCGACCTCCGGCCAGGCCGAATCGTCGAAGCCGCTCACCTCGGCATGAGGTTCTATGTCGTATGTCGTCTTGAATTCGGGCATGGAGTCCGTCAGCGCCGGGCACTCGACGATCTTCGCCTCGATCGCCTTCCACCGCGCGCCGAACACCGCAGATCCGCCGACGGTCATCAGGTCGACCACATGCAACGGCGGCAGCGATGGAGCGATCGGCGGCTGCGGGATGAGCACGGGAGGGTTTGCCGGTGCGGCGGAAACCGTGGGCCTGGTGTAGGTGTTCGCGGGCACGTCTGTTCCCCCCATCCGGTCACCGACTATAGGGGGGTGCATGGTCGGAGCGCGAGGCCCAGCTTTCGGGGGGGGGAGCAAAGTAATCAAGCGGACTGCTTGCTTAGTTCGCGAAGAACCGCAGGAACCACTCCAGCACCTGCTCCGGTGCTTCCTCGTTCACGTAGTGGCCACTCGGCAGCGCTTCACCGCGGACGTCCTCCGCGCGCTGCCGCCAGAGGCCGAGCGGATCGGCGAACCGCTTGCCCACGCTGCTGCTCTTCCCCCACAGCACCAGGATCGGCATCTCAAGTTTGCAGCCGAGGTCCGCGGTGTCGAGTTCGCAGTCGATAGTCGCGGCCGCACGGTAGTCGCCGCACGAGCCGCGGATCGTCTTCTCGTTGAAGCAGCGGACATACTCGTCCCAGATCGCCGGCGGGATGTGGTTCAGGTCGGCGGTCAGCTTCAGCAGCTTCTTGCGCATGAACCAGTCGGCCGGGACGCTGCCCAGCATGCGCTCGGGGAAATCCGCCGGCTGCGCCATGAACGGCCAGTGCCAGCCGCCGATGGCGCCTTCCTTGTTCATCGCCGCCCACATGTCGAGCGTCGGCACGATGTCGATGATCGCGGCCTTGATCACCTTCTCCGGATGGTCGAGGCACATGCGGTGGGTTGTGCGCCCGCCGCGGTCGTGGCCGGCGACGTAGAAGCGCTCATAGCCGAGTGCCTGCATCACCTCGACCTGGTCCTGCGCCATCGCGCGGAACGAGTAGTTCGAGTGGTCCGGCGCTTCGGGCGGCGCCGAGCTGTCGCCATAGCCGCGCAGGTCCGCGGTCACGACATGGAATTTTTCGGCAAGCCGCGGCGCCACCGCATGCCAGGAGGCGTGTGTCAGCGGGTTGCCGTGCAGCAGAAGCAGCGGCGGTCCACTGCCGCCATGCCGCAGGCGGATGCGTGCCCCGCTCGTCTCGATGTCGGTGAGGGTGAAGCCGGGCATGATGTCCATGGGGTGTTCTCGTTCTTTCGGCGACCACAGCGCGCAGGCGCCAGAGTGTGTCATTCGCCTGGGAGATGCGCCACGGTTCCAAAGCAAGCGCTCCTTGCCAAGCCGCCCGTTTGACGTTTCATCCCAGAAGTGGGATATAGAGCAATGCCTCGCGCACTGTCGAGGGGCGAAAAGCCGCTCGATTGGGTGGGTTCGTCCAAAAAGGACTTCCTCGGCTTTCCGGAGGCCGTGAAGGACGAGATGGGCAATGCGCTTGGGGTGGCGCAGTTCGGGGGCAAGCACCCGTCCGCCAAACCCTGGAAGGGTCACGGCCCGGGCGTCTTCGAGCTGGTGGAGGACAACGATGGCGACACCTACCGTGCGGTTTACACGGTGCGCTTCGAGGAAGTCGTGTATGTGCTGCACGCGTTCCAGAAGAAGTCGCCCAACCGTATCAGGACGGCGCAGCTCGATATCGACATGGTTGAGCGACGTTTGAAGATTGCGCAACAGGATTCCCAATCCCGCCATGGCAAGCCAAAGCGCTGAGACGATGAACGAACCGGACGAGACCATCATCCGCGGCACGGGCAACGTGTTCGCCGACCTCGGCTACGCCGATGCCGACGAGCGACAGACGAAGCTGCGCCTCGCTCACGCCATCAACCGCGTCATTGCCCGCCGGCGCCTGACGCAGGCCGCCGCGGCCGAGAAGCTCCGTATCAACCAGCCGAAAGTCTCCGCGCTGGCCCGCTATAAGCTCGATGGCTTCTCTGTCGAACGGCTCATGACGTTCCTGACCGCGCTGGATCAGGACGTCGAGATCGTTATCAGGAAGAAGCCCCGGTCGCGCGCCGCCGGGCGGATCTTGGTCGTGGCGGCCTGAGGGGACGATTGCAAGGCATCGACCCGGCCGCCCACGAGGTGTTCAAAGACATATTCGCAATCGAGTGGAAGGATGACACTCACGGTGACACCGAGGAACGCATTTTGACAGTTGGCATGGTCGAAAACCACCTGCTGTTCGTCTCGTACACCCTGCGAGGGGACAGGATTCGCATCATCTCAGCCAGGCTGGCGGAACCCTATGAGCGACGGAGGTATCACAATGAAAACCAACATGATTGGAGCCGAGCCGACGCGATGACCGATGAACAGATTCACGCCGCTGCGCTCGCCGATCCCGACGCGCAGCCTCTGACGTCGGAAAGGCTGGCGGGCATGAAGCAGACCCCACGCCTGAAAATCATCCGTCGCGCGCTCGGGCTCACACAGGAAGAATTCGCCGTGCGGTTTCAGATCCCGCTCGGCACGTTGCGGGACTGGGAGCAGGGGAAGAAAGAGCCGGACCAGGCAGCGCGCGCCTACCTCAAGGCGATTGCTGGCGATGCCGCGGCCGTGCAGCGTGCGCTCAATGCCGGGCCACGCTGAACTTAACGGATCTTGCCGGCGAGCCTGTGCGGGAGGTTGCGCGCAGCTACGATGTCAATGCGAGCACGATTGGGGGGCTAGCGGAACCATGAGCATGGCTCAAAGGAATTGTCGATGATCGAGATTCGAGCCTTTGTTGGTCACAGTTTCGCTGAGCAAGACCGGGTACTCGTGCACCAGTTCCTGAGCTACTTCGATGAGGTGAAGAGGCTGAATCCTAATTTTTCATGGGAAACCGCGAAGCGAGCGGAACCGCGGGACGTCGCGGAGAAGGTGTTGCGTATTCTATCGGACAAGAATTTGTTCATCGGCATCTGCACTAAGAAAGAGCGAGTGATCGCAGACGAGCAACTCAGACGAGTTTGGCTTCGACGAGCATCACTCCAGGCCGAAGAGCAAGAATTTCGGTGGAAGACTTCGGATTGGGCGATCCAGGAGATCGGCCTCGCTATGGGAAAACAACTCCCAATAATAGCCTCCTCGCTGTTTGGTGTGGGCAATAACGACTGAGGTCTGTCGGCCCATGGATGTTTCTCGGTTCGGCTGAGGGCCGTTTCTCCGTTCCGGCCTGATCACCTCGTGGTGCCGCGCGCAGGCGCGGTCAAGGTTGGCCGCAGGCCACCGCGAAGCGGCGCGCAGCGTCCTTGACGGCGGCGAGCACGGCGCCAAGCTCAGGCAGACCGGGGCAACTGCGGAGATCCTGCGATGCGTGACACCAGCCTGCTGCAACTGGCGTTGGGCGT
>JBGPND010000286.1:0-5829 GCA_041487355.1 Acetobacteraceae bacterium | reverse complement strand
TTGCGAGGAGCGCAGCGACGCGGCAATCTCGTGGAGCACGCCCCCGAGATTGCCGCGTCGCTGCGCTCCTCGCAATGACACGTCCGCGCTACCGCATCCCGGTGATCGACGCTGACATGGCGCGCGGGTCGCGGGTCGGCCACCGCCCGGCATCCACCTGAGCGATGAACGCGCCGACGATGCGGTTGAACTCGTCGGGGTCCTCGATGTTGATCGCGTGGCCGCAATTCGGCATCACCGACAGCGCGGCACTCGCGATGGTCTGCTTCATCAGCAGGCCGGGCTGCAGACACGGCCAGTCCTCATCGCCGGTCAGGATCAAGGTCGGCAGCGTGAGCGCCTTCATCTGGTCCACCAGATCGTACAAGGAGGGCCGCTCGCGCTGCACGCCGAGCTGCGTGTTGTGCGCACCAACCGCCGAATGCTCCGCCAGCATTCGCTTGAACTCGGCAAAGCCGCGCGGGTCCTTGTTCTCGAACTGCACGCGCGTCGGCCCGTAGGCATACTTCGCCGCGAACACCTCCATGCCCTGCTCGGCGATGAAAGCGGCAATCGTCTCCGCTTCGGCACGGAAGCGCGTGCGCTGCTCCTTCTCGGCGCCATAGCCGCAACCCGCCACACACAGCGACAGGGCGCGCGTCGGGTGACGGAATCCGTAGTGCAGCGTGGCGAAACCACCCATCGACAGGCCGACCACGTGCGCCTTGTCGATCTTCAGGTGATCGAGCACGGAACTGATGTCGTCGGCGGCGCGGGCCTGCGAATACTTCGCCACCTCCTCGGGCACGTCGGACGGCGGATAGCCGCGCGCATTGTAAGTGATGGCGCGGTAGCGCTGGCCGAAATGCCGCATCTGCGGCTCCCAGCTCCGGTAGTCGCCGGCATATTCATGCACGAAGATCACCGGTGTGCCGGAACCCGTCTCTTCGTAGTAGAGGCGCACACCGTCATCGGTCGTCGCGTGCGGCATCGTGTGTCCTCCTATTGCCCGCCGATCGCCGACCCGCTTGCGATCATCGCCAGGACTTCCCGGCGTGTGGTCGGATCGTCGCGGAACGCGCCGAGCATGCGGCTGGTCACCATCGTCACGCCGGGCTTGTGGACGCCGCGGGTGGTCATGCACTGGTGCGCCGCTTCGATCACCACGGCCACGCCGCGCGGCTCCAGCACCTGCTGGATCGTGTTGGCGATCTGCGCGGTGAGCTTCTCCTGGATCTGCAGCCGCTTGGCATAGGCCTCGACCACGCGCGCGAGCTTGCTGATGCCGACGACCCTTCGGTGCGGCAGATAGGCGACGTGCGCCCGACCGATGATCGGCACCATGTGGTGCTCGCAGTGGCTCTCCAGGCGGATATCGCGCAACAGCACGATCTCGTCGTAGCCGTCGGTCTCCTCGAAGGTGCGCTCGAGCAGGGCCACCGGATCGACGCCATAGCCGGCGAAGAATTCCTCGTAGGCGCGGGCGACACGGGCGGGCGTGTCGATCAGCCCTTCACGGCTGGGGTCATCGCCAGCCCAGCGCAGCAGGGTGCGGATCGCCTCCTCGGCCTCCTGCCGCGTCGGGCGATCGGTCGTGGCCGCGGTCTCCGCGGCGAAGCGGGCAGCGGTCGTGACGATATTCACCGCGCGAATTCCTCCCGGATATGGACGACGGGGCGCGGCGAATACCTGACGCCGCTGGTCGGGATATTGGGCCCGCCTCCGGGCGCACAACCCAGAGAGCGACTAGTGCACCCTACCGCTCTGGTGCGGGCTGTCCAGACTGAACGCCGGGATGGCCACGTCGAAATTCTCGCCCGAGGACGGCACCACCATGTGGTAGGCGCCCACCATGAAGCCGGACGGCGTGTCCAGCGGCGTGCCGGAGGTGTACTCGAAGCTCTCCCCCGGCTCGAGCAGCGGCTGCTCGCCGACCACGCCGGCGCCGTGCACGTGCTGAGTGCGGCCGCGCGCATCGGTGATCTGCCAGGTGCGGCGCAGCAGTTGCACCGGCTCGCGCCCCTGGTTCTCGATCTTCACGCGATACGCCCAGACATAGTGACCCTCGTCCGGCTGCGACTGATCCTCCAGGTAGAAGGACCGGACGGAGACGCGAACGCCGCGGGTGGTCTTGGAGTAGTTTTCGGCCATGGCACGACCGGTTGGTTTGCCTCGGGGCCGAAATTGAAGGCGAGCGGACCGCGCTTGTCCAGTATGGCGACCAGCGCGGCCGATCAATCATCGCAGCGGTAGGGCGGAACAGCGAAGCGTATTCCGCCGCCTGCCGATGCGTGGCATACTGGCTTGGTCCGTCCGACTGGCTCCGGAGTGAAGGGCGGCCTTGAGCACCGAACGGCGGAATGCGCTTCGCTGTGCCGCCCTACGCTTGCTGCGTCCATCGGCGTTCATTCGCTGTTGCATCCATTGCGTGGCACGTTGCAACCGTGGATGCATCGTCAACCGCCCGGGCACGGGCTTTCACTCGGCCGCCCGAGCCGTGTCGGTCTTGCCGATCGTTGCAAGTGCCTGCGCCAGGTCGTCCTTCAGGTCCTCGAGATCCTCCAGGCCGATGGAGAGGCGTATCACGCCATCGGTGATGCCAAGCTTGCCCCGTTCCTCCGGCCCGATGCGCATATGCGTGGTGGTGGCGGGATGCGTCGCGAGCGACTTGGAATCGCCGAGGTTGTTCGACACCGCGATCAGGCCGAACGCATTCATGACGCGGAATGCGGCTGCCTTGCCGCCCGCCACCTCGAACGTGACCACCGTGCCGCCGGCCTGCATCTGCGCCAGTGCCAGCGCCTGCTGCGGATGATCGGCGCGGGTCGGATACCAGACGCGCGTGACCTCCGGCCGCGCCGCGAGAAACTCGGCGATGGCGACGGCGCCGCGGCAGCCTGCGTCGACGCGGAGTGCAAGCGTCTCCAGACCCTTGAGCAGGACCCAGGCGTTGAACGGCGAAAGCGCCGGGCCGGTGTTGCGGATGAACGGCTGCAGAGTCTCGTTGATCCATTTCCGGCTGGCCAGCACGGCGCCGCCAAGCACGCGGCCCTGGCCGTCGATATGCTTGGTGCAGGAATACACCACCACGTCGGCCCCAAATTTCATCGGCTGCTGCAACAGCGGCGTGGCGAACACGTTGTCCACCACCACGATGGCGCCGGCGGCATGCGCCAGATCGGCGACGGCGCGCAGATCGACCAGCTCCAGCATCGGGTTGGACGGCGTCTCCAGCAGGACAAGCTGTGTCGGGCGCGACAGAGCGGCACGCCATTGCGCCAGATCGCTGCCGTCGACGAATTCGGTGGCGATGCCGAATTTCGGCAGCAGGGTGGAGACGATCCAGTGGCACGAGCCGAACAGTGCGCGGGATGCCACGACGCGGTCGCCGGCCTTGAGGTGCGCGAGCAGCGCCGAATTCACCGCGGCCATGCCGGTCGCCGTGGTGCGACAGGCTTCGGCGCCCTCGATCAGGCAGAGCCGTTCCTCCAGCATCGACAGCGTCGGATTGGCGAAGCGCGAATACTGGTAGTGCTCGACCGTGCCGGCGAAGGTGCCTTCGGCCTGCTCGGCGTTGTCGTAGACGTAGCCCGAGGTGAGGAACAGCGCCTCGGCGGTCTCGCCGAACTGGCTGCGCTGGACGCCGCCATGCACGAGGCGGGTGGCGGGGCGGAATTTCGTGGGATCGCTGGTCATTGTCTGGGCCCTCTTGACGGTTGGCCCGACCGATGGAGCAGCTCGAGCCCGGTGAGAGGGGCTGTTCGCTGGCCTCTTTAGCGCGCTTGTTTCACCTCGCCGCAATCCGGCCGGACAAATCACGAGGGCCGGGCTGGACCCGACGGAGGCAACCTAGGGCGCCACCGATTGTCCCGTCAACCCGGACGGCGCGTGCCGCCCGGGTGCGTTTGTGCCGTGCTCAGCCCGTCAGGAGTGGCCGAACAGCGTGTCGCGGATATGGCCGTGATCGTCTGCGCCCAGATCGCCATGGCCATGATGGCCATCGTCATGGTCATGGCCGCGGTCATCGCCGGAGCCGCCGCCGCTGGTGATGAAGTCGCTCGCAGTCAGGCTGCCGATACCGGCGAAGGTGATCGTGGTGTGGTCGGAGAGCGTGATGGTGTCCGAGCCGCCCACGACCTGCTGCGACTTCAGCGCATTTGCCACTTCGTGCTTGCCGTAGTCTTGCAGGTCGATCTGGTCCCGGCCGCTGGTGAACGCCTGGATCAGCTCGGTTCCGCCGGCCTGGCCGTCGGTGAACACGAACAGGTTGCTGCCGAGGCCGGCCGTGATCGTGACCGAGCCGGTGCCGGCCACGAACGTGTCGTTGCCGGCACCGCCGGTGATCTGCGCTGCCCCCGTGCCGCCGTAGAAGGTGTCCGCGCCTGAGGCGAAGCCGCCGAACAATGTCTCGTTGCCGGTGCCGGCGTGCAGCGCCTGGGCCTTGTTGCCAGCGGCAAACAACTGGTCGCCGTCGCCGCCGCCGAACAACGTGGCTTTGCCGGTGCCGGCGAACAGCAGGTTGTTCCCGCCGGTACCGCCATACACCAGGTCCGGGCCCTTGCCGCCGAAGAACGTGTCGCTGCCGCTGCCACCGAACACCGTGGCCGAACCGTCTCCGGCGACGAAGAACAATTGGCTGGCATTGCCGTAGATCAGGTCGCGATGCGTGCCGACCGCGGTGATCGTCTCGCGACCGCTGCCGGCGGACACGGTGTCGTCACCGGTGGACTGCACCACGTCGCTGCCGGAGCCAAGACTGATCGCGTTATGGCCGCCGCCTGCGTTGATCGTGTCGTTGCCGCTGCCGCCGGCCAGGACGGTGTCATCGCCTTTGCCGGTGTTGATCGACCAGTCGCCCTTGTCGCTCGGCGGCACCACGATGCGATTGTCGCCGCCACCGGCGACCACCGTGCCCGAGCCGCCCGTCGCGAAGAAGGTGAGATCGCCGGTGCTGGACAGCACCGTTTCATCCGCATCCCCGGAGCCGAACATCACCGCCTCGTCGGCGGTGTTGACGACCGTTTTGTAGCCCGGCGGCAGTGCCGTCAAGCCATCGTCTGTCTTGACGAACTCACCTGCCTTGCCCGCGGGCAAGGGCGGTGGCGGGCTATCGGTGTCCACCGCGGGCAGGATGGTCCCGGCTTGCACACCCGCCGTGATCGCGGCGGCGAGCTTTTGCGCCAGCACGGCATTGGCATTGGTGTCAAAGTTGAGGGTCACGGTCTGGCCGTGCGCACCTGCCACGGTGACGGTTGGCATGGCGTGGTCTCTCCATTGCCCGTGCAGAATTGCCCGGGTGATCGGGAGCCAATCTGACGCGGCATTTATGCACAGCCAGAAATAATGCGTTATCCGGTCAGGAATAATCGCCAATAAAGAGTAAGTTGCGCTTCTCGAATTCTTAGCGAAGCGTTAAAATCCCGTTCGTCAATTTCCAATAAAACTGAATGCCGCAACCGCGCCGAAATCACGCATTATTGCGTTATCGTGCCGCCAAGCAGCGCGCGGCGATCGGGCTTGCCGGATGCCAGGCGCGGCAGGCTCGCGACGAGGGCCATCCGCGAAGGAACCATGAAGACTGGCAACGCCTGCATCAGCCTCGTTCGAAGCCCGTGGATGAACGCGGCACTCTGCTCCGGCGCCGGCGCGCTTGCGACGATGAATGCCAGCAAGACGACATCTTCGCCGTCCTCCTTGGCCACCACCGCGGCATCGTCGACCCCGCTTTCGGCCCGCAACCGTTCCTCGATTTCGCCGAGCTCCACGCGTTGCCCGCGGATTTTCACCTGGGAGTCGCGGCGGCCGACGAACTCGATCAGGCCGTCGGAACGCTGGCGGATCAGATCGCCG
>JBGPND010000285.1:0-5863 GCA_041487355.1 Acetobacteraceae bacterium | reverse complement strand
CGCCATGTGTGCTGAGCATTGTCCGCGCCTCGCGCGACCGGCCGCGCAGCGGGACGGGGCTGTAGCTCAGTTGGGAGAGCGCCTCGTTCGCAATGAGGAGGCCAGGGGTTCGAGTCCCCTCAGCTCCACCACCGTCCCGCCAGTCTTCAGCCCAGGGGCCTTCCCCTGCGGGCAATGAATTCGGGGAATGCGTCCTCGGCCTTGGCGCCACGCAGGACGTGGCTCGTGTACTCGTGCTCCTCCGTCCATTGCTGCTCGAGGTTCTGCCCCTTCTGCTTCAGCAGCAGCGCCTTGACGCCCATCACCGCGCCACGGTGATTGCCCGCGATCATGCCGGCGATCTCCATGGTCTTCGTCCGCAGTTGCTCGCGCGGCACCAGATGGTTCAGCAGGCCGATGCGCCAGGCCTCCTCCGCTTCGACGATGCGCGCGGTGAACAGTAGCTCCTTGGCGATCGGCCAGCCGACCTGGTTGGGCAGCGTCCAGGTGCTGTTGATCCGGCCATAGGCGGCGGCAAGGAAACGGAAGCGGGAGTCCTCGCAACCCACACGCATGTCGAACGAAGAGGCCAGCACCGCCGCGCCGCCATAGGCGAGGCCATTCATCATGCCGATCGTCGGCTTTGCGCAGGTGCCGATGTCGTAGCTGTTGCGGCCACCACGTAGCTTGTCCAGTTCCTCCTGCGTGTAGCGGCGATCGTCCTCGCGTTGTTCGTGGATATCGCCGCCGGCCGAAAATGCCCGCGTCCCGGCGCCGGTGATGACGATGCAGCCGATCGCATCGTCGGCGTCCAGCCGCTTCACCGCGTCATGCAGTTCGCTGCCAAGTTTCCGGTTCATGGCGTTGAGCTTGTCGGGACGGTTGAGTGTCACAATCCCCACGCCGTCTTCGGTGTCCACCAGGATATGTTCGTAGGCCATCGTCTCCTCCCAAGGCGCATTGCCGCGGCGGCCGAGGCGGCGCGATGGTCGCGCCGGGCTTGGATGCGGAATGCATCCTGCCACAGATGGGGCACGGACACGCAAGTTCCGCCATGGGTGGAGCAGGAGCGGGAACTGCAATGTCAGGGATAGATCATCCGAGCGCGGGTGGCCGGCCTGGACCATTCCCCCATGGCCGCAAGAAGCGCGGCCGGCACACGCTGCGATCTTCGATCAGCGATAAGCCGTTGGCGAACCGACCAGCAAAGCGTCCGCATCACCATACCGCGGGACAGAGAAGTCTGCGGCACAGGTAATGCGGGCGTCTGAATTCGAGATTATTTTTAGGCTGACATATACCTTACCACTTGCAACCGCATACGTGCCCGTCACGATGTGTGTCGCACTTGGAGCGGGAACCAAGGCACGACGATCGCGCGCCAACATCAACTCCCCTTGGGTCCGATCAAGTAAGACTGAGGAGCGGAGGCGCAATTCGGTCACCGGCACTCCACGCTGAACGAGGCGAGTGCGAATCAGCTCGGCGATGATGTTCCCGAAAGGCGTTGCCCTGTTGACGTCTTGGATGTCGGCGATCGATCCTACAACCAGTGATGCGCCCGACGTCATCAACGCGGGATCGGCATCCAGCATTCGGTCAACTGCCCTATACGTTCTTTCACCCAAATCACCTCCCACAAGTGGCCCCGATCCCGCAGTGACAGAACTCGAAGCGGCACCAATGTATGGCTGCTCACAGCCACCAAGCCACAACAGGGTTACAACCGCGACACCAAGACGGACTGCGAGACTCATGTCTTCACCTGGACGGCTTGTGTTCGGCTTCAGGGCACGTAATGCAGGTTCTTAGCGTATGTGGTTGTCGGTGGCTTCAGTGAGACAGTCGGACTGAGCCTCGTTCTGCTCCAATAGAGCCGACTGTCAGAAGCCGGGATGTAAAGCGGTGCTCTCACGTCCAACAGCACTTGATCCTGTGACAAAATCGAAGCTTCCCAAACGGCTTCGGTGTCCGTCGACGGAGTGAGCGACAGGAGCACATCGGCCGCCAGCCCAGCGCCTACCGCAATCCCGAACCCTGCTGCCGGTGTGAGCGGCGCCGCGTTCGCCAACAAGATGCCCGTGCCGGTTGCCAGTCCTGCAGCAGTGGCGAACCCGCCGGGATTCCGATCACGTGCACCCCACCGGATCACGTCCACGTCCAAGTTTACGACCATTGCGCTGGCAGGAGAACGCGACAAAATACCGCCGCGTCTTAAAATCTCGCTTTGCAAAGCCTCCCGCATTTCGCGAAGGAAAGTCGAATCGGGTGCGATGACTTGCACAAAGAGGGGGTAGCGCTGCGCGGGAACTGGCAGGGATTGGGGATTAAGCGGATCGGGTAGGAACCCATGCGCGGTCAGCTCCGCTGCAATATGCTGAGCTGCCGTATCCCAGTCTCTTACCGTTACGGCGCTTTCTTGGAATGCGGGAGCTTTCGGAGCGACGGCCGGTTGCGAACATCCGGCCATGGCCAACGCCATCAGCGTGGTCGAGCAGATAGCGGGGTATCTCATCTGCATATGCAACCTCCGGTCGAATGGCGCAGCCAGCCCGTCAGCAGTCCGCGGTGCGGGCTTGGATCGAGTGATATGCGGCACAGCCTTTCTGGAACGTTACAGAGAGTAGGCCTGAGCCGCGCGATTGGCCGTCCACCTCGTAGCGCAGGCGTATGCTATCGTGTGCCGATCTCTTGTGTCCGTGGGCCTTGGTGGGTGCGGGCGGACAGATGCGCCATGGATGGAGCAGGAGCGGGAACTGCGATGTCATTGCTGAAGGGCTTCCGTGTGGTTCAGATCGGCCAGGGCCTAGCCGCCGCCGTGTGCGGACGTCTGCTTGCCGATGTCGGCGCCGACGTCGCCTGTATCGATCCCGACACGTCGACGCCGCTGGCGGAGTACCTCAACCACGGCAAGACGATCCTGACCGATCGTTCCGCTGCGGCACACGATGCGCTTGCGACGGCCAACCTGATCGTCTGCCAGGGCAGCCCGGCCGAGCTTCGTGCCCGCCATCGCGATGCCGCTGGAATTCGCCGTTTCAATGCGGCGGCGGCGCTCGTCTTCATCTCGCCATTCGGCCAGACCGGACCGCAGGCGGACGATCCGGCGAGCGACCTCACACTGTTCTTCGGCAGCGGCATCGCCCGGCTGCTGACCGGCCAGGTGGACGATCTGGCGGAAGCGCCGATCCGTCCGGTCGGCGAACAGTCGGCCTTCATCGGCGGGATCGCCGCCGCGTGTGCCGGCATGCATGCGGCGCAGGCGGGCGAACCCGGCGCCGTGATCGACGTTTCGATCCAGGAAGCATTGGCAACGCTGGCCATGGCCGAACTGACCAACGCCGGGCTCGCCGGCAGGAGCCGGTCGCGCAAGCGTCTGACAGACGGCAACGGGGCGACGGTCTGCATCCTGCCGGCGCGCGACGGCTACGCCGCGATCTCGCCGCGCGAGGATCGTCAGTGGGCGTCCTGGCTCGCCGCGATGGGCTCACCCGAGTGGGGCAACGATCCGCGTTTCCGCACCAAGCCCGATCGGGTCGCCAACTGGGATGCGCTGCATGCGCTGATGTCCGCTTGGAGCCGCCAGCACGGCAAGCAGTGGATTGCCGATACGGCGCAGGAAGCGCATGTGCCGAGTTTTCCATTGTGCGAGCCGGTGGAACAGCTTGACTCGTTACAGCTTGAACATCGCGGCTTTTATCGGGGGGTCGCTGTCGGTGGCCGCACCGTCAAGGCGCCGGGGTCGCCGTTCGGGCTGACCGACGCGCGGAGCGATCGGGCTGCGCCCGGTGCATCGGGACCGCTGCCGCTTTCCGGCATACGCGTGCTGGACTTCAGTTGGGTCATCGCGGGTCCGACAACGACGCGCTACCTCGCTGCGATGGGCGCCGAGGTCATCAAGGTCGAGGCACCAGGCCGTGGCGACCCTGGCCGGGCCTCCGAGCTTCACACGGTTCTCGGTCAGGCAAAGCGGGGAATCGTGCTTGACCTGAAGCAGCAGGAGGCCGTCGACCTCGCACGCGCGTTGGCCGCCCGATCGGACGTGCTGGTGGAAAACTTCGCGACAGGCGTGATGGACAGGCTGGGCCTTGGGGCAGAGTCGCTTCGGACGATCAATCCCAAGCTGATCTACGTCTCGGCATCGGGGCTCGGCCGAACGGGACCGGAGTCGCAGGCCGTCGCCTATGGCACGCTGCTGCAATGCTATGCCGGTTTCGCCGGACTCAACCGCCATCCCGAGATTCCGCCGCGGATCGGCTTCGCCTGGCTTGATCCGATGTGCGGCCTGATGCTCGCGTTCATCACCGCGGCCGCGCTGTGGCATCGGCGGCGCGAGGGTGGTGCGGCGCGGATCGATTTCTCGATGATCGAGGCGATGCTGTGGACGATGGCCGAACCGCTGCTGGCGACGCAGCTTGGTGCTCCGCCGAGGCCGCAGGGGAATCGGTGCAGCCGCTACGTTCCGCATGGCGCGTATCGCTGCGCCGGAGACGATGACTGGATCAGCGTCGCCGTGCGGAGTGACGAGGAATGGCGAAGCCTGTGCTCCATGGTTCCTGCATTGACGCAGATGGCAGGTCTCGGGTTCGGCGAGCGCATGAAAATGGTGGCTGCGATCGACGATGCGCTGGCAGCGTGGTTCCGCCCGCAGAGCGCGGAGACTGCCGCCGCCAGGTTGCTGCGTGCCGGCATCCCGGCGGCTTCGCTTGCAAGTTCCACGGACCTTGTCACAAGCAGCCACTTGCGGGAGCGCGGGTTCTGGGAAGCGCATGGCGCTGGTCTTCTGGCAGGTCTGCCGTGGCGTGCCAGTTTCGGCCGGCGATCCGGCACCGCCCCGGGGCTCGGCGCGGACACCGACGCGGTCCTGCGCGACGTGCTCAACCTGTCGCGCGACGAGATCGATACGCTGCGCCTATCGGGCGCACTGGGGTAGCACCTGTCATTGCGAGCCGAAGCATGCCCCCGGACTTGACCCGCGGGGCGAAGCAATCTCGAGGTTGTTGCGCACCACCCGCGAGATTGCCGCGTCGCTGCGCTCCTCGCAATGACAGTGGGATCCTGCTCAGAACTCCCCGCTCCGATACGCCTCATCGAGCCGTGCGGCATCCTCCTCCGACGGCTCCTCCCAGGCTTCGCCGCGACGGCGCAGGGCACCGGAGAAATTCGGCGGGCGCTTCTCGTTGAACGCCTGGCGTCCCTCCTCGCCGTCCGTCGTCACCTGGATCAGCAGCGAGTTGATCAGCGTCTGCACGTGCCAAGCCTGGTCCATCGGCAAGTCGCCGAAACGCACGACAAACTCCTTCATCATGCGCACGGCAACCGGCGGCAGAGTGACGATGTGGCGGGCGATTTTTTCGGCGCGCTCCATCAGTTGCGCATGCGGGACGACTTCGTTGACCAGGCCGATCCGCAAGGCTTCCTGCGCGTCGAACGGTTCGTCGGTCAGCAGGATTTTCATTGCATCGGCGTAGCGGAGTTGGCGGGCGAGCAGGCTCGCGCCCGGCCCATGACCCAGCCAGCCCTGCGAAATCAACGAGAACTTGAATCGCGCATGTTCGGCGCTCGCGATGCGGATGTCGGTTGACGACAGCAGGATGTAGAGACCGGCACCCGCAGCCCAGCCGTTCACCGCCCCGATGACAGGCTTCCACACGCGCGGATAATGGTCGCCCATGCGTCCGTCGACGCCGGTCTTCTGGCCGTGCACCGTTCCGGCGAGCGGCCAGAAGACACGCTGGGTGCGCAGATATTCGCGCTCTTCCTCGGTGATATTCTCACGCGGCGCCAGATTGTGTCCGCCGCAGAAATGCCTGTCGCCGGCACCCGTCAGGATGGCACAGCGGATGTCGCGATCCTCCCAGAGATCGATCCATGCGGCCGAAAT
>JBGPND010000284.1:0-5938 GCA_041487355.1 Acetobacteraceae bacterium | reverse complement strand
GCGATGACCCAATCCCCATAGGCCGGCCCCGGCAGCATTGCGAACCTCCCCGCGGTTTCCTCCTCCCAGGCTTATCGGACGCCTGCCGTCCGGACGCGCCACTCGGTCCGTGTTCGGCAGGCGTCCGATAACCCTTAAGGGTAGCCGTCGTTCAGACCCCGGGAGGTCGGCGCAGCCTGGGCCGGCCGGCGATTCTGTCGGGCGCCGTGCCCACGAAACGTACCTGTCGCAGTACCCGGATCGTGCACGAGCACGGGGCGAGGCGCCGCCACCCTGTGTACCATTCGTGCGTATGGCATCCCGAAAGGTACGGCTCATGCACATCGCGCCCAACATGCCGGAAGCTGTGCTTCGTCTGGAACAGGGACTCCCTGCGAGGCAGGCCGCTCTGGCGGTGGTGCGGCGTTGGACCCCGGCTTTGCTACCGAAGCGCCAGTGAGCGACAATTCCAGCGCCACCCTGGTTCCAGCGCAGCGCCGGGCAGACATCTATATATTGTGTTTCCCAAACGTCAAATCATCCTATATATTGATCTTCCCTGAAACGGGAGGGAATCTTATGGACGGCTGCGCGGTTCATCTCACGCGGGCTGCGCGGCAGCTTCCAGTGCCAGGCGCGCATTTCGGCGACGCCAAGCTGCCGGCACGGCTGCTGGATGCCGGGATGGGCGTGGCGGTGGCGCGCCGCACCGTGTTCCGCGCCGAAGATGGCGAATGCTTCGGCCGCGTCGCCGACCGGGTGGCGGCGGGCAACATGGCGCTGCTAGGCAGCGCGCCCAGCGAGGCCGAGCGGCTGGAGCAGGCGCGGCTGCGCAACGCCATCGCCACCGGCGCGCTGCTGACCTCCGGGCGGCATTTGCAGCACGGCGACGCCGGGCAGCCCGAGCGGAACATGGAGGTGTTCACCAACTGCGCCACCGCCATCGCGTCGTTCGCCAAATTCTATCTGCTGCTCAACGGCGCCGGCGTCGGCCGCACCTATGACGATGCGCTGACGGCAATCGACTGGGCCGAGGCGCCGACGCTGCTGCTGCATCTCTCGCCCGCGCATCCCGACTATCCCCACGGCGCGGAGTCGCTGTGCCGGTTCGGCGTGGAGCTGGGGCTGCTGCCCTGGGGGGCAGCGCCGGCCGATGCCGATATCGCCGCCGTGGAGGCCTTCATCGCTGGTGAGCTTGTCCGCGAGCTAGGCACGGTGCCGACCGGGGCGGTGCGGCACCGCGTGGCCGACAGCCGCGAAGGCTGGGCCAAGGCGGTCGAACTGCTGGAGGCCATGGCATTCCGCCGCGAGCGCGCGCAAACCCTGGTGCTGGACCTCTCGGACATCCGTCCGGCGGGATCGCCGATCCGCGGCATGCAGGGGCGGCCGGCCTCGGGCCCGGTGTCGCTGCTGCGCGCCTTTCTCAACCTCCGCTGCCGGGTGATCGAGCCGGCGCGGCGGCGCGACCCCGCGGGCGAGGCGCTGCAGCCCTGGGAGCAGGCGCTGCTGATCGACCACCACCTGTCCGTCGAGGTGCAGGTGGGCGGGGCGCGGCGGGCGGCGCGGATGGCCACCAAGTCCTGGCGCGACGCCGGCGTGCTGCGCTTCATCCGCGCCAAGGCGGAAGGCGGGCTGTGGACGGCCAACCACTCGGTGATGGTGGATGCCGAGTTCTGGCGGCTTCTGCATGCCGAGGACGCCGATCCCTGGACCCGGCACGCGCATGCCGTGTTCGCGGAAGCCACGCGCTGCGCCTGGATCAACGGCGAGCCCGGCTTCATCAACGGCGATGCGCTGGAAGATCACCGCACCGGGACCGCCTGGGACAAGCCGGTGCATGAGGACGGGCGGGACTTCCGCAGCAGCCGCTACCAGGTGGACGAAGCCGCCGGGATGTTGGCCGAGTTGTCGCGCCGCGCCGCCGTATCGCGGTTTCCCGTCACCACCAACCCGTGCGGCGAGATCGCCCTGCATGTGACCGGCGGCTATTGCGTGATCGCCGATTTCGCGCCGCTGCTGGCCTGCCCGGTACCGCTGGAGGAGATCGCGCCGGGGGCGGCGCCGGACGCGGTGGCGGCGCTGTGGGATGCGCGCGTCGAGGATTCCGTGCGGCTGGGCGTGCGCTTCCTGATGCGCGCCAACGGCATGGACGCGCTGTATGGCGAGGAGGTGGCGCGCACCAACCGCATGGGCATCGGCCCGACCGGGCTGCACGAATGGGCCTGGCTGCGTTTCGGCCTGGACTTTCACGACCTGCTGGACGAGACGCGGGCGGCGCCGTTCTGGGCGATGCTGGAGCGCTTGTCGGAGGCAGCGAAGCAGGAAGGCAGCGCCTACGCCGCCGAGCGCGGCCTGGCGCGGCCGATGACGGTGACCACGGTGAAGCCGGCGGGGACGACCAGCAAGCTGTTCGGCCTGACCGAGGGTGCACATCTGCCGGCGCGGCGGCAATATCTGCGCTGGGTGCAGTTCAAGGGGACGCGCGGCGCGGCGACCGGCGAATGGCTCGCCGGTTCCGATCCGCTGCTGGCGGAATATGCTGAGCGGGGCTACCCGATGCGCACGCTGAAGACTTTTCCCGGCATGACCGTGGTGGGGTTCCCGACCGTGCCGCTGCTGCTGCGCCTGGGGCTGGGCGAGCGCAGCGTGACCGCGGGCGAGGCCGCGCCCGCGGCGCAATATCACTGGCTGCGCCTGCTGGAACGGCACTGGATCGGCGAGCGGCAGGGCAACCAGGTGAGCTATACGCTGAAGATATTCACCGACCGGCACGACCTGGAATCGTTCCGCGCCATCGTGCGCGAGCAGCAGCCGCTGGTGCGTTGCTGTGCCGTGATGCCGAGCCGGCCCGACCACGCACTGGGCTACGAATACCTGCCGGAGGAGGAGGTTTCCGCCGAGGCTTTCGCGGCGATCGTCGCGGCGATCCACGACGGAGCGATGCAGGAGGCCGTGGACCTCGTGCATCTGCAATGCGCGGGCGGGGCGTGCCCGATCTGAAATAGGCCGATATTGCGGTGTACGCGAGGCTCGCCAAACGGCTTGGGGTGCGGATCGAGGACCTGATCGCGCCAGTCGATTGAAGGGCCCCGTTTGCCTGCTGGTGCCGGGCAGCGTAGGCAATGCGGCTGTCAGTCTTCCTTGCGGCGGCCGGCCACCGGCAATTTGGGTGGCTTGGATGGCCGATCCGGTCCCCAGAGCCGGCTATAGTAGCTGTCGGCGAGCTGCAAAGCGGCAATCGGATTGTGGCCGAGCACCCGGTCCTTGGCGACCAGGACGGTGCTGAGGCCATTGGCATATTTGAAGAACAGGCTGTCATGGCCGATGCACAGGCCCATGACGACGTTGAACTCGCAGCCATGTGCGTTCAGCATCTCCGCCTGGGCGACCGGATTGCACAGCGCCTCGAAATTGCCGGGGCGGATCTTTTCATGCTCCTGGATGCCAATCGCTTCCTTGGGAATGCTGCCGTTCTTGCAGGCGATCGAGACGACCTCGAAGCCATGGCTTTCCAGGATGCCGGACAGCACGTAGGCATGCTCCACGAAGCTGATGCAGTTGGCGATGCCGATCTTGCGGTAGCCCATCCGTTTGGCGAACTGCACGACCTCCTCGACGCGGGTCCACTTGCAGTAGCCTTCCGATTCCACCAGCGCGGACTCGTGGGCGATTTTCCGGGTCTCCGGATCCTCGTACAGCGCACGGGCGGCCGTTTGCGTGTCGGGGTCCACCTTGCTGGGACAGAACCCTGGGCCACGGGTTTCGGCATCCCCCACGCGGCAGGCGCGCACGTTGGAAGGGCAGTAGGCGCAGGCCGGATCGACATAGTTCATGGGGGGATGCCCCTCCCGTCCTGGCACGGAGCAGGGCATGCTGCCGGTCCCGGCTGTCGCCGGACATTGATCCAGATCAAAACCAGGCCGGCAGCGGCGAATAATTTCGTGTCGGCCAGCGTCACCTCCGCGGATTTCGGGCTCCGGCGCGGGGAGACACCGCCGGAGGCGACGATTGCCTGCGTCACGCGCGGCACGCTGGCAGCGGACGGCGGCCATGCGATCCTGGTGACGCACGGCTACACCAGCGGCCCGCGGATGATCGAACTCGGCGTGGCATCGTCCGAGCGGGCATGGAGCACGCTGGTCGGCCCGGACGCGCCGATCGACACGGACAAGTCTTTCGTCGTCTGCTCCAACATGCCCGGGCCGGGCTACGGGTCGACGAACGCGGCCTGGTTCGACCGTTGGCGATTGCAGCCGAAGTTGCGGCGCTCGGCGTTTTTCAAGTGCCCGGCCGTCGCTCCGGCGCCCTGGTGAGCGGCAGGTCCAGTTCCACCCGGTCGTGCGCCACCTTCGGCGCGATCCGTCCGCGCTCGCCGCGCTCCAGCCGGATCAGTCCGTAGCCGGCCATGGTCCGGAGCGTGCGCGATAGGTTGGACTTCTTCCGGCCGGTGAGGCGGGCGAGTTCGTCCAGCGAGGCGGGCGCCTTCTCCGCGATGACGCGCAGCAGATCGCGATTGCCGGCGGAGAGCACCTTGGCGAAGGACTCAGTGGAGGTGAACCACACCTTGGGCTCCCTGGGGGAGACGTGCTGTTCGCCGCGCGCGATCCGCATGGTGCGGGTCTTCATCTCCTCGTAGCTGGCGATGCCGACCTTCAGCGTGGTCATGGGAAGACTCCTATCTCCTTGAGCACGGCGTCCACCTCGGCCCAGAAATCGCCACGCAGGGTCGCCGCGTCGCGGTAGTCATACGGCCTGACCGTCCGCAGACGGTGGCGATGGTCCTGCGGGTCTCCGCGCCGGCTCCGCCCGACCGGATGGGCATTATCAAACCCTACCAGCCGTGCGCCATCCGGCCCGTGCAGCGTCAGGCTGTAGTCAAGGCCGTGCGGCTTCTCCGGCGACACGGGACCCCGCGTCACGACGAAGCGAACCCAGTACAGGCCGCCTGGGTCCACGACGAGCACCTGGCCGTCAAGCTCAAGCAGCGTGTCGAGAGATGGGTCTCGGGGCGCAGCCACGATTGAAGGTTATCACTTCAAGATAACGGAAGCAAGCCGGTGGGAGCGTTGGCCAGCATTCGTACCCATGTGCGTACATCTGTGGTATGTATTCGAGACGCTCGCTGCGACGCACGATTTGTGACTTCAGCTACGGGGCGAACTTCTCCTTTTCCAAAGACCCCCCGGATCACTTCGGCAGAGTTGCGTTTATCACTTGGAAAAGAGCCTCGAAGTTCTCAACTGTCTCGGTGCTGAACTGGGGAAGGAACTCGTCGCGGCGGCGAAGAAGCACGTCAGCAGGCTTCCCATGGTCGAAACTCTTATCTGTGTGTCGCTCGATTCTGGCGAGGATCGGGTCTCTCCCGGTGAGTTGCGAGGTCTTCAGCTTTGCTCCGAAAGCCGCGTTGTACAGACAGATATAGTCCTCAACCGAAAAGACATCCTCAATATCGGCAAGCTTCCGTCCCAGAACTTTGCCGACCAAAATAAGGCGGCTTTTCGCTAGAAGACCTTGGTCAGCTAACCGCTCAAGCTTTTGGTGACCGGCCTTCTGGGAGTCGACAACAACTGTGACATCTAGGTGATTGCCGAGGAGCGCCACGAAAGTCGGCACAAGGTCGGCACCACCAACAGGTACGATCGACCACTTATCGCTTAGCCCCTCCTTGCCCAGCTCTAGCAGATGCCGGGACATCTGAGGTGGACCCCATCCATTGGACAGGAAACGGGGTGAGCTAGAAGAGACTCCCACCGGTTGCAAATCCCCCTACCCGTGCGACGGGGGCAGCGAAGCTACATAGCACGTTCTGCTCGTCGATTGATACCATCCGTCCCAACCCTCGACTCATAGGGGCTAGGAATCGCCCCCGAACTCCGATTCGCTACGTCCGTTCATCGGGTCGCGACGACGGAGGCTTTGATGGGAGCGGCGGTCAAGATCACCCGGACGGATCACACGG
>JBGPND010000283.1:0-5951 GCA_041487355.1 Acetobacteraceae bacterium | reverse complement strand
TGCGCGCCCGCTTCTCCCGTCATGGCCGGGCCTGTCCCGGCCATCCGTCGCGGCACTGGTGCTGGTACGGATGGCCGGGACAGGCCCGGCCATGACGGTGAAAGAGCGGCAATAAGAGTCAAAAACAATGGCGGTTGGTATCAAATCGGTATCTCACCGCACCGTCGGTGCAGTTTTTCACCCCTAGCTGCCACGACATGTAGATATTGGGCTTGTCAGGATTGATCTCCCCAGAGACCCGTTCCAACGACAGTCCGTAGGCATAATCATCCTCATCTCGCGCCGGAAGCGTTTCTGAATGCTGGTCTGGAGTAATCTCTGCCCCCTTCAGCGGCAGCTTCTTCTCGCGCTGGAGATCGCTGATAGCGGAACCTGTCTCCTGCACTGGCGCTGCGTGAAGCGAGCGCTGGATAGCGTGCCCTAAAATCAAAGCTCCGGCGCATACCGAGGCAAGAGTTCCCCATCCTGTGTTAAGGAAGGCGCCGATCGCCGCCATGTTTGAGGAAACGAAGTCCATATCGCTAAGCCAGTCCACCGCGCTGCGGATCGGTTTGGCGAGCGCGACAACCCAGCCGACTATGCCAGCGGGGCTGTAAAGCGCGGTCACGATGCGACGGGCGCTGCTGCCGAGTCTCATCGCGACAGTCCGCCCGTACCGACGGCGCAACGTCAAGCAGGGTAACGTGCGGGGCGCCGGGGCGCTCAGACACGCTTGTGGTCATTGCTACCTAACACCGCGCAAACCACTTGACGGATGCGCCGTGCCGCGCATATGTAAATGTGTCTTACATTCACATGAGGACCGCCATGTCTGGCGCTACAAATCACGGGACATATGGCAATCCGGGCAGCGGGAATTCCCCGTGGGGCCCGGGACCAACCTGGAACCAGCCAAGCTGGGGCTACTGGCACTGGCGGGCGATACCGAAGCCGCTGTGCATCGCGGCAATCGTGCTCGGCTTCATCTTCTGGTGGCCGGTCGGGCTTGTACTGTTGCTTCTCTCGCTATGGAGCGGACGCATGGGATGCTGGGGACACTACCGTCATGGCGGCTACCAGGGCGGCCCCTGGCAAGGCGGGGGGGCGCCCTGGACCGGCTGGAAGAGCTGGTGCGGCGGCGAGCGGCCGGCACCGTCCAGCGGCAACCGCGCCTTCGACGAATACCGGGTGGAGACGCTGCGCCGGCTGGAGGAAGAGCAGAAGGAGTTCGCCGCCTTCCTCGACCGGCTGCGCTTCGCCAAGGACAAGGCCGAGTTCGACCAGTTCATGACCGAGCTGCGGCAGCGTCCGCCGGCCCCGCCGGAGCAGCCGCAGGGCCCGCCGGCGCAGAGCTGACCGTAGGCTACTCCCCCTCCCCTTGCGGGAAGGGGTTAGGGGAGGGGATCATTGCGACTGGCATCGCCCCCTCCCCCTACCCCCGCCGCAAGGGGAGGGGGAGCACTTGCTTCGCTCCCCTGCTTCCCTCCCTCCTTGCTTCCCCCCTCCTTCCTTGCTCGCTTGAAATGCCTGCCTGCCGCCGCATCTGAAATACCGACGCGCCACGGGCCGACGCTCGTGGCGCGTTCCGCATGGCAGTCTGGTGACACGGGGTTGCAGCGACCGGACCTGCGCCGTGAGGGGTACCGTAAGCCGGCACGTGCCTCTATGCACCCCGGCCCGGGCAGATGAGGGATGGTAACCAATGGCTGGCGTGGACATTCTGGCCTCCGCCTTCAGCGGCGCGAACGCCGCCTTCCTCGGCGAGCAATACGCGCGCTGGGCGGCCAACCCGGCTTCCGTCGATCCGACCTTCGCCGAGCTGTTCAGCGCGCTGAACGACGACGCGCGCGCGGTCCTGGAGGAGGCCACCGGCGCCTCCTGGGCCCCACGTCATCCGGCGCTGGAAGCAGAAGAGGCGCCGCGCCCCGCCACCACCCCGGGACCTCGTCCGGGACCTGCACCAACAGCAAGGTTGTCGCGGGAGCAGATCCGTGCCGCCACCATCGCCTCGCTGCGCGCCCTGATGCTGATCCGCTCCTACCGCGTGCGCGGCCATCTGGAGGCGCGGCTCGATCCGCTCGGGCTGCAGATCCCCAAGCCGCACGCCGAACTCGATCCGCGCTCCTACGGTTTCACCGACAACGACCTCGACAAGCCGATCTTCATCGACAACGTGCTCGGCCGCGAAACCGCGACACTGCGCGAGATCGTCACCATCCTGCGCGAGACCTATTGCGGCCATATCGGCGTCGAGTTCATGCACATCCAGGACCCCGACCAGAAATCCTGGATCCAGCGGAGGGTGGAAGGCGCGCCCTGGCGCAACGCATTCGATGCGACGGCCAAGCGTGCCATCCTGACGCAGCTCACCGAGGCGGAAGGCTTCGAGGCGTTCTGCCAGAAGCGCTACGTCACCACCAAGCGGTTCGGCCTGGAAGGCGGCGAGGCCACCATCCCCGCGCTGCACGCCATCATCGAGACAGTGGTCTCGGCCGGCGTCGGCGAGATCGCCATCGGCATGCCGCATCGCGGCCGGCTGAACACGCTGGTGAACGTGGTGAAGAAGCCGCTGACCGCGGTGTTCTCCGAGTTCGGCGGCGAGAGCTTCAAGCCCGACGACGTGCAGGGCTCCGGCGACGTGAAGTACCATCTCGGCACCTCGACCGACATCGACGTGGCCGGGCGCAGCGTGCATCTGTCGTTGCAGCCCAACCCGTCGCATCTCGAGGCGGTCGATCCGGTGGTGATCGGCAAGGTGCGCGCGCGACAGGACCACGCCGGCGACACGGAACGGCGGTCCTCGGTGATGGCAATCCTGATGCATGGCGACGCGGCGTTCGCCGGACAGGGGCTGGTGTACGAGACGCTGGCGATGAGCCAGCTCATCGGCTACCGCACCGGCGGGACGGTGCATCTGGTGGTGAACAACCAGATCGGCTTCACCACCGTGCCGGCGCACGCCTTTTCCGGGCTCTATTGCACCGACGTGGCGAAGTCGATCCAGGCGCCGATCCTGCACGTGAACGGCGACGACCCGGAGGCGGTGGTGTTCTGCGCCCGCATGGCGGCCGAGTTCCGCATGCGCTTCGCCACCGACATCGTGCTGGACATCGTCTGCTATCGCCGCCACGGCCACAACGAGACGGACGAACCGGCGTTCACCCAGCCGCTGATGTATCGCGCGATCAATCAGAAGAAGACCACGCGTACGCTGTACGCTGAGCGTCTGGCCGTGGAGGGCGTGATCAGCACTGCCGAGGCGCAGACGATGTGGGACGAGTTCGCCCGCACGCTGGAAGACGCCAACGCGGCGGGAAAGTCATACAAACCGAACAAGGCCGACTGGCTGGAAGGCCACTGGAGCGGCCTCTCGCAGGCCGACCCGGAAGCCGAACGCATCGAGCAGGCAACCGCCGTCAGTCCCGCGACGCTGAAGCGCGTCGGCGCCGCTCTCACGCGCGTTCCGGCAGGGTTCGAGGTGCATCCGAGGATCGCGCGCCAGCTCGAGGCGAAGCAGGCGATGCTGGAGTCAGGCGGGGGAATCGACTGGGCGACCGGCGAGGCGCTGGCATTCGGGTCGCTTCTGCTGGAAGGTCACCGCGTCCGTCTGTCGGGCGAGGACAGCCAGCGCGGCACGTTCAGTCAGCGCCATGCGGTGCTGATCGACCAGGTGAACCAGAACGAATACGTGCCGCTGAACAACATCGCGCGCAATCAGGCGAAGATCGAGATCTACAATTCTCTGCTGTCGGAAGCCGGCGTGCTTGGCTTCGAATATGGTTACACACTTGCGGATCCGCGCACGCTGGTGTTGTGGGAGGCACAGTTCGGCGACTTCGCCAACGGCGCGCAGGTGATCATCGACCAGTTCCTGGCGAGCGGCGAGACGAAGTGGCTGCGCATGTCCGGGCTCACGCTGCTGCTGCCGCACGGCTATGAAGGCCAGGGGTCGGAGCACTCCTCGGCCCGCATCGAGCGCTATCTGCAGCTCTGCGCCGAACGCAACATGTGCGTGTGCAATCTCACCACGCCGGCCAATTACTTCCACGCGCTGCGCCGGCAGTTGCAGCGCAACTTCCGCAAGCCGCTGGTGATCTTCACGCCGAAGTCGCTGCTGCGGCACAAGATGGCGGTCTCGTCGCTGGACGAGATGGCGGAGGGCAGTGCGTTCCGCTTCGTCATCCCGGAGGCCCGCCCCCGGGCACTTGACCCGGGGGTCGACGCGATCGCCCCGCCCGAACAGGTGGGGCGCGTCGTGCTGTGCTCGGGCAAGGTGTACTATGACCTGCTGACCGAGCGGCGGGAAAAGGCGATCGACGACGTCGCCATCATGCGGCTGGAACAGAGCTATCCGTTCCCGGAGAAGACGCTGACGCGGGAGCTCACACCCTACCGCAACGCCGAACTGGTGTGGTGCCAGGAGGAGCCGGAGAACATGGGGGCCTGGAATTTCGTCGACCGGCGGCTGGAGAAGGTACTGTCGGGGATCGACGGAAAGGCGAAGCGGCCGACCTATGTCGGGCGCGAGGCAGCCGCGAGCCCGGCCACCGGGTCCGCGCGCACGCATCAGGCGGAACAGGCTGCACTGGTCGCCGCGGCGCTGGGAACCGCGTGACATGGCGACCGAGATCAAGGTGCCGACGCTGGGCGAGAGCGTCACGTCGGCCACCGTCGCGCGCTGGATGAAGCAGGCGGGCGAGGCGGTCGCGGCGGATGAACCGTTGGTGGAACTGGAGACCGACAAGGTGACGGTCGAGGTGAGCGCCCCGGCCGCCGGCGTGCTGACATCGATCAGCGCGCCGGAGGGCAGCGAGGTCCCCGTCGGTGCGTTGCTGGGTCTGCTCGAACCAGGTGCCGCGGCGAAGCCGCCGCCGCCTCCTGCTCCGCGTCCCGCGGCAATTCCGCAAGCCGGCGTGAACCCGCCACCACGGGCGCTCGGTCCGGTCGCGCGTCCTGCCACGCCGCCCGCCGATGTCGCGGCATATGCGCCGCTGCCAGCCGCAGCCAAGCTGATCGAGGAGCAGCATCTTTTCCCTGCCGAGCTTGGCCCCGGCACTGGCAAGGACGGGCGTATCACCAAGGGCGACGTGCTGGCATTCCTCAATCGCCCCGCCCCGGCCACGCCGGCCCCCGTGGCCAGGCCGCCGCGCACCGATGAACCGCGCGAACAGCGTGTGCGCATGACGCGCCTGCGCCGCACCATCGCCGCGCGGCTGAAGGAGGCGCAGAACACCGCGGCGATGCTGACCACCTTCAACGAGGTGGACATGTCGGCGGTGATGGCGCTGCGCAAAGAGTACCGCGACGCGTTCGAGAAGAAGCACGAAGGCGCGCGGCTCGGCTTGATGTCGTTCTTCGTCAAGGCCTGCGTTGCCGCGCTGAAGGAATTCCCCGCGGTGAACGCCGAGATCGACGGCGAGGACATCGTCTACAAGAACTTCGTGCACATGGGCATCGCGGTCGGCGGTCCAGCCGGGCTGGTCGTACCGGTAATCCGCGACGTCGACACGATGAGCTTCGCCGAGATCGAACGCGCCATCGCCGATTTCGGCCGCCGCGCGCGCGACGGCGCGCTGAAGCTGGAGGAGCTGACCGGCGGGACGTTCAGCATCACCAACGGCGGCGTGTACGGATCGCTGATGTCGACGCCGATTCTCAATCCGCCGCAGTCGGGGATACTGGGCATGCACAAGATCCAGGAGCGGCCGATGGCGATCAGCGGCAAGATCGAGATCAGGCCGATGATGTATCTCGCGCTGAGTTACGACCACCGCATCGTCGATGGCAGGGAGGCGGTGTCGTTCCTGGTACGGGTGAAGGAAGGCGTGGAGGACCCGCGTCGGTTGTTGCTAGGTCTCTAAGTCGCCATGGCCCGGCGGAATGCGCTGCGCGTTTACGCCCGAACCGCCAACCGAGGGCGGAAAAGCGCGGCGCATTCCGCCCGGCCATGGCGGTAAACGAAGCGAGGTGCC
>JBGPND010000282.1:0-5969 GCA_041487355.1 Acetobacteraceae bacterium | reverse complement strand
CCGCCGCCAATGCCACCTTCGCCTTGAAATCAACGCCGTGCTTCTTGCGAACATTCGCCATCTGTCGCCCCTGGCCTACCGGCCGTTCTAGGGGCGAGAGTCTCTCTTAGCCACCTGTCCAGTTTTCGGGGGCCACCTCAGTGCCTGGGGTACGAACTTGTCCGTGACGGATTGCTTGTCGCGCGGCAGGTGGCGTTGCCTCTCATCTACGACGGCCTTCGGATGGATTGCGGATATCGTGCCGATGTCATCGTCGACGAGACGGTTATTTTGGAGATCAAGTCGGTGGAGCATATCGTGCCGCTGCACGAGTCTCAGATGCTGACGTACTTGCGACTGAGCGGTTGTCGCATCGGCCTGCTGATGAACTTCAACTGCGTCACGCTGAAGGATGGACTGCGGCGGTTCGTTCGGTGATGGGTCCGGTGCGCGAATACGACCGTCTGTGCGGATTGCTATGTTCAATATTTATCACGGAGGAACAGGGAGGAACAGGGAGCAGCCACGGAGAAGGTTAAGAACTGCGCTGCGCGCGAAGTGCAAAAAAACCTTCTCCGTGGCTGCTCCCTGTTCCTCCCTGTTCCTCCGTGATAAAAAATTACCCGAACGACCGGCACGAACCCAGGGCCGGTGGCACGTCTACGCCGCCTGCGCCACCGTCATGGCATCGCCGGCAACCGTGGTGCGGCGCATGTCGCGCACCTGCGTCTCATCGAAACGTGTGACGCGGTGCATGGTCTGGCGGTTGTCCCACATCACCAGGTCCCATTGCCGCCATTTGTGCGAGTAGACGAACGCGGGCTGTGTCGCATGCTCCGTCAGATCGCGCAGGAAGGCGCGCGCCTCCGGCACCGGCCAGCCGATGATGGTGCCGCCGTGCGACGACAGGAACAGCGATTTCCGACCGGTCACCGGATGCGTGCGCACCAAACGCTGGCGCACCGGGTTGAACATCGCCCGCTCCTCCGCGGACAGCTCGGTGAAGCCGAGTGAACCGCGCGAGAAGATCAGTGAATGTTCGCAGACCAGGTCTTCGATCTCGGTCTTCGTCGCATCGTCCAGCGCATCGTAGGCGGCGCGCATGTCGGCGAATTCCGTATGACCGCCTCGGTCCACCACGATCCGTCCGGACAGCAGCGAATACTTCGCCGGCAGCGCGCGATACGAACTGTCGGAGTGCCACAGCCGGTTGCCGAGGTTGAACATGCGCCGCCGGTCATCGCGCGCGAACGGCTTGTGGTCCTTGTCGAGATTGGACGCATCCTGCATGTCCAGCGGCAGGCGGCGTTCGTGCAGTTTGGTGATGTTGCCGCCGGGCGAGGCCTCCAGCGTGCCGAAGTTGCGCGTGAACGTCCGCTGCGCATCGTCGGTCAGGCGCTGATCGTGGAACACCAGAACGGCGTAGCGGTCCATGCCCGCCTCGATCGCCGCCACTGCGTCGCGCGACAATTGCTGCGTGAGGTCCACGCCGGAGACTTCGCCGGCGAACACTTGCGTGAACTGGCGGACCCCCGGGTCAAGCGCCCGGGGGCGGATGCTGATGGTCACGGCGTCATCCTCCCGGATGTCATTCGGCGGCGCGCGCTTCCTGCTCGACGGTCATCACCGTGCCGCCTACCGTGGTGCGGCGCATGTCGCGCACCTTGGTGTCGTCGAACCGGCGCACGCGATGCATGACCTGACGGTTGTCCCACATGACCAGGTCCCATTGCCGCCATTTGTGCGCGTAGACGAACTGTGGCTGCGTGGCGTGTTCCATCAGGTCGCGGATGAAGGCGCGCGCCTCCGGCACCGGCCAGCCGACGACGGTTCCGATATGCGCAGCCAGATACAGCGATTTCCGCCCGGTGACCGGATGCGTGCGCACCAGGCGCTGACGCACCGGCCGCATCGCCTCCCGCTCGTCGGTGGAGAATTCGGTGAAGCCCAACTGCTCGCGCGAATACATCAGCGAGTGTTCGCAGACCAGGTCCTCGACCTCGGCCTTGGTCGCCGCATCCAGCGCGTCATAGGCGGCGCGCAGGTCGGCGAACTCGGTCTCGCCGCCCTTGTCCACCACGATGCGTCCCGACAGCAGCGAATAGGTCGCCGGGATGGCGCGGAACGAACTGTCGGAATGCCACAGCCGATTGCCCAACGCATACAGCCGCCGTCGGCTGTCGCGCGCCAGCGGCCGGTGGTTCTTGTCGAGGTTCGAGACATCGGCGAACGCCGGATCGAGCCGCATCTCCTCCGGCTTGGTGATGGCGTTGCCGCGCGTGTGCTCCAGCTCGCCGAAATTCAGCGTGAACGCCAGTTGCGTCTCGTCGGTCAGGCGCTGGTCGCGGAACACCAGGACGGCGTAGCGGTCCATGCCCGCCTCGATCGCCGCGACATCGTCGCGCGCGATCGGTCGCGTGATGTCCACGCCGGACACCTCGCCGACGAACACCGGATGGATCTGGTGGACCCCCGGGTCAAGCGCCCGGGGGCAGGTGCTGATCGTCATCGCGACTACTCCGCGGCTTGCGCCGGTGCCTGCTCCACCATCAGCCCGGTGCCCTTGATCGACGTCCGGCGCAGGTCGCGCACTTCCCGCAGGTCATCGAAGCGGCGCGCGCGGTGCAGCACGGTCCGGTTGTCCCACATCACCAGATCGTCCACCCGCCACTTATGCGCGTAGACGAATTGCGGTTGCGTCGCATGCTCCATCAGGTCGCGGATGAAGGCGCGCGCTTCCGGTACCGGCCAGCCGACGATGCCGCCGATATGCGACGATAGATACAGTGATTTGCGCCCGGTCACCGGGTGGGTGATCACCAGCCGGTGCCGCACGGGGCGGAGCTTGTCGGCGTTGCCTTCGCCATAGTCGGAAAAGCCGATCTGCTCGCGGGAGAAGACGATCGAGTGCTCGGTGATCAGATCCTCGATCTCCGCCTTGGTCGCATCGTCCAGCGCGTCATACGCGGCACGCATGTCGGCGAATTCGGTATTGCCGCCGTTGCCCGGAATGACGCGCCCGTGCAGCAGCGTATAGCCTGCCCCGACCGCGCGGAACGACGCGTCGGAGTGCCACAGCCGGTTGGCCAGCGCGTACATCCGGCTTCTGTCGTCGCGGGCGCGCAATTCGTTCCGCGCGGTGAGGTTGGAGATGTCGCCGAGCTCCAGCCTGTCGCCGAGCCGGCGGTCCTCGGGCTTGGCCATCTGGCCCGCCAGCGTGACCTCCAGCTCGCCGAAATTGCGGCTGAACGTGAGCTGCTGTTCGTCGGACAGAGGCTGATTGCGGAACGCCAGGACGGCGTAGCGGTCCATGCCCGCCTCGATGGCAGCCACCTGGTCCTTGGTGAGTGGCTGCGAGATGTCGACGCCGGACGCCTCGCCGACGAAGACCGGATGGACCTGACGGATGCTGATGTTCATTGTCGGACGCTCCTGCCTGAAGGCACGGTCAGTATAAGAGCCAGTGCCAGCGGATTGCCAATCCCGGCACCCCCACCCCAACCCTCCCCCGCTTCGCGGGAGAGGGAGTTCAGCGCCCCCTCTCCCGCGAAGCGGGGGAGGGTTGGGGTGGGGGTCGTCACCCCCGCAAATCCGCCTCGAACCGGTCGCGCCAGGCGTCCAGGCTGTTGCGGCGCATCACCTGCAGCATCGCGGCGTGGCGCTCGCGCCGTTCGTCGCGGTCCATCGCCAGCCCGCGATCCAGGGCAGCGGCAACCCCCGCCTCGTCGTACGGGTTGACGATCAGCGCCGCATCCAACTCGCGCGCCGCGCCGGCGAACTGCGACAGCACGAGAACGCCGGGATTCTCCGGATCCTGCGCGGCGACGTATTCCTTCGCCACCAGGTTCATCCCGTCGCGCAGCGGCGTCACCAGGCCGAGCTGCGCCTCGGCATACAGCGGCATCAGCGCGTTGCGCGCGAAGCCGCGGTTCAGGTAGCGCAGCGGCATCCAGTCCACTTCGGCGAAGCGGCCGTTGATCCGTCCGGCCTCGGCCTCCAGCTCGCGGCGGATCTCGCGATAGGTCTCGATATCGCCGCGCGACGGCGGCGCGATCTGCATGAACACCACCTGGCCGTGGTGCCGCGGGTACTGTTGCAGAAACCGCTCGAAGGCGCTGAAGCGCTGGCGCAGGCCCTTGGAATAGTCCAGCCGGTCGACGCTGAGGATCAGCGGCCGCCCGAGCAGGCTGGCACGCAGCCGCGCGGCATAACGGCGATTGGCCGCTGCCTCCGCCTGCTCGCGCACCTCGTCGGCATGCACGCCGATCGGATAGACACCGGTCTTCACCGTGCGGCCGAAGGCGCTTAGCCGCCCCGCATCCAGCGCGGCGCCGCCGGCCTCCCGCAGCACGTAGTCGGCGAATGCACTGCGGTCGGCCTCGGTCTGGAATCCCAGCAGGTCGAAGTGACACATCGCGCGGATCAGTTCGGCGTGCGCCGGATCGGTCATGAACACCGCGGGAGCGGGAAACGGGGTGTGCAGGAACAGCCCGATGCGATTGCGCAGCCCCGCCGCCCGCAACGCCTCCGCCAGGCACAGCAGATGGTAGTCGTGCGCCCAGATCAGGTCGTCGGGATGCAGCAGCTTCGCGAGGGCCTGGGCGAACAGTTCGTTCACGCGGCGATAGCCGGCGAACTCCGCCCAATCGAAATGCGCATGGCCGACCTGGTAGTGCAGCGTCGGCCACAGCGTTCCGTTGGCGAAGCCACGATAGAACTCGTCGTAGTCGCGGCGGGACAGGTCGACGGTGAACAGCGTGATCGGCCCCACTGTCCGTTCGGCGTTGGCCGCGGAGGCGACATCGTCGGTGATCTCGCCGCTCCAGCCGAACCAGATGCCGCCCTTCTGCTTCAGGGCGTCGAGCACACCGGCTGCCAGGCCGCCGGCCGTCGGTTCGCCTTCCGTGATCGGCGCCACCCGGTTGGAGACGACGACCAGACGGGACACTCAGGCCGCCTTCGGGACGGGTTCCAGCAACTGCTGCTTGCGCAGCAGGTCGCGATAGGGGCCAGGCCGCGCCGCCAGCACATCGGGCGGGCCGTCGTCGATGATGCGGCCGTGATCCATCACGATGATGCGGTCGAAGCGTTTCAGCGTCGACAGGCGATGCGCGATGGCGATCACCGTGCGTCCCTGCATCAACCGGTCGAGCGCATCCTGGATCGCCCGTTCGCTCTCGCTGTCCAGCGCGCTGGTGGCTTCGTCCAGCAGCAGGATCGGCGCGTCCTTCAGCAGGGCGCGGGCGATCGCCAGACGCTGGCGCTGGCCGCCCGAGAGCTTCACGCCACGCTCGCCCACCATGGTGGCGAAGCCTTCGGGCAGCGCCTCGATGAACTCGCGGCAATGCGCCATTTCGGCGGCGGCCAGCTCCTGCTCCTCCGGCGCGTCGGGACGTGCGTAACGGATGTTCTCGAGCACGGTGCGGTGGAACAGGCTGATGTCCTGCGGCACGATCGCCATCGTGGCGCGCAGGCTCTCCTGCGTCACGTCGCGAATGTCCTGTCCGTCGATCAGGATGCGCCCGCGCTCGACGTCGTAGAAGCGCTGCAGCAGTGCCAGCACGGTGGACTTGCCGGCGCCCGAATAGCCCACCAGGCCGACACGCTGGCCCGGTTCGATGGTCAGGTCGAATTCGCGCAGCACCGGCATGCGCCCGGGGTAGGCGAAGCGGACATGCTCGAAAATCACCTGCCCGGCGCCGGGCAGCAACGCGGCGGCATCCGGCCGGTCGGGCAGCTCATGCTCGGTCAGCAGCGAGGCGATCGCTTCCTCCAGCCGGGCGACGTGCTGGGTCAGCTCGACCAGCGCCACGGCCAGATCGCGCGTGGAGTGCAGGATGCCGAACGAGAGCGCGGTGATCAGCACGATGTCGCCGACCGTGGCCTGTCCCTGCTGCCACAGCAGGATGCCCCAGGCGACCACGCCGGCGATCAGCGCGGCGGTGATCACGGCATGGATCAGGCGCAGCTTCTCCAGGTAGAGCAGGCTG
>JBGPND010000281.1:0-5984 GCA_041487355.1 Acetobacteraceae bacterium | reverse complement strand
GTGAAAACGTCGTGCCGTAACGACAACGAGCAACTACGTTACTCCGCAAGACATTCCCTTGAATCCTTGCTTCTTCCGGGGCCTTCGCGCCGATAGGATATTTCGCGACGCCTGCTGGGAATCGCGTTTTCACACGGCCTCCACCCTGAGCGGACCTCCAGCCTTGGGTATCATCCGTCAGGTTTCGCCGCCAGCGTCGCGACACAAGCGGCAACAGCACCCGCCAGGATCACCGCGGGCGGGGCAGCAATGCGGCAGGCTCCGGACTGGCGCCGGTGACGCGAAACAGCCGGAATGCCTCGACCGTGCTTCCGTCGTGCTTTCGCTCGGCCGCGCCGAGTTCCGCGACGCTGGACCATCGGGTGCGGTCGATGTCGTCGCCGCGGCGCACGCTGTGCACCAGGATGCCGGTTTTGCCCGTAAGCATCGGGAGCGGCAGATCGAACAGCGCCCAGCGCGGCTCGATCGCCACGACCGGAATGCCCGCCGGCAGGTCGAGCGCGAGTTCGGCGGCGACGCCGTACTGATCCGCCGCGACGAACTCCGCGCCGGTCTGCTGCCGAGCGCCGGCGACCTGTGCGGCAAGCGTGTCCCAGCCGGAGAGGCGCAACGCAATCGGATCGAGCCGCACCGGCGACGGCAGCGGTGCCAGGCTTGCCTGCAGATAGACAATCAGTGTGATCGCGAAGCCAAGCGCCAGAGCGGGTCCATGCAGGCGTCGCCAGGCTTGTGCCTGCAATCCCGCGGCGGCGATCGCGGCGGCGGGATAGATGATCGCCGGCCAGTTGCCCTGCACCCGATCGCCGAACGCATGCTGTGTGAACACCAGCACCGCGGGGATCGTCAGCGCGGCGAGCAATGTCCAGACGGCATCACGGGTCCGCCAGGCTTGTCGCGCCGCGAGCACCACGCCGGCGGCGAACAGGACGAACACCAGCGGCGTGACGAGGCCGATCTGGCCGCCGATCAATTCGGCGATGAAGCGGACGGCGCTCGCTTGGTGCCACTCCGCCACGCGCCCGCCTTGCCGCGCGAAGCTCGCCCAGCCGTGTTCGGCGTTCCAGAGCACCACGGGCAGGAAGACCGCCCCGCCGAGCAGCGCGCCAAGCCATACCGTGGGCCGCCGCAACTGGCCGCGCAGCGATGGTGTCGCCAGCAACCACAGCGCGATGCCGAGCCAGAGAAACGCGGCGGTGTATTTGCTCGTCATTGCCAGACCGGCGAACAGCCCGACTGCCAGCCACCACGCGGCGTTGCCGTCGTGCAGCAGCCTGGCGACCGCCCACAGAGCGCAGGTCCAGAAGAACAGCAGCGGCGTGTCGGGCGTCATGATCACCGCGCCGACGCCGAGCAGCAGCGTTGCATTGAGCAGCGCGGCCGCCAGCAATCCGGCGCGCCGCCCCGGCAACAGACGATCGGCCGCGTCGGCCAGCAACAGCGAGGCGACCGCCACCGAAAGCGGACCCAGCAGCCGGATGCCGACCGGCGTGTCGCCCGCCAGGGCCGTGCCGAGGCGCACCCACAGCGCCACCATCGGCGGATGATCGGGATATCCCGGCGCCAGGGTGCGCGACCACACCCAGTAGTATGCCTCGTCCGGCGCGAGCGGCGTGGTTGCGGCGACGGCGAGGCGCAGCAATGTCAGCGCGGCAAGCGCCGCCAGCCACAAGCTGTCATTGCGAGCCGCAGGCGAAGCAATCTCGGGGTGAGTGCGCACTCGGATCGGGATTGCCGCGTCGCTTTGCTCCTCGCAATGACAGATCACCGCGCGCGCCAGACCAGCGTGGCCGAGACGGCGTAATTCCACACCACGCCGATCACCGCGCCGATCGCTCCGGCGATGCTCCAGGCGGTGTGGCTCTCGTAGAGCGACTTCGCGATGCCGACATTGGCGATGGCGCCAAAGCCGCAGACCAGCATGAACAGCAGCAGCCCCCGCCACAGGCGCGGGCCGCGCAGCCGCTGGTCGCGATAGGTGATTTCATTGTTGAGCTGGAAGTTGAACACCATCGCAACGACAGTGGCCACTGCCTGGGCGGTTTCGAAGCTCAGCCCCGTGAGCTTCAGCGCTACCGTCAGCACCGCGAGGTGCACCACGACGCCGAACGCACCCACCAGCGCGAAGGAGATGAAGCGAAGCGGCAGCAGGCCACCGAACACCTTGTCCAGCAACAGGCCGACGAACTGCGCGAGCACCAGCGCGTCCAGCTTGCTCTCGCCGGCGACGCGCTCGTGGAAGCGGCAGGGGATTTCGATCACCCGCAGCGGCGCGGGCGAGCTCAGCGCGAGATCGAGCAGTATCTTGAAGCCCTGGCCGGTGAGGCTCGTCGCCAGTTGCTCGAACAGCGGGCGCGGCAGCATGAAGAAGCCGCTCATCGGATCGGTCAGGCGGACCGGCAGGAAGAGCTGCGCCAGCCTTATGCCGCCATCGGACAGCACGTGGCGCCAGCGACCGGCAAGTCCCGACGCATCGCCGCCATCGACGTGGCGGCTGCCGACGGCGAGGTCGTAGCGGCCGGTCTGCAATGCGGCGAGCATGTCCGGGAGTTTCGTTTCATCGTGCTGCAGGTCGCCGTCGATCACCGCGACGAACCGCGCCGAGGAGGCGAGCGCCCCCTCGATCACCGCCGAGGCCAGGCCACGGCGCCCGATGCGGCGGATGCAGCGGACACGCGGGTCGGTCTGGGCGATGCGGCGCACCTCTGCCGTCGTGCCGTCGGGACTGTTGTCGTCGACGAACACCACCTCCCAGGCGATGCCGAACAAGGCGGCGTCGAGCTTCGCGAGCAGCGGCGCGACATTCGGCCGCTCGTTGTAGCAGGGGACCACCACCGTGAGCGTCGGCGCACCGTGCGGCACCACGCGCGCGGAAACCTTGGTCAAGGCGGTGGGTTCGGACATGCGCTCCGCTCAGCTTCCGGCCCCGCCTGGATAGCGGGCGGCGCGGCAGCGTCAAGCCGGCCTATAGCGGCACCCCGGCCAGATGACGGCTGGTGCGTATCGTCTGCAGCGTCTGCACGCGGGTGACGGTGGGCGAGCCGGTCAGGCGCTGGGTGAGCTGGTTCTCGTGCGCGGTATCCCTGGCCACGAGCTTCAGCAGGAAGTCGCCGCCGCCGCGGATCATGTGGCATTCGCGCACTTCAGGCCAGGTGGCGACCAGTTGCTCGAAGGCGGAGAGAACCGATTCCTTCTGGCTGTCCAGCCCGACGATGGCGAAGAAGATGATCTCCCAGCCGAGCCTCTGCGGATCGGAGTCGGCATGGTAGCCGCGGATCACGCCGGCCTCCTCCAGCCGGCGCACGCGGCGCAGGCAGGGCGGAGCGGAGATGCCTGCCCGGCGCGCGAGCTCGACATTGGTCATCCTGCCATCGGCCTGCAGCTCCGACAGGATGCGGCGGTCGATCGCGTCCAGGATGGGCGTTTCGCCAGTGGGGCTCTTCATGCGCGCATTTTACCTTGCGCTGGGCGTGTTGTTCCGAGTGTGACGTTTCCGGGGACGGCTGGGCAGGCGCAATAATATTGCACAGCGCGGCGGCCGCAAGGTGGCCTGGCTTGCATCGACAAATCACGGGTCATACCGAGACCCGATGCTGCGACACATCCCGCAGGAGCTCACACACGTCATGCCGGGCGCAGGCCCGGCATGACGGCGGCAGACATGTCGCTCGATAGGGCGCTCGGCCGTATAGAACATAAGACGAACGTAGGGCGGCAGCGCGAACGGCACGCCACTTCCTTGTCTGGCAACGGCGGAGGCCGATATGGTCAAGGCTCCGCAGCATTGGACATGACGATGCCCGAAACCCACCACACAAGCGTGCTGATCATCGGTTCCGGGCCCGCCGGCTACACGGCCGCGATCTATGCGGCCCGCGCCAGCCTGTCGCCGATCCTGGTCGCGGGCCTGCAGGCGGGCGGGCAACTGATGATCACCACGGATGTCGAGAACTACCCGGGCTTCGCCGACGTGATCCAGGGTCCCTGGCTGATGGAGCAGATGGCGGCGCAGGCCGAGCATGTCGGGACCCGCATCGTCCAGGACCTCATCACCCGGGTGGATTTCACCGTGCGCCCGTTCCGCTGCGTGGCCGATTCAGGCGATTTTTTCCTGGCGGACTCGGTGGTCATCGCGACCGGCGCGCAGGCGCGGTGGCTGGGTCTCGAGTCCGAGCAACGGCTGCAGGGACGGGGCGTGTCCGCCTGCGCCACCTGCGACGGGTTCTTCTATCGCGGCAAGCAGGTGGCCGTGGTCGGCGGCGGCAACACCGCGGTGGAGGAGGCGCTCTACCTGACCCACCATGCCGAGGGCGTCACGCTCATCCACCGCCGCGATGCCCTGCGGGCGGAAAAGATCCTGCAGGCCAGACTGTTTGCCCACCCGAAGGTCCGGGTGATCTGGGACAGCGTCGTCGAGGAGATCGAGGGAGGCGGCACACCCGAGGTGGTGACCGGCCTCCGGCTGTGCAACGTGAAGACCGGCGCGGCGACCACGCTGCCGGTTGACGGCGTGTTCATTGCCATCGGCCATACGCCGAACACGGCGATCTTCGCCGGGCAGGTGGCAATGGATGGCGAGGGCTACATCCAGACGGTACCGGGCAGCACGCGGACCACGGCCGATGGGGTGTTTGCGGCGGGAGATGTGCAGGACAAGGTGTTTCGCCAGGCGGTCACCGCCGCGGGCACCGGTTGCATGGCCGCGCTGGAGGCGGAGAAGTGGCTGGCGGGCCAGATCCCCGGATCGATCCCCGGGTCAATCCCCGGGTCTAGCCCGGGGACGGGGACCGCACTTGCCGCGGACTAGCGAGGAATCCACAAATAGGTCCAAGCGAAACCACCGGACTCGTGGGAGATTGTCTAGGCTGCCCGCTCTGCACATGTAACGAGCAGCTAGCGACGGAAGCCAGGGCAGGTTTCATGGACGCCGCCAGGAGCTGAACCTGGCGGATAGGAGTGACCAAGTGATCGACTGGGACAAGCTGCGCGTCTTCCACGCCGTGGCCGAGGCAGGCAGCTTCACGCATGCGGGGGATACGCTGAACCTCAGCCAATCCGCCGTCTCGCGCCAGATTTCGGCACTCGAGGAGGCGCTTCAGGTGCCGCTGTTCCACCGCCACGCGCGCGGCCTGATCCTGACCGAGCAGGGCGAGGCACTGAACCGCACCGTACGCGAGGTGTTTGCCAAGCTGGCGATCACCGAGGCCCTGCTCACCGAAAGCAAGGAGAAGCCCGCGGGACGGCTCAAGGTGACGACGACGGTCGGCTTCGGTGCTTCCTGGCTCGCCCCGCGGCTGCACGAGTTCCTTGCGATGTATCCGGACGTGTCGATCTCACTGCTGCTGGACGATGCGGAGCTCGATCTTGCGATGCGCGAGGCGGATGTGGCGATTCGCATGCATCCGCCGAAGCAGCCGGACCTCGTGCAGCGTCATCTGATGACGCTGCAATGGCATATCTGCGCCTCGCCGGAGTATCTGAAGGAGCACGGCGTGCCACAGCGTCCGGAGGATTTGGATGCGCACAAGCTGATCCTGTTCGGGCAGCACCATCCGCCCGTCAGTGACATCAATTGGCTCGCCGAGGCCGGGCGGCGTCCCGGCAATCCGCGGCGCGCCCTGCTGGAGGTCAACAGCACGCTTGCCGTGCTGCTGGCGATCCGCTCCGGCCTCGGGATCGGCGCGCTGCCCGACTTCGTCGTGGCGGAGAATCCAGATCTGGTGCGGATCCTGCCCGACCTGAAGGGACCGAAGGTGGACGTCTATTTCGTTTATCCGGAAGAGCTGCGGAACTCGAAGCGCGTGGCGGTGTTCCGCGACTTCCTGCTGGCCCGACTGGCCGAGTTTCACTAGAGCATTTCCATCCAGACTGGAATCCCAGCCATGCGCTGGCGGGGGTTCCGAAACGCCCCCGATGTACGATTCGTAGGCCTCCGGTTGACCATCACCGGAGGTGTCCATGCTTTGGCAGCGAGGCAAAGCCTACTC
>JBGPND010000280.1:0-5993 GCA_041487355.1 Acetobacteraceae bacterium | reverse complement strand
CGTGGCATGATTGCTTTGGATGGTGGTCTCGCGGGCGCGAGGTTGGTCGGTGTTCGCCATCGGTTGCCTCCCTTGCAAGGTGGAAAGGCAACTCAATCCGCTTCCGCGTCAGGCCGCCATCCACACCTGCATAGGGTCTTGTCCCGGCCATCCGTGCACTTCGGTTGGTGCGCGGATGGCCGGGACAAGCCCGGCCATGACGATGGGGCGGGCGCGGTGCAACCGTGTTGGCCGGACTCGGCGATGGTCCTACATACTACCCCCATGCCCCACGCCGATTTCGTCCACCTCCGCGTCCATTCCGCCTATTCGCTCAGCGAAGGCGCCATCAAGGCCGAAAAACTCCCCACCCTCGCCCGCGACGCCCTGATGCCGGCTGTGGCGATCACCGACACCGCCAACCTGTTCGGCGCCCTGGAGTTCAGCCAGGCCTGCGCCGCCAAGGGCATCCAGCCGATCATCGGCTGCCAGGTCGCCCTGGCCCGTGCCGACAACCCGCGCCTGCCGCCCGACCCGATCGTGCTGCTGGCACAGGATGCCAGCGGGCTCGACAATCTGCAGCGCCTGTCCTCGGCCGGCTTCCTGGAGACCGATCCGGGCCTGAAACCGCAGCTCGCGCTGGATGCGATCGCCGCCCGCGCCGCGGGGCTGATCCTGCTCACCGGCGGCGCCACCGGCCCGCTCGCGCGGCTGCTCGGCGAGGGCCAGAAGCCGGAAGCCGAACGCCTGCTCGCTCGTCTGGCCGAGGCATTCCCGGACCGCGTGGCGATGGAACTTCACCGCCACGGCCAAGCCGACGAGCGTGCCCTCGAGCCCGGGCTGATCGCATTGGCGGATGCCGCCGGCATCCCCCTGGTCGCCACCAACGACTGCTACTTCGCCACACCGGACATGTACGAGGCGCATGACGCGTTGTTGGCGATCGCCGAGGGCAGGCTGCTGTCGGAACCAGATCGCCGGCGCGTCACGCCGGAGCACTGGTTCAAGCCGGCCGCCGACATGCGCATCCTGTTCGCCGACCTGCCCGAGGCCTGCGACAACACGCTGGCGATCGCGCGGCGCTGCGCGGCGATGATGGAAACGCGCAAGCCGCTGCTGCCGGTCTCACCCAAGGTGCACGCAGGCAGCACCGAGGACGAGACCGTGCGCGCCATGGCGATCGAGGGGCTCGAACGCCGTATGGCTGCGATGGGCGCCGACGCCGCCACTCGCGCGCGCTATCGCGAACGGCTCGACTACGAGCTCTCCGTCATCGTCTCGATGGGCTTCGCCGGCTACTTCCTGATCGTCGCCGACTTCATCCAGTGGGCGAAGGCGCAGGGGATTCCGGTCGGGCCGGGACGCGGCTCCGGCGCCGGCTCGGTCGCCGCCTGGGCGCTGACGATTACCGACCTCGATCCGATCCGCTTCGACCTGCTGTTCGAGCGCTTCCTCAATCCCGAGCGCGTGTCGATGCCGGACTTCGACATCGACTTCTGTCAGGAAGGCCGCGACGCGGTGATCGACTACGTGCGCCGCGAATACGGCGGCGATCGCGTCGCGCAGATCATCACCTTCGGCAAGCTGCAGGCGCGCGCCGCGGTGCGCGATGTGGGCCGCGTGCTCGGCCTGCCGTTCGGCCAGGTGAACAAGGTCGCCGAGCTCATCCCCAACAATCCGGCGCATCCGGTGAACCTGCAGCAGGCGATCGCCGGCGAGTCGCGGCTGCGCCTGATGCGCGACGAGGACGAAGGCATTTCCCGACTCCTGGAGATCGCATTGCAGATCGAGGGGCTGTACCGCCACGCCAGCACGCATGCCGCCGGCGTGGTGATCGGCGACCGGCCGCTGATCGAGCTGGTGCCGCTGTACCGCGATCCGCGCTCGGACTTCCTGGTCACCCAGTATTCGATGAAGCATGTCGAGCAGGCGGGGCTGGTGAAGTTCGACTTCCTCGGCCTGACGACACTGACCATCCTGCAGCGTGCGGTGGTGATGCTGCGCGGCCTCGGCACCGAGGTCGATATCGACCGGCTGCCGCTGGACGATGCGAAGACCTACGAGATGCTGCAGCGCGGCGAGGCCGGCGGGGTGTTCCAGCTCGAAGGTCAGGGCATGCGCGATGTGCTGCGCCAGATGCGCCCCGACCGGTTCGACGATCTGATCGCGGCGGTGGCGCTGTACCGGCCGGGGCCGATGGCGAACATCCCCGACTATTGCCGGCGCAAGCACGGCGAGAAATGGCAGGCGCCGCATCCGGAACTGGCGGAGATCCTGGGCGAGACCTACGGCATCATGGTCTACCAGGAGCAGGTGATGCAGATCGCCCAGAAGATGGGCGGCTACAGCCTGGGCAGCGCCGATCTGCTGCGCCGCGCGATGGGCAAGAAGATCCGCTCGGAGATGGAGGCGCAGCGCGAGACTTTCGTGAAGGGTGCCGTGGCGCGGGGTATCCCACAGGCGAAGGCGACCGAGGTCTTCGAGCTGATGGCAAAGTTTGCCGACTACGGCTTCAACAAGTCGCACGCGGCGGCCTATGCGCTGGTCGCTTATCAGACGGCATGGATGAAGGCGAACCACGCCGAGGTGTTCATCGCCGCCTGCATGAGCCTGGCGCTCGGCAACACCGACCGGCTCGCGGCGTTGCGCGAGGAGGCGGTGCGTTCGGGCATTCGCATCCAGCCGCCGGACATCAACCACTCAGGTGCCGACTTCACGGTGGAACGCATGTCCGAGGGCGGGCTGGCGATCCGCTACGCTTTGGCCGCCGTGAAGAAGGTCGGGTTCGCCGCCATGCAGGCACTGGTCGAGGCGCGCGGCGACCAGCCCTTCACCGACCTGGCCGATCTCGCCGCCCGTGTCGATCCACGCCAGCTCAATCGCATGCAGCTCGAGAACCTGATCCGCGCCGGCGCCTTCGATGCGCTGGAGCCGAACCGTGCTCGGCTCTATTCCGCCGCAGAGGCAATCCTGCGCCGCGCGCAGGCGACAGCGGAAGAGAAGGAGAGTGGGCAGATCGCCCTGTTCGGCGCATCGCAAGGTGGTTCCAGGGAAACCTTGCGTCTGCCCGATGTGCCGGACTGGACGCCGATGGACCGGCTTAATTTCGAGGCAGAGGCCATCGGCTTCCACCTCACCGCGCATCCGCTCGACGCCTACGCCAAGGCCCTGCGCCGGCTTGGCACGACACCCTGCGCGCAGGTGGAAGCGGTTGCGCAGGCCGGCGTGACACGGATGCGCCTGGCCGGCACGGTGGCCGCGCAGAAGGAGCGCGTGACGCGCACCGGCAACCGGATGGCCTGGGTCCGCATCACCGACGCGTCCGGCTCCTGCGAGGTCACGTTGTTCGCCGAGGTGCTGTCGCGCGCGCGCGACTTGCTGGCCAGCGGTTCGAATGTGCTTGTCACTGCCGAGCTCCGGCAGGATGGCGAGGCGCTGCGGGTCACCGCGCAGGATGTCGTCGGGCTGGACCAGGCGGCGGCCAGCGCGGGCGCGGCGATGCGCATCTGGCTCGGCGAGACCGCGGCGGTGCCGCATATCCGCGACCTGCTGGGACGCGAGGGAAGCGGCAAGGGTAGGGTGATCCTGGTGCCACGTCTCGGCACGACGCAGAGTGTGGAGATCGCGCTGCCCGGCGGCTTCAACGTCACGCCGCGGCTGGCCCAGGCGATGAAGGTGCTTCCCGGCGTGGAGCAGGTGGAAGAGCTGTGAGGCCGTGAGCGGGCGTGGCTGGCCCTATCGCAGCAGCGCGTCCAATCGCGACGCGGCGCCGGCCCAGGTGAAGTGACGCTGCACGGTCTCGCGTGCTGACTGCCCCAGGCGGCGCCGTTCGTCCGGATCGTTGAACAGACGGATGACGGCAGCGGCCATCGCGTCGGCACTCTGGCACACCAGCTTCGTGTGGTCCGGCGGCACGACGAGGCCGTTGGTCGCCAGCCTGGTCAGCACCACCGGGCGCATGCAGGCCCAGGCTTCCAGCACCTTGTTCTTGATGCCGACGCCCGAGCGCATCGGTGCGATCGACACCCAGGAACGGCCAAGAACCGCCACCATGTCGGGGACGTCGGCCGCGATCTCGAGGTTCGCCAGCCTGGCGAGCGCACGCACCTCGGACGCGGGGTTGCGGCCGGCAACGACGAAATGCGCGGTTGGCTCCGCTGCGAGGATGCGCGGCCAGATCGCGCTGGCGGCAAACAACACCGCTTCGATGTTGGGCTGATAATCCAGCGCGCCGGTGAAGCTCAGGGTCGGCGACGCGGCTTCCTCGGCGAGGGTTTCCTCGGCAGGGATGTCCACGCCATTCGGCACGACATGGACGGTGTCGCGGCCGCCGATCCGGCGCAGCCATCGTGCGTCAGCTTCGCCGACGCACACGGTTGCGGCATAGGCGCGCACGGTGCGGCGGGCGAAGCGCGTCGCGACGGCGATCTCACGCAGGCAGCGGTAGCGCTGCCGCAGGTCGCGGTAGGACAGGAAGCCGCGCCAGAATTCCAGCGGATTGCAGTCGATCACATCGACGACGGCCCGGGGCAGATCGGGGCGGTCGAACCAGAGCGCCTCGGCGCCGGCCCAGACCAGGGCGCGATCGGGGCGGCGGTCGCGGACCACGCGGTCCACGGTGGCGCGCAGCTCGGTCTGGTCGAAGCGCCACGGGTAGGTGAAGCCGCTGCCATGCAGCGTGACCGGCACGTGCTCGGCGATGTCGTGTGGGATGGCATCGGACGGCGGCGCGATCAGGGTGATCGACCAGCGCGGCGCGAGTTCGCGCAGCAGATGCGAGACACGGAGGGAATAGCCGTTCAGCGCGGGCCAGGGCGCGATCGTGCAGACCGCCAGCAGGGCGGGTCGGTCGCGCGCGGTTCTTCCACTGTCGATCGGCATGGTCCGTGGTTCTCCCTCGGCGCGGCCAGCTTAGCCGATTAGCGAACCACCGCGATCCGATGCGCACGGGGCATTCTTATGGCAACGGTGTGTGGGGCGGTCGGGCGATTGAACTCAATCTGGAATAGATGGCGCCGGGGTGCGGAAGGCTGGGCTGGGTGGCTGGTGCCGGCTTCGCCCCAATCCGGGATGGGATTCCCCGCTTGGCATGGGGTTCAATCGACACGTGTGCGAACTTCCCTTGTGCTCCGTTGCGATGATTGCGCCGGCGGCGGTGCGGAGGCGACTGCGTCTGGGCATTCATTCCGAAACTCGCAGAATGGCCGCTCCGTCCCGAAATTCAGGTTGTGCTTCATATCGGCGCGTCCTTAATTCTTGTTATGTTCTTACGCCGGTCCGGCAGGGGGAGGCAAGCGAACGATGCCAGGCGCGAATGATCTGGCTGGAGAGTGGTCCTGCTGGCTTATACTAACCGGCGGAAACATCGACTCTCGGTCTGGTCGCACTGGCCCTGCGTACCACGTCATGGCCGGGCTTGACCCGGCCATCCCCACGGGCTTCGTCGCAGCTTGCAACTGCTTCTTTCGCGCTGCCGGTGCCGGTGGGGGTGGCCGGGTCAAGTCCGGCCATGACGTGTTGGGTCGGACGCCGCCGTACGTCACTCTTTCCGCCGGTTGGTATTACGCCGCTGAGGATGATCATGCTCGCCGCAGCTCAGAGCCTCGATTGCCTGCCATGCAAGCGAGCCAGTCTCTCACGTTATCATTGGTCCGAAATCTCGAGGGCACGCCACGGCGCGCCACGCAGGGTATTAGGAGGTGCGCAGCCACGCGCAGTGCAGCGAGCACGGCGAGCGCTGGACCTTTCCCGCAGTGACCACCGTGGCACTCTGAGAGTCCGACTCGAATCTCAAGCCCAACGAGCGAGCCGGCGGTTGCGATTGATCCAGGCGAAGAAGCGCTCGACCACCCAGCGGCGCGGCAGCACTTGGAAACCCACCTGATCGAGCGGCTGCATCGCTGGTTCACCGCGACACTCCGACGCGTCTCCGGAAGAACCGACATCGCCGGGGCGATCCGCTACCTCGACGACGGAACCCTGGCGATCGACAACAACGCTGTCGAGCGCGACAT
>JBGPND010000279.1:0-6007 GCA_041487355.1 Acetobacteraceae bacterium | reverse complement strand
GGCGACGTCGTGGCGGCCATCGAGCGCACGCTGCAGGCCGCCGTGCTGGTGGTGGAGAACGAACAGGAAGTCTTCACGGCGATGATTGCGCTGAAGCAGGGCCGCGGCTCGTTCGCCGACGCGCTGGTCGGGGCGTTCGGCGGCAAGGCAGGCTGTTCCCACACCGTCAGCTTCGACCGGAAGGCGCTGCGGCTGCCCGGGTTCGCGCTGCCGTGAGCCGAGGCTACTGCCGGCCGTTCCGTGCCGATGTCGTGCGACCGGGCGTATATGTATCCGCGTGATTTCGGCCCGAGACAGGCATCGCAAGAAAAAGGCCCGCTATGACCAGGAAGCTTGGGTCGGTCCCGGCATTCAAAAATGAGGCGGAGGAGCGCCGCTTCTGGGAGACCCATGACTCGGCCGACTATCTCGACTGGAGCAAGGCCGAGCGGATTCGTCTGCCGAAGCTCAAACCCACGACCACTGCCATCTCGCTGCGCCTGCCGCTGCCGCTGCTTGAGCGCATCAAGGTCGCCGCGAACAAGCGTGACGTTCCCTATCAGTCGCTGATCAAAACGTGGCTGGCGGAGAAGGTGGACGGCGCCTGAAGCGATCAAGGACCGATACGGCTCAGGGATCGGTTTAGCCGTCCCGCGGCACCCCTGCCTCGATCCGCCCCGCCAGGTTTTCAACCGTCACCGTCTCGCCGCACAGATCATCCAGCGTGATCGGGCAGATCGCTTCCTGCATGCCCTCTGCCACACGTTGACGAGCCTCGTCGCGGTCCTGCGCCGCGAGGTCCAGCTCCGCCTGGCGCATCGCGCGACGCCAAAGCACCGCCATGTCGATCTTCGCGCGCATGGCAGGGGTCAGCCGATCCGCCAAGCCGTCGTGCCAGTTGCCGATCTCCGCCGCCCAATGCCGAACGCTGGGGGCATTCGGATCGGCCCAGCACTTGACCGCATGCGCCAATATCAGCCGGATCAGGCTGCGCGCGGTGTGCAACTGGCTCTCGCCAACGCCTTCGATCTCCTCGGCGATGTGCGTGACATCGAGGTCGTCCGGCAGGTCGCGACGCGCTGCCAGACGACGCAGCGCCGCTGCCTGTTGCTCGGACCAGGCGTAGACGTCCTCGTCGTAAAGACCGGTCTCGCCCATGGGGCCTCCTTCGCGACGCCGCCGGGTGGCTGACGCAACTTGCGTTACCGCACCTCCACCAGCTCCAGTGCCTCGCGGCTCGGGCCTTCGATCATCACTGCACGCGTGTCGCCAAGCCGGTAGGGTTCCGCGAGAAACCTCACGCCCTCGGCGCGCAGCTTGGCGACCCACGCATCGAGGTCGGCCACGTTCAGCGCGATGTGGTCCTGCAACTGTCCCAGCGGACTCGCCAACGGCACCTCACCCTGGTTCGCGTACCAGGTCAGCACCACGTCGCCGAACTCGACACCGGCCCGCGGCGTGCGGAACATCCCTTCGCGATTGAGAGCGGGCCAGGTGCGATCCGCTCCACGCGACACCTTGCAGTCAGCCTCGGTCGGCAGCGGACCAGTGAAGCCCGAACGCACCGGCGCATTCAGGTGCTTCTGATACCAGAGCAGCGCGCACAGCGGCTCCTCCTGCCAGAGATGCACGTGATTGAACCGTTCGGCCGGATAGTTCCCAGCATACTCGACCAGCGCGTTGTCGGGACCCGCCATATACGCGAACCCGCCGCCGCCGGCCGGCTGAACGCCCTTGCTCCGCGCCTCCGCGATCTGCGCCTTGGTCAGGCCGAGCACGCCGCCGACATTCGGCCAGGTGTCGCTGCTGATCAGCACGGAACCGCCTGCGTCCGTCGTGTACAGCGGCAACAGCTCGACATCGGCGCGGCCCTGGTATGTCGCCAGGCTGTTGCGCACGTCCGTGACGTGCCAGCCGAAATGCCAGATCGCGCTCTGCGGCTCGGTCGGTGGCGACGCAGCGACCTGGGTGAACAGCACCATGACGTTGTTCGGCGACAGCAGTGCCGAAAAACCGCCCCAGTTTCCCTTGGTACAGCTTGGAAACTGCCGTGTGTACCAGTCGATCGCGGCGTCGGGATCGACCGAGTTCAGATGCAGATGATGGAAGCCTGGCGTGGGCAGCATGGCAATCGGTCCCTCTTGGCTGCGCCCGGTTTCAGTCCGGGCTCACGTCCCGATCATTCGACCAGCGCCGATCCGCGGCAAGACCGCTTCGATGTCGCCGCCCCCCAGCCTTGCGTCACAGCGGCGGATCGGCCATCAGTCCGGCCCTGATCACTGACCGGCCACGCCATGCAACGCATCTTCTCCGGCATCCAGCCCTCCGGCATTGCCCATCTGGGCAACTACCTCGGCGCGCTCCGCAACTGGGTGGCGTTGCAGGACGAGCACGAATGCATCTACTGCGTCGTCGATCTGCACGCGATCACCGAGTGGCAGGATCCGCAGCAACTGGCGCAGCAGACGCGCGAGATGGCGGCAATGCTGCTGGCCTGCGGCATCGATCCCCAGGAGCACATCCTGTTCGCCCAATCTACTGTCCGGGCGCACGCCCAGCTTGCCTGGATCTTCAATTGCGTGGCGCGGATCGGCTGGCTGAACCGCATGACGCAGTTCAAGGACAAGGCAGGCAAGAACCGCGAGAACGCCTCGGCCGGGCTTTATGTCTATCCCAACCTGATGGCCGCCGACATCCTCGCCTACCACGCCACCGGCGTGCCGGTGGGCGAGGACCAGCGGCAGCATCTGGAGCTCGCCAACGACATCGCGCAGAAATTCAATCATGACTACGGCGTGGAGTTCTTCCCGCGCATCGAATCGCTGATCATGGGACCGGCGCCGCGCGTGATGAGCCTGCGCGACGGCACCAAGAAGATGTCGAAGTCCGACCCGTCGGACCAGAGCCGCATCAACCTGAACGACGATCCGGACACGATCGCGCTGAAGATCCGCCGTGCGAAGACCGATCCCGAGCCGCTGCCTTCCGAACCGCAGGGCCTGGAGAAGCGACCCGAGGCGCGCAACCTGGTCGGCATCTACGCCGCGCTGGCGGACACGGACCCTGCCGGCGTGTTGCGCGAACATGGCGGCAAGGGATTTGGCGCGTTCAAGGAGGCGCTGTCGGCGTTGCTGATCGACAAGCTCAGCCCGATCGCCGCGGAGACGCGACGCCTGCTGGACGATCCGGCCAGCGTGGACGCCGTGCTGCGCGACGGCGCCGCGCGTGCCGCCGCGATCGCCGATCCGATCGTCGCGGAGGCCGAGCGGCTGGTCGGATTCCTGCGGGTATGACGAATATGACGTAGGGCGGAAAAGCGCAGCGCATTCCGCCATTGGGAATATGGCGGAATGCGCTGCGCTTTTCCGCCCTACGATAGCGCTACGCCGTGCGCGGGATCGTCACGCCGATCATGTCGCCTTCGCGCACGACCGACGCGAGCCTTTCCTCGCTCCACCCTTCGGTGCCCGACGGGCGCAGCGGCAGCACCATCCAGCGATAGTCCGCCGTCGAATCGACGATGCGGATCTTCACGCCTTCCGGCAGCACCGTGCGCCATTCGGCCAGCAAACCGCGCGGGTCACGCACGGCGCGCGCGCGATAGGCGGCGGACTTGTACCAGAACGGCGGATACCCCAGCACCGCGCGCGGGTAGCAACTGCACAGCGTGCAGACCACCAGGTTGTGCACCTCGGCGGTGTTCTCCAGCACGCCCAGCGGCGGCGCGCCGCGCATCGGGATGCCCAGCGATTCCGCCGCCTTGGTGCCGTCCTCCAGCATCAGCGCGCGATACGCCGGATCGGTCCACGCCTTCGCCACCATGCGCGCGCCCTGGCCGGGATTGGCGGCGTCGGTGATCGCGATCCGCTCGGCGATTTCCGCGCTCGAAGCGACGCCCTTCGCCGCGAGCAGATCGCGCACCGCGGCGAGCAGCTTCTCGCTGTCGGCTTCCAGGATGTTCATGCCGGCTCCAGCCAATGTTCGAAGATTTCCACCAGCAGCTCGTCGCCCGCCTGGCCTTCCTGCCACACCGCGGTCTGGTCGAACCCCACATGATACAGCTTGCGCCGTTCCGCCGGCCGGGCGAAGGCGAGGTCCTCCGGATTGGCAAACTCGCCGAGCCGCCGCACCACCGTGCCTGGCATGCCGCGCAGATAGTGCGGCGTGCGAATATGCACCGGGCCGCGCGTTTCCGGCCAGTCGTCCTTCACCCGCACGTGCGCACCGGGTGCGAAATCGGGCATCACACCCGCTCCAGGGCGGCGCGCAGTTCCGTCTCGGTGATCACGCCCTTCTTCAGCAGGTTGTCGGTGATCGAGCGGATCCAGCGGCGGTAGTAGCTCAGGCGGTGGTAATCCGCCTCGGGGATCGCCTCGATCCCGCGGCGCAGCTCGTCCACCGTCATGACGCGCTTCATGCCCAGGACCCCGCGCAACGCGTCGACCTCCTTGTCGAAGTCGGTCAGCGCGTGCGGCTCGATATCCACCGGCTCGCACATGAATTTTGAGACGCCACCAAGGTCGTGGTGGGCCCGCGGTACATTCTTGTCCATGCGGCGGACGATACCGCTTTCCCCGCCCCGTGCCAAAACTTCAGTTGGTGACCGCTTCGCCGGGCAGCGTGCCCCAGAATTGGCTGCGTTTGAGGAACCCGCGGTAGTCGCCGGCCTGCACCTGGCACCAGTCGGAGTTCGCCTGGCAGGCACGGATGTGGCCCACGACGCCCGGCTTCAGGATCGCCACCGGCGCGGCGCTGTCCTGCGGATCGCGTCGCAGCGTGGCATCGCCGCCGGTGACGATGAAGCTGCGCCGGCCGGTGAGTGTGGCCTGATGCACCCAGCCCTTGATCCCGTCGGGATCCCGCACCAGCCGCCAGACCTCGAATTCGCGCTGGATCTCCACCGGCAGCTCCCGGCGCTTGTAGACCCAGTCGATCGGATAGCGCGTGCCGGGGCCGGCGCGCAGGTTCACTTCGTCCGAGCGCAGCGCGGCGTATCGCGGCAGGGGCAGACTGGTGGCAGAGCCCTTGTTGTCGGCTGCGGCGGGTTTCGGGGGTTCAACCGGGGCGGGCGTCGGCGGGGGCGCGGCGGGAGCGGGCGCGGCGGGCGGCTTTGGCGGCGGCTTCTGCGCGTGTGTCGCGCCATGCGGCTGCACCACGGGCGGCGGTTTGCCCCCCACCTGACGCACCGGCTCGCGCGGTGCCGCGCTCGGTGGCGCCGGCGTGGTCTTCTGCTTCGCCGGCGGTTGCAGCGTGCCGGCGGACTGGCCGCTTGCAGTCTGGCCCCAGGCGCCAGAGGAGGCGAGCAGCATCCCGCACAACAGCAGGCGAAGCAAAGACGCCGACGCCGGAATGGACATGCACCATGGGTGCCAAGCCGCGGCGAGCCGGGTCAAGCACCACGCAGCGGAGCCGGATCAGATGGTGATGATCTGCCCCGTTCCGACTGCCTCGAGGAACGTCACGATGCCGGCAACCTCGACGCCCGGCATGAGGCCCGCCGCGTCCAGGCCCTCGGCGCGCAGCCCTGCCTCGCAGGCGATCAGCCGCACCCCCAACTCGCGCGTCGCCTCGCGCAGTTCATCCAGTCCCGCCACCCCGGCAGCGCGCACGCGCACATCGCGATCGGCGTCCGCCAGACCGGACCAGTCCGTCAGCAGCGCGTGGCAGCCGGCGTTGGTGGCGAATAGCACCACCTGGCGCCCAAGCGCCGCCGCGCCGGAGGCGACGACGAACGCATAGTGCGCCCGGTCATGCGCGCCGGAGAGCAGCAGGATGCCGAGCGGCTCAGACGGCACAGGCCGCGGCCGCAACATCGCGGTGCTGCGACAGGTCTGTGATCGTCGCAGCCGAACTGCACAGTGCGCAGGCCGGGTCCTGGCGCAGCCGCACGGTGCGGAAGCGTGTCGCCAGGGCGTCCCAGATCAGCAGCTTGCCGGACAGGCTCTCGCCGATGCCTAGAATTTCCTTCAGCACCTCGGTCGCCTGCAGCGTGCCCATCACGCCGGTGACCGCGCCGAGCACGCCGGCC
>JBGPND010000278.1:0-6023 GCA_041487355.1 Acetobacteraceae bacterium | reverse complement strand
GATGTTCTCGCTGGAGATGCGGCAATACGGCGCCGCGATGCGCCGGATGCTCACCGAATATGGTCGGCGCTACGCGCAGCCGCATCTGCTCGACATGGTGCTGCCGCCGTCGATCCCGACGCTGCGCGATCTTGGCCGCCGTCGATTCCAGCGTGCATGGATGGGTTTGATGGAGGAGATCATGCGGGTGCGTCAGGCGACGCCGCCCAGCGATACTCCACGCGATCTGTTCGATCTGCTGCTCGCCGCACGCGATCCGGAATCCGGCGAGGGATTCTCCCAGGCGCAATTGCGCGACCAGGTTGCGACGTTGATCCTGGCTGGGCACGAGACCACGGCGGTCACGCTGTTCTGGTCGCTGGTGCTGCTTTGCGGCGCGCCGGACGAGCAGCGACTCGTCGCCGAGGAGGTTCGGCAGCTCGACATCACACCTGATACGGCGATGGACGTGTTGCCGCGTCTGGTTCGCACCCGCGCGGTGATCAGCGAGGCGCTGCGCCTGTATCCGCCCGCGTTCACCATCGTGCGCCAGGCGATCGGCGCCGACCGGGCCGGCGCGATCGAAATCCCGCGCGGCGCGGTGCTGATGATTGCGCCCTGGGTGCTGGGCCGGCATCGCCGGTTCTGGCGCGATCCGGACGCGTTCGATCCCTCGCGCTTCCTGCCCGGAGCGCCGGCGATCCCACGCTTCGCCTATCTGCCGTTCGGTGCCGGCCCGCGGGTCTGCGTCGGCGCTCAGTTCGCTCTCACCGAGGCGACCTTGGTGCTGGCCGCGATGATCCGCGAGTTCGCGGTGTCGTTGGACGAAGCCCCGCCGATGCCGGTCGCGATCGTGACCACGCAGCCGGATCACCCGCCGAAGTTCCGGTTGCGTGTGCGATAGCCCGCTGTCATTGCGAGCCGAAGCTTGTCCCTGCGAAAGCGGGGGGCGAAGCAATCTCCAGATTGTTGTGTATTCCCATCGGGATTGCTTGGCCGGGTCGCGCCCAGCAGCCGCTTTGCTCGTCGCAATGACAGGCGGTGGTCGGCTGTTACTCCGCGGCCACCGACCGGTTCACATCCAGCAGGAAGCTCTCCTCGATATGCGCCGCCAGCGCATCGGTCACCGGCTGGTGCGGCCGCTTGCCCTTCAGCATCAGGATGCCGAATTCCGGTAGCTTCGGCAGTCCTTCCTCGGGACGCATCGGACGCAACCCATCTGGCAGCCAGGACAGGGTGGACACGGTCACCGCCAATCCCGCCAGCACCGGCGCATGGGTACCGATCTGCGAGGCCGAAGTATAAGCGATGCGATAGCGCCGACCGGCCTTCTCGAGCGCGCGCACCGCAGCGCCAGCCCATTCGCAATCCTGCCCACGGGCGAGAAACGGTTCGCGATCGGCAAGCGCCAGCGGCAGCGGATCCTGCCGATGCGGCGCGAATCTCGTGGACGTCACCCAGACCAGCGGACCTCGCCAGAGCTGCACCGCCGGCCAATCCGCTGGCTGGAGGCCATCCGAGATCAGCGTCAGGTCGATCTCGTCGGCCTTCAGCCGGCGCATCAGCTCTTCCGACGGTGAACACAGCACGTCCACCTGAACGGCGGGATGGGTTTCGGCGAAGCGCTTCAGGATGGGCGGAAGATAGGCAAAGGCGTAATCATCCGGCGTGCCCAGCCGCACCGTCCCGGCGATCTGCGGCGCGCGGAATGTCGTCAGTACCTCGTCGTTCAGTGCCAGAATCTGCCGTGCGCGGGTCAGCAGATACTGGCCGTGCGGCGTCAGCTCCACAGAGCCGCCCTTGCTGCGGCTCAACACCGGCTGGCCGAGCATTTCTTCAAGCCGTTTCACCTGCATGGAGATGGCGGACTGCGTCCGCCCAACCCGGACGGCGGTCTGGGTGAAGCTGTAGCCCTCGGCGATCAGCACGAAGGCGCGCAGCAGGTCGGTGTCCAACGCCTGGGGAAGTGTCATACGCATCAATTTATATTATTACTCCTATCAAGGCAATTCGTTTTACTGATTTCATACTCCGAAGCAGTGTGCCGCCTGGAGACCAGGACCTGACAGGAGGGTGCGATGTCCAATCGTTTGCTCATCAGCGAAACCATGCGGCTCCCGCGGCGCGAGTGGCTTGCCGCTCGTCGCCGCCCGATGCACGGCGTGCTGTCCTGGAACGGTATCCGCACCGCGTGGCGGCGCTACCGCTCGCGTCAGCAAATCACCGAGCTCGACAACCATACGCTCAAGGACATCGGCGTCAGCTTCGCCGAGGCTGAGGCGGAGGCCAACAAGCCGTTCTGGCGCGCCTAACCGCGCACAGAAATCGTCACGGCGTCGCGGCAAGAGGCCTCTGAGCAGGCGGCGTCGGTGCGGGTCGGCCGCCGGGACGGCGATCCGTCTCGCCCTCCGGCCTGATGCCGAACCGCATCATATAGCCGCGGAACTTCTCGCGCTCCGTATCAGCGTCAAGGCCGTGATCCTCGAAGCGATAGTCGCGCGGGCCGTAGCCGCCATTCGGCCGCTGCTGGGCATAGTGCCCGATCGCCGCCACTGTCTCAGGGGTGAGCGTGAGGCCGAAATGCCGATAGAGCCTGGCAACCGCGCCCACCGGATCCCCAACGAGGTCGCTGTACTGCACGTGGTGGATCGGCTCCGGCAGCCCGGCGTCATCGCCGACCGCCATCATCTGCTGCGCGCCATGCAGCCAGCGCCCGCTCTCCTGGCGGCCGATCTCGCCGCGATCGATCCGACGAGTGAACGGCCGGCGCAACACCTCGGTCAGCTTGGCGACCGAGAGCAGCACCTTCACCGGATCGCGATGCACGAACACCAACCGCGCGTCGGGATAGACGGCGCGGATCGCATCCAGCGCGAACAGGTGGTCGGGGCACTTAACCACCCACCGGCCGCCGCCATCCTGGTGCTGCAAATGCTGCAGGAAACGCTTGTGGAACTGATAGGCCGGCAGATGGCCGTCACCATCGAGCCAGCGCCGATACGTCGGGATGCGATACGTCGTGTCGAAGCGCAGGCTGCGAAAGACATGCGCGGTGATCTCGCTGCACTCCTGCGGCGAGTTGGCGTCGAGCGGATGCAGCGCGCGGAACTCAGGGGCCAGCCGCTCGAAGGCGCGCAGTTGTCGCGCCACGCGCGCCGGACGCGCATCGCGCCCGCCGCGCGCCGGCTTCCGCAGCGGATACGGGTAGATCGTCTGCCAGACGCGCGGGGCGCGGTTGTCCGGGTCCTCCAGCAACAGCCGGTGCAGAAAGGTGGTGCCGCTGCGCGGCAGGCCGGTGATGAAGATCGGCCGCTCGATCGCGTGGTTCAGGATGGCAGGGTCACGCTGCTCCGCGTCATGGAGCCGCAGCAGGTTGGTCAGGAAGCGCAACACGTCCCAGCGTGTGGCCATACGCCCGACCAGGCTGAGCGACGCCTCGTCGTTGCAGGAGTCCAGGAACCGCCGCAGCGGATCGACAAAGGAGAGATCGCCGAAATCCCGCAGCCCGCTGCGCCGTTGGGCGAGAGCGAGCAGGGCATCGGCATCCAGCGGCCGCCGGAGGATGCCGATTGCGTCCGCCATGGTATCGGCGAATTTCAGTGCAGCGGTCTGTACAGGCAAGCGAAGCGCCTCCTCGTATGGCAGCGGATGATTGCTTTCAGTAACACAATGATGTCTGTGCCGAAGACCAGGGCGGCAGGCGAGGCACAAAATCGTGAACGCATCGAGCCCGCGATATACCGGAAACGCCAGAGCAGGCCGCGCATTTCAGCCAACCAGCGCCGCCGTGTTGACCGGGGTCTCAGCCTGGGGATAAGCGTGGCGGTTCAGCCCGCTTCGCATCGGCGAGACTTCGCGCGCTGCGTTGACACAGGGAATGGTCATGCCGCCAGCCTCGATTGAACGTCGGCGCTTGTTGTGGGTTGCCCTGGCGTCGACGGGCGTTGCGGTCTGCGCCCGGCGTGCCGCGGCTGATCCGATGGCCGTTGCACCGATCAGGGAGTTGTGCGACGCCCTCCTGAGCATCATGAAGGCTGGCAGCTCCATCCCGTTTGCGCAGCGCTTTGCCGAATTGGTGCCGGTGATCGACCGTGTGTTCAATCTCCTGGTCATCCTGCAGTTTTCCGTGGGGCCGGCGTGGAACAGCCTGCCGGCGGACCAGCAGTCTGCACTTCTGGCTGCATTCCGCCGCTACACGATCGCGTCGTACGTCAACAGTTTCGACAACTACAACGGCCAGCACTTCGACGTGCAGCCCGACACCAAAAGCCTCGCGAATGGCGAGCAGGTGGCGCAGACACGGATCGTGTCCTCCCCCTCAGGCGAGTCGCACGAGCTTGACTATGTGATGCGCCAGGACGGCGGAGCCTGGAAGGCGGTGGACGTGCTGGCCGACGGTTCGATCAGCCGCGTCGCCGTGCAGCGCTCCGACTTCCGCCGGCTGGTGGCGCGTGGCGGCGCCCAGGCCCTGATCGACAGCCTCAATCAGAAGACCGCCGACCTGTCCGGCGGCGCCGCCCTGCCGTAGCGTCACAATGGCGGAATGCGCTGCGCTTTTCCGCCCTACGCGTCCTTGTAGGGCGGAAAAGCGCAGCGCATTCCGCCTCTTGCCGGTCTTCAAACCGTCGCCACCGGTGTCGCGGGCGAGCCGACCGCGCCGGGCAGGCGCAGCGGCGGGCCGGTGAACAGGAACCGGTTGCGGTTGTTGGCGCGCAGCCAGTCGGCGAGCTCGGTCAGGTAGAACATCTCGCCAAGATAGCAGCCGAGCTTGAACAGGCAGTGCGCGTGCAGTGGCAGCGTGGCGCAGACATCCTCCATGCAGGGCCGCGCCGGCATCGCCTCGACCGCGAAATTGTCGGAGATCAGTGCCACCGCGCCGCTGTCGGTCACCCATTGCTGCAGCTTCGGATCGCGGCCGTCGAGCCCGACGGTGCTGGCGAACAGCTTTTCCCGGTCTGGCTGCTTGTTCATCTCCAGCAGCATCTCGGCGAAGCCGGTGCGGAACAGCACGAAATCGCCGGGTTCGACGGTAACGCGGTCCTGCCGCATCACCTCCATCAGCTCGGCGTAGCTGACGATGTGGCCGGTGCGGCCGAAATGCGCCTCGAGGTCGATCATCACGCCGCGGCCCTGCATGCAGGATTCCGCCATGTTCTGCACGCCGAGATGCCGCGCGCCCTGCGGTTCGTCGCACGGCGTCATGTTGCCCTGCGCGTCGTAGTAGGCGGGGCCGATGATGTCGCGGCCGGCGCGGTAGCCGTTGTAGAACACGTCCTCGGCGCGGCCGTCGCCGTCGGCGTCGAACATCTGGCCGACATGCGCCAGGCTGTCCCATTGCGTCGAGTATTGCAGCGTCAGGATCACCTGGTCGTCGCAGACGATGTCGGTGGCGGTGGGATCGTCGCAGCGCAACGGGTAGTTCATGTTGGGCTTGTCGCCGCGCATGGTGGGCTTCAGCACGGGCGGATGCCGCCGCGGCGAGAGGATGGCGCCGCCGGGATAGTCCAGCGGCAGCGACAGGCAGAAGGTTTTCCCCACTTTCACCTCGGCGATGCCTTGCAGAACTTTCTGCGGGGTGAGGAGGTTCAGGCGCCCGCGTTCATCGTCGGCGCCGTAATCGCCCCAAGTGGAGCCGGCGGGGCGGTTGGTCCAGCGTGGGTTGTCTGCCATTGGCGTTTCCCTTGAGTGGAGGTCGCGGGGGTGCCGAGGGTGACGCGCGACCCAGGGCCTGTCGAGATCAGTGGCGGTTAGGGATTCTGAAACCGGCGAGGACGAGACTTGCTGGATGGCGGAGACCGCACAACTCGTCCACGGAAGTGCCTTGACCGAACGCATCATCGGTCTTGCCATCAAGGTGCATCGGCATTTCGGGCCCGGACTGCTGGAGTCGGTCTATGAGACGTGTGAGGTGGACCCCATCCATTGGACAGGAAACGGGGTGAGCTAAGAGAGACTCCCACCGGTTGCAAATCCCCCTACCCGTGCGACGGGGGCAGCGAAGCTACATAGCACGTTCTGCTCGTCGATTGAATCCTTTTGTTGCT
>JBGPND010000277.1:0-6087 GCA_041487355.1 Acetobacteraceae bacterium | reverse complement strand
TCGGTTTCCGCGGCGAAGCCGACCACGAGGCACGGGCGGCGCGGCCCTGGCTGGGCGATGGTGGCGAGGATGTCGGGATTGGGCACCAGTTCCAGCGCGGGCGGCGCGGCGCCCGGCACCTTCTTGATCTTCCCCGGCGAAGCGCCGGCAACCCGCCAGTCAGCCACTGCCGCAGCGAATATCGCCACGTCCGCCGGCAACGCCGCCTGGCAGGCTTCCAGCATCTCCCGGGCGCTTTCCACGTGCGTCACCGCCACGCCGGACGGGTCCGCGACGTTCACCGGGCCGCTGACCAGCGTGACCCTGGCCCCCAGATCGGCAAATGCCGCGGCGATCGCATGTCCTTGCCGGCCGCTCGAGCGATTGGCGATGTAGCGCACCGGGTCGATCGGCTCGTGCGTCGGTCCGCTGGTCACCAGGACGTGGCGGCCCGACAGGGGGCGGCGCGGCGCGAGCAGTGCCTCGATCGCCGCCAGGATCGCCGGCGGCTCCGCGAGCCGGCCGGGGCCGAACTCGTTGCACGCCATCGCCCCCTCATCCGGACCCACCACGTGGATGCCGCGCGCGGCGAGCAACGCCATATTCGCGACCGTCGCCGCGTGTTGCCACATGCGCACGTTCATCGCCGGGGCGACCAGCACGGGCTTGTCGGTTGCCAGCAGGAGTGTCGACGCCAGATCGCCCGCCAGCCCCGCGGCCATCTTCGCCAGGATGTCGGCCGATGCAGGCGCCACCACCACCAGATCCGCGCTGCGCGAGAGCTGGATATGGCCCATCTCACTCTCATCGGTGAGCGAGAACAGATCCGTGTAGACCTTGCTCTCGCTCAGCGCCTGCAGCGACAGCGGTGTGACGAACTGCGCGCCCGCCTCGGTCAGAACGCAGGTGACCACGCAGCCCCTGCCGCGCAGCAGCCTAATCAGCTCCAGCGCCTTGTAGGCGGCAATGCCGCCGGACACGATCAGCAACACGCGCTTGCTGGAGAGATCGTTCACAACCGCCACCTTTTTTCGTCATGGCCGGGCTTGACCCGGCCATCCCTGCCGCGACGGATGGCTGGGTCAAGCCCGGCCATGACAGTGGGTGGTGCGACCACTTTCATCACAAGCGCCATCCCGAATGAATCGCCGCGATGCCGCCCGAGAGGTTGCGCACGGTGACGCGCGAGAACCCAGCCAAACGCAGCATGCCGGCGAGAACCTCCTGGCCGGGAAATTGCCTGATGCTCTCGGCCAGATAGCGATAACTCGACGCGTCCCTCGCAATGCAGCGCCCGAGAAGCGGCAGCGCCTGAAACGACCACGCATCGTAAAGCGGCTGCAGCGCGGCGACCTGAACGCGGGAGAACTCCAGACAGAAGAACCGGCCGCCCGGCTTCAGCACGCGCCGCGCCTCCGCCAGCACAGCTTGCTTGTCCGTGCAGTTGCGCAGGCCGAAGGCGATCGAGACGCGATCCACCGCCCGATCCGGCAGCGGTAATCGCTCGGCGTCGGCAACCAGCAGCGAAACCTCGCCCACCAAGCCGCGTGTCATGGCGCGGTCCTGCGCCACGCACAGCATGGACGCGTTGATATCGGTCAGCAGCACCGGACCGCCGCCCCGCGCGAGCCAGGCAAGGCCGACATCGCCGGTGCCTGCCGCCAGGTCCAGCAGGACATGCCGCGGCCGGGGATCGAGCAAGGTGACGAAGACACGCTTCCACGCGCGATGAATGCCGAGCGACATCAGGTCGTTCATCAGGTCGTAGCGCGGCGCGACGCTGTCAAACACCTGGCGCACCAAGCCGCTCTTCGCCTCGCGCGGAACACGGCGGAAACCGAAATCGGTGGTTTCACTCGAAGCGGGGTTGTCGGTCATGCGGCCCATCTATAGCGTGGTCTGCCCCAATGCCGGAACTCCCCGAAGTCGAGACCGTGATGCGCGGCCTTCAGCAGCGGCTGGAGGGGCGGCTCATCGTGCGCGCCACGGCGCATCGTCCCGACCTGCGCTGGCCACTGCCGGAGGGCCTCGCGCAGCGCCTGACAGGCGCCCGGGTCACCGGATTCCGCCGCCGCGGCAAGTACATCCTGATGCGGCTGACCGGCGGCGATTCGGTGCTGCTGCATCTCGGCATGTCCGGTCGGATGGTGCTGGGCCCGGCGCGCCCCAACCAGCCCACGCCGCACGAACACCTCGTGCTGGAGATGGATGACGGCTGGCGGCTGGGCTTCGTCGATCCGCGCCGGTTTGGCTCGGTCGACCTGGTTCCGACGCGGCTGGAGGACACCCACCGACTGCTCGCCGAACTCGGACCCGAGCCGCTCGATGCCGGCTTCTCCCCTGCCCGCCTGTCGGCCGCGTTGGCCGGCAAACGGACGCCGATCAAGGCGGCATTGCTCGACCAGAAGGTCGTGGCGGGTCTCGGCAATATCTATGTCTGCGAGGCGTTGTTCCGCGCGCGGCTCAGCCCGCTGCGCTCGGCCCATACCGTGCCCGGCACCCGCGCCGCCCGCCTGGTGCCGGCGATCAAGGACACGCTGCGGGAGGCGATCGCCGCCGGCGGCTCCAGCCTGCGCGACTATGTGCAACCGGACGGCGAACTGGGCTACTTCCAGCACGCCTGGAAAGTCTATGGCCGCGAGGGCGAACCGTGCGAGCGCTGCCCGGCGCGGCCCGCCTGTCCCGGCGTACGCCGCGTGGTCCAGTCAGCCCGCAGCACGTTCTATTGCCCACGCTCCCAGCGCTAGCTAGAAGCCAGCACCCTGTGCCGGGAGAGTGAGGATGGCCGACGGCTTCCAGAACATCATCGTCGAGACGCATGGGCGGGTCGGGCTGATCCGGCTCAACCGGCCTGCCGCACTGAACGCCCTGTGCGACGCTATGATGGACGAGATCGGGACCCAGCTCCTGGCCTTCGACGAAGACTCAGCGATCGGGGCCATCATACTGACTGGAAACGAGAAAGCCTTCGCCGCCGGCGCGGACATCAAGGAGATGAAGGACCGCACCCACCCGGCGGTCCTGCTGGAGGACTTCATCGGCAAGCGGTGGGAGACGGTGCTGCGGGTGCAGAAGCCGGTGATCGCCGCGGTGGCCGGATTCGCCCTCGGCGGCGGCTGCGAGCTCGCCATGATGTGCGACTTCATCCTCGCCGCCGACACGGCGCGGTTCGGCCAGCCCGAGATCAACCTGGGCGTCATCCCCGGCGCGGGCGGCACCCAGCGCCTCACCCGCGCAGTCGGCAAGTCCAAGGCGATGGACATGATCCTGACCGCCCGCTTCATGGACGCCGCCGAGGCCGAACGCGCCAATCTGGTCTCGCGGGTGTTCCCGGCCGACCAGCTCATCCCCGAGGCGCTGAAGATCGCCGAACGCATCGCCAATCTGTCGCCCGTGGCGGTGGCACTGGCCAAGCAGGCAGTGAACCGCGCGTTTGAGACCACGCTCGTCGAGGGCGTGCGGCACGAAAGGGCGCTGTTCCTCTCGCTGTTCGGCAGCCCTGATCAGCGCGAGGGAATGGCCGCTTTCATCGAAAAGCGGAAGCCCGCCTTCCGCCTTGGCAGGCAGTGAGATGGCATGGGGCCAGCCCTGCCGGACACGCAAGGTTGAACATTCCTGCCACGAAACTTGCGGCGGCGCCGGTGCGACCTTTTGGCGTACCGCGCCGTAGGCGCCCGATGCCGTTGAGCGAGATTCGTGCCGCCCTTGCGGGTGCCATGATCGAGACACGCTACCAGCCGATCGTGCGCCTGGCCGACCGCAAGCCAGTGGCGGTCGAGGTACTCGCCCGGATGAACCATCCGGCGCACGGCACCCTACTGCCGCACCGGTTCGTGCCGCAGATGGAGGACGCAGGCCTTGCGCCCGCGCTGACCGAGATTGTGACCCGCCGCGCGTTCGCCGACATGGCGGGCCCTTCGCTCGCGCCACACGGTCTTGAGATTGCACTGAATTTTCCTCTCGACGTGCTGCTGGTGCCGGCAGCGATGGAGCTGCTGGACGCGCAGCGCCGGGAGGCAGGGATTCCTCGCGAACAGGTCGTCATCGAACTGACCGAGAGCAGGCCGGTAGAGGACGTGGTGGGCTTGCGGCGCGCCATCGAGCGGCTGCGCAATTCCGGCTATGGGACCGTGATCGACGATGTCCAGCCGGGCGTGCCGAAGCTGGAGGCGCTGCTGGAGCTGCCGTTCACCGGTGTGAAGCTGGACAAGGACCTGGTGCAGCGCCTGACGGATGACGAGGCATCGCGCGACTTCACCCGGGGTATCGTGGACGTGGCGAAGTCACGTGGCCTGACCGTCACCGCCGAAGGGGTAGAGGACGCGGCGACCTGGGACCGGTTGGCGGACCTGGGCATTGACATGGCGCAGGGCTTCCTGATGGCGCGGCCATTGCTGGCTGTTGCAGTTCCGGTCTGGCTGCGCCGGTGGTCGAAGCGGCAGCATCTCGGCTGAGGACGCCCGGTCAGGGAACCCGGAACACCCGCATTGCCTCGTCGCCGTGGTGGTTGATGACCTTGACCGCGATGCGACCTGACTGTGGCTTGGGGAAGGCGCGGCTCTCGGTGCGGTAGAGAGTGGCCCAGGCGTCCTCGTCGATCCGCTCGATGCGAGCGCTCTTATGACTGCTCGTGTGAGCAGTCGCCCCCGCCGCTTGCTCTACCGGCTCCACCGTCTCGCTGTCTGTCGCCATCAGCCAAACGCATCACGGCCACACAGCCTCGCGCAATGTGGTCACGCCGAATCGCTTACGTCTCAGGGAGCTGACCGAGGCGGCACCGCCGCGCCGGCGGAGGGCGCAAATCTCTGGTGTCTCAGGATCGGGGCCTGCTGAGCGATTTGCTGGCGTTGGTTGAGTCAAGCGAGCGAGGCGATCCAATGTCGCCGCTGCGTTGGACGTGCAAGAGCCCGCGTCGGCTGGCGAGCGAGCTGACGGCGTCGGGCCATCAGATCAGCCACACGGTTGTCGGCGAATTGCTGAAGCAGCAGAAGTTCAGCCTGCAAGGCAACCGGAAGACCAAGGCGGGTGACAGCCACCCAGACCGCGATGCGCAGCGGGTCTTGCCGCTGCGTTCTACAATCGCATTCGAGCCTTGGCTATCTGACGCCGGCGGGGTTCGTGGCTCAGGCGGCAAGAGCCGCCCCCCGTCATGCAACGGGCCGGGATGCTGCGGTATCTGGGGCCTGCGCGTCCCGGCCTGTTGCATCACCGCCCCGTCAGGGGCAACAGCAGCAAGCAGGAGCCACCGTCTCAAGTTAACCGTGGTCCGAAGAAACAGGGCAGGTCAGATTGGTTGCGGGGGCAGGATTTGAACCTGCGGCCTTCAGGTTATGAGCCTGACGAGCTACCGGGCTGCTCCACCCCGCGTGGGTGGTGGTGTCGGATGGGCTGGAGGACCTGGCGGCGACCTACTCTCCCGTGCCTTGAGACACAGTACCATGGGCGCTGGGGGTTTTCACGGCCGAGTTCGGGATGGGATCGGGTGCAGGCCCCCCGCCAAAGCCACCAGGTCGTCCAGCCCATCCGAAATCGGGCTGAATAAGGTTCTGGCGTGCTGTCTGCCCCCGGACCTGATCCGGGGGTGTGCCGAGTATCTGAGGATGATTTCCATGCATGGTGTGATCTTGAGCTCTATCGGGCGATTAGGACCAGTCAGCTCAGAGCGTTGCCGCCCTTACACACCTGGCCTATCAACGTGATGGTCTATCACGGCCCTCGGGGAGACCTGGTTTCGAGGTGGGTTTCCCGCTTAGATGCTTTCAGCGGTTATCCCGTCCGCACATAGCTACCCGGCCGTGCCGCTGGCGCGACAACCGGTGCACCAGAGGTGCGTCCATCCCGGTCCTCTCGTACTAGGGACAGATCCTCTCAAGTCTCCTTCACCCACGGCAGATAGGGACCGAACTGTCTCACGACGTTCTAAACCCAGCTCACGTACCACTTTAATCGGCGAACAGCCGAACCCTTGGGACCTGCTCCAGCCCCAGGATGTGATGAGCCGACATCGAGGTGCCAAACCTCCCCGTCGATGTGGACTCTTGGGGGAGATCAGCCTGTTATCCCTAGAGTACCTTTTATCCGTTGAGCGATGGCCCTTCCACGCGGGAC
>JBGPND010000276.1:0-6100 GCA_041487355.1 Acetobacteraceae bacterium | reverse complement strand
CGAGGCGATGCGTCTGCCGTCGGGCGAGAAGGCGCAGGCACTCACCCAATTGTCATGTCCGCGCAGGGTCATGATGCAGTCGCCGCTGGCGGCATCCCACAGGCGGAGCGTGTTGTCGTAGGACGCCGAGGCGATACGTCTGCCGACGGGCGAGAAGGCGCAGGCCATCACCCCATTGTCATGTCCGCGCAGGGTCATGATGCAGTCGCCGCTGGCGGCATCCCACAGGCGGAGCGTGTTGTCGTAGGACGCCGAGGCGATGCGTCTGCCGTCGGGCGAGAAGGCGCAGGCACTGACAAATCCGGAATGCCCGCCGAGGACCGCGGCCCGCGCCATCTGTTTGGATACTACGACGTCATCCGCGGCCTGCCGGCACTGTGCGAACAGGACGCTCTGCGGCGCGGCATCGAGCCCGTGCACGTTGTGCAGTGTGCAGCGCAGGAACTGCGTACGATACGGCGACGCGCCGGCGAACACCGCTCCTGTCAGGTCGAGGTCGCGGAACACCGTCCCGACCAGCACGGCGTCGGCGAAGCGCGCTCCCCGAGCTTGCCCGCGGTTCAGCTCAGCCCGCAGCAGATCGGCGCCGGAGAAATCCGCCACGTCCAGATCGACCCGGCGGAACACTGTGTTGCCGAGCCGTGCGTTGCGGAACGAGGCGGCACGCAGGTTGAGCAGGGGGCTGCTCACCGTCCCCCCCACCCCAACCCTCCCCCGCAAGGGGGGAGGGAGTTCTGATGATAAGGCTCCCTCCCCCCTTGCGGGGGAGGGCTGGGGTGAGGGGGCACCCTCGATCACCCACTCGCGCAGATCCGCGCCATCCAGCACGAAGCCTGCCGGCGACGGCGCCGGATAGAAGCGTGCCAGCGCGAACAGCACATAGTCGAACGCCAGTTCGCTGATGCGTGGCCGGTAGGCGTCCCGCATCGCCCGCAGCGTGGCCAGCGCCGTGCCTGCCCCCGCCCCCGGACTTGATCCGGGGGTTGACCCGGGGGTCGCATCCTCGCCCAGCAGCATCTGGCCGAGGAAATCCAGCGTCTCCCGGCTCGGCCGCGCCATGTCCCAGTCCTCGACGCGGCCTTCGCGCAACGCGCGCAGCAGGAACCCTGCCAGGAAGAACTCCTGCAGCGAGGTGTGGGCGAAACGGAAATCCTGCCGCCCACCGCCCACCAGGAAGGTTGCGGTGCGCAGGTCCTTCTTCAGTACGTCGAGGTCCTCGCGTCGGTAGTGCCGCCCAACCGACGGCGTCGTCTCCAGAAATTCCGCCAGCCAGTCCTCCATCTGCCGCGCCGTCCAGGTGCGGCTGCCGGCGCGCCACAGTCGCGCGGCGACGTGCTCCATAATTTGCTGCTTATGATCGACATCCAGCTCGTGCTTGCCGGCGTCGCGCTCCAGCCATGACAGCACCATGTGGCGATAAAGATCGACACCGGTGACGCGCCGCCCCTCCAGCTTCCAGCGCTCGATCTGCGGCAGGTGCCGCGTGATCAGGCTCAGCGTGTACGGCCGCGCCGCCAGCTCCGGCAAATTGTGCACCGAGCGTATCGTTGCCAATACGCGGTCGATATCCTCGCCCGGCAGGCTCGCCGTCAGATAGGCGCGCACCTGGTCATCCGTGAACGGCAACAACATGAACACCCGATAGTCGGTGTCGCGCACGTCGTCGCGATCCTCCGCCGTGAGATGCGTCTGCTGGTCGCGCACCGAGCGGAAATAATGCGTGCGGCAGGTCAGCAGGATGCGCCCCGGCCGGCCCGGCATGTCGGCCTTGCGGCGGCGCGGCCAGAAGGCGGGCGGCAGGATGCTCAACAGCTCGCGGGTGAATTGCTGGCCGGCGCGCTGCGACAGATGCACCAGCACCTCGTCCAGGCCGTCAAACATCATGATAGCGCCTTCCTCGCGCACCAGCCGCTGCACTTCGGCGGCACTGGGTGGCGGCTCGGTGCGTCCGCCCTGCCAGCTTCGTCGCAGCACGGTGTCGACCACCGTGTCGAGGCGAGGCAGCGACTTCGCGTCCTCGCCGAGCAGCCGCAGGTCGAGATAGATGGGCAGCGGAACGGATTTGTCGGTCTCACGCGCCGCCAGCAGATGGTGGGTGAATGCCTTGCAGGTGGTGGTCTTGCCCATGCCGGTTTCTCCGAGCAGCGCGCAGCAGGGCGGACCTTTGTCGTCGCGTGCCCATTCGTCCAACAGGTCCAGCGCCTCGCGGCGTTGCTCCGCCGGCGGGTCGGTGTCGAGCTTGTCGAGCGTCCAGGGACGCGCGTGGGTCGGCACGTGATGCAGGTCCGCCAGGTCGTGCTCCAGGAGGTCGCGCTGCCAGCGCAACAGTTCCCGTGGCGGCGCCGGCGCCGGCACTGTTATGCCGCCGAGCATCTGCACGATCTTGACGAATAACTGGTTGGCGAAGTCGTTGCGTGTCAGGTCGCTGGTGCGCTGCTGGAACGCGCGCCCTTGCGCGTCGTGGAAGATCTGCCGCTGCTTCAGGCCACGCAGCTTCATGCTGCCATCGAACAGGATGACCTTCAACGCCACGGGCGCCATGTGCTTGCCGGGTCGTTCGTCCGTCCCGATGAATGGCGGCAATTCGTGGTCGCGGATGTAGCGGCTGGCGAGGAACGCCGGGCTGACAAGCAGCAAGCCGAAGTCGCATGCCGCGATCGCGGCCTGGATTTCCGTGTGCCAGTCCTTGCCGAGCACGATGTCGTGGTCCTGCCAGCGCTCGAACCGATACGCCGTGGCGCTATCGAACCGGTGCCGCAATCGCTTTAGCAAGCCATCCTTCAGCTCAGCATCGTCGTGCGCGTACGAAACGAAATACCGCACCGGGCGACCGATCTCCATCGCGTCCTGCCGACTGCGCGCGACATTGGCGGTCTCCGCGGCGACCAGTCGGGCGGTGGCCTCGGCTGCCTGGTCTTCGCCGGCGAACCAGCACCACCTTTCGTCCGGCGGCGTGCGAGTCGCGGTGTCGGCTTCCAGAGCGAAGTCGAGCTTCACTTCATTAGCCGCCATTGCGACGCGGCCGCGCATTTGGCGGAGCGCAGTCAGCGCGGCCTCGCGTGACTGACCCGGATAGAGGGCAACCAGGGCCCCACCTAGCCGGATACGGCAGTCGCCCCCAATCAGCGGCAGCAGCGCATCGAGCCGCTTCTGATCAGCTTTGCCGAGCTCGACCTGCAAGGTGGTGAGGCTACGCTGGACGGCGGCGGCGGAGAGGAGGGCCATGGCGCCTACTCCAAGATGCACGAAATCTCTACGCTTCCGACCAAGCAACCGTCAAGTATGGAATCTACGAAATCTCTACTGCCGTCAGTGCTGCCACCCGACCGCGCGCTCCCGAGACCGTGAACACCCACAGCCACCCCGTGTGAACCATTTCATACCCGGCGGTGGATCGAACCGCGTTAGCATACAACCGCTCGTTGGTAGGCGATCCGCCTCCGGCGACCGGGGGAAGCGCCATGAACCGTCTGCACGCTCGTCTGGCCCGCCGGCTGATCCCTCTGCTGCTCCTGCTGCCGCTTGCCGCGCCGGCGCAGGCACAGCTCACCGGTACGGTGAACTTCCTCGTGCTGCGCGTGCAGTTCAAGGACATGACCGGCACGAGCTTCACCACCGCGCAGACCCAGACGATGTTCGACAGCATCAAGACGCTGTGGGGCAGCAATTCCGCCTACGGCGCCATGACGCCGAATTTCCGCATCACGTCGCTCTATCCGGTGCCGCAGAACACCTCGGTCTATATCGATGTCGGCAGCGATTCCTCGAGCGGTGCCGGCTTCAATGCGCTGGTCGCCGACGCCGTGTCGAAGGCGCCCTCGGGCACGGATTTCTCCAATCTGACCGGGCTCATCGTGCTGTTTGCCGACAACCGGCCCAACGGGTTCTACCGCGGCATCACCTTCCCCGGTGTCACCGTCTCCCCGCCCGGGGGCAGTTCCATCTCGCTGTCGGTCTCGGTGGTCGGCGAGGATCCGAACGAGGGCAACCCGACCAACTGGGGCCGCATCGCGCACGAGATCGGCCACGAGATGCAGCAGAACAACCCGCCGCATCCGAGCGACTACAACAGCAGCTTCGAACAGATGGACGGTGAATACCCGGCGCAGACCGGGATGTTCGAGAAGCAGGCCACCCGCGGCTTCCCCGGCTGGATGCCGCCGGCCAAATACGCCACCGTCAGCGCCAACAAGGGCGCGGTGATCACGCTGCTCGCCGAGGAGGCGTCGCCGTCCAGCGAGCCGGATGCGCAGGCGATCAAGGCCTCGCTCAGCTTCGGCGGCAGCAGCGTCTATTACACGGTCAGCGTGCGCCGCCGGCGTGACGGTGACGACCTCGCGACCACGTCGGCTCTGGTGTCGCCGACCGATTGCATTGTGGCGGCCACGCCCAACGGCATTCCAGACTGCGGTGTGATGATCGAGCGGGTCGTGGAGAACGGTGACCCGAATGTGCAGGATTGCGACCCGCAGTTCGGCTGCACCAATCGCTGGGTCGACGTGCTCGGCAAGGGTAACAACGCCGCATCGCTGTGGCATGAGGGCGATATCTTCAGCTCCGCCACCTTCGGCAAGGCATCCGCCAAGAACGACGGCATCAGCATCGCGGTGCTGAAGAAGTTCGACCAGGATCACTATCAGGTCGCCGTCCGTTATGACGACGCCACGGCCGCGGCGCCCGATGTCGGGCTGGAAAGCTGGCTGCAGCCGCCCGGCAACGCCTACGAGACGACGGATATCTGGATCGACAGCCCGCTGAACGGCTACGCCATCCCGCCGGACAACGATGCGCTGCATTACCGCTACGGCATTCACGCCGATCTGCGCGGCGGCGTGGTGCCGATCGGCAATGGCGACAACCCGGGCGTCGGACAGATCAACCGCATCTATGCCCGCATTCGCAACTACGGCACGCAGCCGGCCACCAATGTCACCGTGTTCTTCGACGTGACCGATCCGCCGGGCCTCGGCATCAACGGATCGAATGGCTTCAAGCAGCTTGGCTCGGTCGATTCATCGAGCTTCCCCGACCTCGCCTCGATTCCGCCGGGCGGCCATGTCGATGTGTCCATCAACTGGACGCCGAATTTCCCGCTGACGCCGCAGCAGATCGCCGCCGGGCAGTTCTTCTTCCACACCTGCGTGCGGATCCGCGTCAGCCACGTGGCGGGCGAAACCTTCTTCGCCAACCAGGACGGCGACGGCCAGCAGGAGAACATCGAGTATTTCGATGCGACCGGTTCTGGCGGCAGCCCCGGCGCGCCGGGCGCGGCGAACAAGTCGGTAATCCATCTGCGCAATGACAGCCCGTCGCAGCCGAAGTCGTTCATGCTCGGCGTGCTGCGCAGGACGCTGCCCGCCGGTTGGGATGTCAGCGTCAATGGCGGCCAGAACCTGGTGCAGCTCGCGCCGGGCGCCGAGAAGGACATTCCGGTCAGCATCAAGCAGAACGTCGCCGAGCCGATCGGCAGCAGCCACCAGGTGCGTATCATCGCATCGAGCATCTTCAGCTTCACCAACCCGGCTCACCCGACGCCGCACAATGAGGCGCGACAGCTCGGCGGCGTCACGATCCAGGCGAACGTGGTGCGCAAGACCAAGGTGACGTGCCGGCTGCAGAACGGTCAGGTCGTCGGCGCGGTGAGCGGGCTCGATCCACGCGACATGAAGGAGCAGGCGCGGGTCGCGGTCGTGCCGGTGCAGCAATCGGGCAACAGGATCCGGCTCAGCGATCGCCTGGTGCTGGCGCCGTTGCGCGGTAGCAAGTTCACCGTGAAGCCGCCGGTGCATGGCCGGGGCGTATGCCTCTATGCCGGATCGGCCTATTCGTCCGCATCCGGCAGCGCGCCATTCGGGATGTGATACCAACCGCCGTTGCTGCTGACACTTGTCGCCGCTCCCTCGCCGTCATGGCCGGGCTTGTCCCGGCCATCAGTGGTGGCACCGTGCCACGACGGATGGCCGGGACATGCCCGGCCATGACGGGAAAAGCGAGCGCTGACCAAGGGTCATTGATTCGGGCGGTTGGTATGATACCGCCGTAATCGTCATGCCCGCGCAAGCGGGAACCCAGAGCTGCAAACGCGAGCCCTGGGCCCACT
>JBGPND010000275.1:0-6117 GCA_041487355.1 Acetobacteraceae bacterium | reverse complement strand
GCCCGGCGTGCAGTATGACGTCTACGCCGTGCTGCCCGCCGGCGGCGACGCGGCCCAGGCACAAAGCAGTGCGGTCGAGGTGATGCGCGCCATCCTGGCGCAGGGCGTGCCGCCGGCGCGTGTCCATCTCGGGCTGCGGACTGAACCAGCGGGCACCGCACGCCAGGTCCGTGTCTACGTCCGCTGAGCGGCTCCGCTTCCGGGTCGGGCCGACGACGGGGCACGGGTGAAGCAATATTCACGCTTCATCAGGGATTATATGCATTTGAGGCGACGTCCCCGGACGATAGAGTGAAGCCGCCCAAAAATGGAGGCCCCGCGAAGGATGCACCCGTTCCACACCCATTGCCGCCCGGCTCTGGACTCCATCGAGGCGCAAGGGCGCTATCGCCGCTTCACGCCCCTGCAGAAGCAGGCGGAGCGTTTCCCGCTGTATCGCCGGCCGGACGGCAGCGAGGTGCTGGTGTGGTCGTCAAACGATTATCTCGGCATGGGCGGGCATCCGGCCGTGATCGAGGCCGCCTGCGCGGCGGCGCGGGAGATGGGCGCCGGTGCGGGTGGCACGCGCAACATCAGCGGCACCAGCCCCGCGCATGACGCGCTGGAGGCGGAGCTGGCCGAGCTGCACGGCAAGGCGGCGGCGCTGCTGTTCACCTCCGGTTTCGTGTCGAACCAGGCGGCGCTGTCGACGATATTGAATTCGCTGCCGGACTGGCAGGTGTTCTCCGACGTCAGGAACCACGCCTCGATGATCGCGGGCATCAAGGGATCGAAGGCGAGCTGCCACATCTTCCGCCACAACGATCTCGCGCATCTCGAGGAACTGCTGCGCGCGGCGCCGGTGGCAGCGCCGAAGCTGATCGCCTTCGAGTCGGTCTATTCGATGGATGCCGACATCGCACCGATCGGCGCGATTTCCGACGTTGCTGCGCGCTACGGGGCGATGACCTATCTGGATGAGGTGCATGCGGTCGGCATGTACGGGCCGTCCGGCGCCGGTGTGGCGGAGCGCGACGGCGTGGCGGCGCGGATCGACGTGATCGAAGGGACGCTGGCCAAGGCGTTCGGCTGTCACGGCGGCTACATCGCCGGCGACGCGTCGGTGGTGGACTATGTCCGCTCCTGCGCACCGGGCTTCATCTTCACCACCTCGCTGCCGCCGATGATCGCCGCCGCGGCGCTCGCCAGCGTGCGGCACGTGCGCGGCGACGCCGAACGGCGCGCGAGTTTGTTCGAGCGCGCCGACACATTGAAGCGGCGGCTGAGCGCTGCGGGGCTGCCACTGCTGCCGTCGGCGAGCCACATCGTGCCGCTGCATGTCGGCGATGCGGCGCTGTGCAGCGAAGTGAGCCGGCGGCTGCTCGACGAGTTCGGCATGTATGCCACGCCGATCAACTATCCCACCGTGCCGCGCGGCAAGGAGCGGCTGCGGCTGACGCCGACGCCGCTGCACACCGATGCGATGATGGATCGGCTGGTGGCGGCGCTCACTGCGATCCTGCTGCCGGCGCGGCGCGCGGCCGCTTGAGCCAAGCAAGGCCGACGCTGCGGCTCAATCCCGCGCAGGGGCGGCGGCTGCGCGCCGGCTCGCCCTGGGTGTTCTCCAACGAGATCGCGATGCAGCCCGAATACCGGCAGATGGCGCCGGGCGGTCTGGTGCAACTTGAAGGCGACGACGGCGCACGGTTCGGCACCTTCATGTTCAATCCGCACAGCCTGATTGCGGCGCGTCTGCTCGACCGGGATCCAGCGGCCGTGATTGATGTGGACTGGCTGCGTGCGCGGCTGCGCGAGGCGATCGCGCTGCGCGAACGCGTGTGCGACACGAATTTCCATCGCCTGGTGCATGCCGAGGCCGATCGTCTGCCCGGGCTGGTGATCGACCGGTACGGCGACGTTGCCGTGCTGCAGGCCAACACCGCCGGAATGGATCGGCTGACGCCGCTGCTGGTCGAGGCACTGACCGAGTTGTTGCCACTTCGTGCCGTGGTGGCGCGCAATGACTCCGGTGCGCGCCGGCAGGAAGGCTTGGCCGAGAACGTGACGCTGCTATTCGGCTCGGACGCCAGCGTCGAGGTGGTGGAGGGCGGCGTGCGGTTTCCGGTCGATCCGCTGAGCGGCCAGAAGACCGGCTGGTTCTTCGACCAGCGCCCGAACCGCGACCGCGTGGCGGCCCTGGCGGAAGGCGCGCGCGTGCTGGACGTGTTCTGCCATGTCGGCGCGTTCGGCCTGCGCTGCGCCGCGGCCGGCGCACGCGACGTGACGCTGGTGGACAGCAGCGCGCCGGCCCTGGCGCAGGCCGAGCAGGCGGCGGCGCTGAACGGGGTTTCCGACGTTGTGCATTTCCGGCGCGACGATGCATTCGATGCGATGGCCGCGCTCGCCGGCGAACGGTTCGACATCGTGGTGTGCGATCCGCCCGCCTTCGCCCCCTCGCGCAAGGACGCGGAAGCCGGGTTGCGCGCCTATGGCCGGATGGCGCGGCTGGCGGCGGCGCTGGTCGCACCTGGCGGTTTCCTGTTCGTCGCCTCCTGCAGCCATCATGCACCGCTGGAGGCATGGGCCGGACAGATCGCCGTCGGCCTGCATCGCGCGCGGCGCGAAGGCCGCATCCTGTTCACCGGCGGCGCAGGGCCGGATCATCCGGTGCACCCGCACCTGCCGGAGAGCGCTTATCTGAAGACGCAGTTGATCCAGGTGCTGTAATGGGTAGAGGACTTCGGGTTCTCAAGGCGGCGTGCTACCGTTGGGCTGCAGGAGTTACCATGGCAGACCGTCCGGCAATACACGTCACCCTGAAGCCCGCTCTGGCCGAAGTTGTCCAGCAAGCCATCGAGAGCGGCGAGTATGCCTCGCAGGATGAAGTTGTCAGCGAGGCACTGCTTGAATGGCGTCTGCGGCGCGAGTTGAACCCGACTGAACGCGACGCCCTTTGCCGTCTGTGGGATGAAGGTGTAGCGAGCGGTCCCGGTCGGTTCGGGAGCATGGACGAAATCACGCAGGAGGCCCGTCGGCGCTTGAAACGCCGCTGGGGCACTTGAGGGATTGGCCACATTGGATAAGCGTTGGCGTCAGGCCCGCGAGTACGTGAGAGATCGGCGGAGGCAGATGCCATTTGCGAGCTGCGGTGCAGATTATGCAGACACTTTTCGCAATGGCCCTAAACGATTTGCGATAGCATGGACATGCTTCTTCATCGTCATGGCCGGGCTTGTCCCGGCCATCCGTACCAGCGCATGTGCCGCGACGGATGGCCGGGACAAGCCCGGCCATGACGATGAAGAGTGGAAGGGTCGCAAATGGACCCATCCCGCAACAATAACCCGCTGTTCGGGCCGAACAAGTTCAAGCTCGGCGTGTTCAGCGCCAATTGCGATGGCGGGCTGACGATGAGCCTGGCGCCGGAACGCTGGCGCGCGAACTGGGACGATATCGTCGCGATGACGCAGATCGCCGACGAAGCGGGGATCGAGTTCATCCTGCCGGTGGCGAAATGGCGCGGCTTCCAGGGCAAGGCCAATATCTACGGCCGCTCGTTCGAGACTCTGACGCACGGCGCGGCGCTCGGCGCACTGACGCGGCGCATCGCGATCTTCTCGACCGTGCACGTGCCGCTGGTCACGCCGGCCTTCGGTGCCAAGGCGATCGCCACCATCGACCACATCACCCACGGCCGCGCCGGGCTCAACATCGTCTGCGGCTGGAATCAGGAGGAATTCGACCTGCATGGTGTGACGATCGACCAGGACCGCCGCTACGAGCACGGGCTCGAATGGTTCCGCGTCTGGTCGCGCCTGCTGCAAGGCGGACCGGAGTTCGACTGGGACGGCGAGTTCTTCCATCTGAAACGACTGCAGACCGATCCCGTGTCGGTGCAGCGCCCATGGCCCGCGGTGATGTCGGCAGGATTCTCGCCGAAGGGGCGCGACTTCGCCGCCCAAGCCGCCGATGTGCTGTTCACCACGATGAGCGAACTCGATCAAGCCCCTGCCCTGCTCTCCGACATCGCCGAACACGTCGCGCGCTACGGCAGGCGTGTCGATGTGTATACCATGTCGCACGTGGTGTGCCGGCCGACGCGGCGCGAGGCGGAGGAATTCTACCATTACTTCGCCGAGGAGATGGCCGATGCCGAGGGTCAGGCGTATTACCGGCGCCAGCGCGGACCGACCGTGAAGGACGCGGCGGGGAACGAAATTCGCCGCCCGCTGGTCAACCGCTTCATGCGCGCCACAGGCAAGCACTACGACGGCGCCTATCCCGGCACATACCCGCTGGTCGGCACGCCGGATGACATCGTTGCCGACATGCAGCAGATGAGCGAGCTGGGGCTGACCGGCACCTCGGTTGCGTTCCTCGACTACCTGAAGGAGATTCCCTACTTCGTGCAGGAAGTGCCGCCGCGGCTCGAGCGTCTTGGGCTGCGACAGGCCGCGTGAGCGGGAGGGAACGATGGGCAAGGCCTATCTGGTAGTGCGCGCCGTGGTGGCCGAAGCTGATCGGCGCGACTTCGATCATTGGTATCGCACCGAGCACCTGCCCGATGCGGTGAAGGCCTTCGCCGCACTCAGGGCCTGGCGCGGCTGGAGCCGCACAGATCCGTCCGTGCATTTCGCGTTCTACCAATTCGCCGATGCCGCCGCGGTCGAGGCTGTCAGCAACTCGCCGGCGATCCGCACGCTGATCGCCGAGTTCGACGCGCGCTGGGGAACCCGTGTCACGCGCACGCGCGAGATCATCGAGGTCGCCGACGAGAGCGGCGGCTAGGCACTGCACACACTATTCGGGAGGGAAACATGGGCAACAGGATCGCATTCATGGGCGTCGGCGCCGTCGGCGGCTATGCCGGCGCGCATATGGCGCAGGCCGGCGAGGACGTGACGTTCATCGATCCCTGGCCGGAGCATGTCGAACGCATGCGCAGCCACGGCCTGAAGATCAGCCATATCCGCGATGTGCCCGAATTCACCGTGAAGGTGCGTGCGCTGCATGTGACAGATGCGCAGCACCTCGCAAAGGAGCAGCCGATCGACATCGCCTTCGTCTGCATGAAGTCGTACGACACCGAATGGGCGACCACGCTGATCAGCCAGTATCTCTCGCCCAACGGCTTCGTCGTCTCGCTGCAGAACTGCATGAACGAGGAGACGATTGCCGGCGTCGTCGGCTGGGGCAGGACGGTGGGTTGCATCGCCAGCTCGATCACCGTCGATCTGTGCGAGCCGGGCCATGTGCGCCGCGCCGCCGGCAAGAGCGGCGCCAAGCACACCGTGTTCCGTACCGGTGAGGTGCATGGCCGCGTCACCGACCGGGTGAAGGAGATCTGCCGGCTGGTTGGCCTCGCCGACTCCGCGATGGTCACCGAGAACCTGTGGGGCGAGCGCTGGTCGAAGCTGGTGACCAACGTGATGGGCAACGGGCTCTCCGCCTGCACCGGGCTGCTCAGCAAGGACATGACCCGCAACGACACGATCCGCCGCTTCTCCGCCCGGCTCGGCAGCGAGGCGATCCGCGTCGGTCAGGCGCTTGGCTATGAGCTGGAGGAAATCCAGCACCTCGATCCCGAGCTCATCGCACGCGCCGGCGAAGGCGATGCCGCGGCCACGCGCGAATACGACGAGCACCGCCTGGCCGAGGTGAACAAGGCCGGCGGCGGCGAGCATCGGCCCTCGATGGGCCAGGACATGGTGAAGGGCCGCCGCACCGAGATCGAGTTCCTTAACGGTCTGGTCGCGCGCAAGGGCGAGGAGATCGGCATCGCCACCCCGGCGAACGTGGCGCTGACCGACATCGTCAAGCGCGTGGAGCGCGGCGAGCTGCAGCCCGATCCAAAGCACATCACGGATCTGCGGCTTAATTAGCTGCCGCTGCCAGTCTACCGTCATAGCCGGGCTCATATGAGGTTTCCGGTGTCAATGGTTTATTGGGTCATCGATTGGCCTTTCTCTGCGGTCGGATGCTCCGCGGGATTGTGTCCTTATACCATCCGTCCCAACCCTCGACTCATAGGGGCTAGGAATCGCCCCCGAACTCCGATTCGCTACGTCCGTTCATCGGGTCGCGACGACGGAGGCTTTGATGGGAGCGGCGGTCAAGATCACCCGGACGGATCACACG
>JBGPND010000274.1:0-6119 GCA_041487355.1 Acetobacteraceae bacterium | reverse complement strand
CGGGCGCGCAGGATCTTCATCGCCTTGGCGCGGTTCTTGTGCTGGCTCTTCTCCTCCTGCATCGCGACCACGATGCCGGAGGGAATGTGCGTGATCCGCACCGCGCTGTCCGTCTTGTTGACGTGCTGGCCGCCGGCACCGGAGGCGCGGTATGTGTCGATGCGGAGGTCGCCTTCGTCGATCTGCACATCCACCTCTTCCGCCTCCGGCAGGACCGCAACCGTGACGGTGGAGGTGTGGATGCGTCCCTGGCTCTCGGTCGCCGGCACGCGCTGCACGCGATGCACGCCGGATTCGTATTTCAGCCGGGCGAACACGCCGCGGCCGGTGATCTCCGCGATGCCTTCCTTCAGCCCGCCCAGCTCGGTGTCGTTGTATTCAAGAATTTCCCAGCGCCAGCCGCGGTTTTCCGCATAGCGCTGGTACATCGCGAACAGTTCGGCGACGAACAGTGCCGCCTCGTCGCCACCGGCAGCGGGTCGCACCTCCAGGATTGCGGCGCGTTCGTCGGCCGCGTCCTTGGGCAGCAGCGCGATGCGGATCTCGTGCTGCAGTACCGGGATCCGCTCCTTCAGCGAGCGCAGTTCGGCTTCCGCCAGCTCGCGCATCTCGGGATCGGCGAGCAGCGTCTCGGCATCGGCCTGGGCGCGTTCGGCGGCCCGCAGGTCGCCGATGCGCGCCACCACCGGCGCAATGTCCGACAGCTCCTTCGAGGCTTTCACATAGGCTTCGCCGGACAGGCCTTGGGCCAGCATGTCGCGCAGTTCCTCGGCGCGCGCGGCGATGCGGTCCAGCTTCGACGCGAGGCTCATCCGAGGCGCGCGGCGATCTCCGCCAGAGCCACCGCCTCCTGTTCGCCGGTCGCGAGGTCCTTCACCTGTGCCACGCCGCGCGCGATGTCGTCATCACCGAGGATCACCGCGGCGCGCGCGCCGATGCGGTTGGCCCGTTCCATCCGCCGGCGCAGATTGCCGCGATACGTCATCTCGGCGCGGATGCCGGCATGCCGCAGGGTCTGCAGCACGGTGAGCGCCGCGGCTTCCGCGCTTTCGCCGATTGGCACCACGGCGACGGTCGCCGGCGCGGAAGGCGGCGCGTCCAGCAGCATGGCGAGGCGCTCGATGCCCGCGGCCCAGCCGACGGCCGGCGTGGGCGGGCCGCCCATCTCCTCGACCAGGCCGTCGTAGCGTCCGCCCGCCATCACCGTGCCCTGCGCGCCCAGCTTGCCGGTGATGAATTCGAACGCCGTGTGGCCGTAATAGTCGAGGCCGCGCACGATGCGCGGGTTTTCCCGAAATGGCACGCCGAAGCGCTCCAGATGCGTCTGCAGGCGGGCATAGAACGCGGCAGCCGGCTCGCTTAGGTAGCCGGCGATGGTGGGCGCGTTGGCGACGATGCGCCGGTCGCCTTCATCCTTGGAGTCGAGGATGCGCAACGGATTGCGATCGAGCCGCGCCAGGCTGTCGGCCGACAGCGCCGCCTGGTGCTCGGTGAAATACGCCACCAGCGCGTCGCGATAGGCATTCCGACTTTCCTTGTCGCCGAGCGTGTTGATCTCCAGCACGGTGTCTCCGGCAACGCCGAGGGCCTGGAGGATATCCCAGCCGCAGGCGATCACCTCAGCATCGGCGAGCGGTTCGGCGGGACCGATCAGCTCGATGCCGATCTGGTGGAACTGCCGGTAGCGCCCCTTCTGCGGCCGTTCGTAGCGGAACATCGGCCCGGCGTAGAACACTTTTTGCGGCAGCGACTGGGTGAGGCCGTTGGTCACCAAGGCGCGGCACACGCCGGCGGTGCCTTCGGGGCGCAGCGTGATCGCCTCGCCGCCGCGGTCCTCGAAGCTGTACATTTCCTTCATCACCACGTCGGAGGTTTCCCCCAGCGTGCGGGAGAACACCTGGGTGTCCTCGAAAATGGGCGTGGTCCACTCGTCGAAGCCGTAGGTGGCGGCGACGCGGCGGGCGGTGTCCGCCACGTGGAGGTGGCGGCGCTGGTTCTCGCCGATCAGGTCGTGGGTGCCGCGGGCGGGTTGGAGGTCAGTCACTGGTTCTGCTGCTTCGATCTTCCGGGAGTCCGGAAAGTAGCTTTCCGGCCTCCAGAAGCAAGGAGGAGCGGTGCGACGCATGCGGGTTCGACCACGCCGGGGGCTGGCTGACTCGGGCGCCGGTCAGGCGTGAACAGCCTTGCGGGACAGCAAGCCGCGCGTGCCGTTCGCCGGCAGCGCCGCGGGTTTCGCCGTCGGCGCCGCGTGTCCGGCGATGCGGGCCCGTTCTTGCGTCATCCAGGCCCGTGTTCCAAAGATGCCGGACACCAGCGCCGGAACGTAAAGATCGACGTCGAGCGCCGGCCAATGCAGGTTGAATCCCATCCCCTCGACTTCGACACGCGCAAGGTCCTCGTGCCCGGCACCGTGCAGGTCCTGCACGAGTTGCGCGGGAAAGGCATAGGTGCACCCGTTGACCAGATCGACGATCACCCCCCCCGTGGTCCGGTCGTACTGCGCCGCGGCGGCACGAGGCTCGGTTGCGAGCATTCTGCGACCGCGGGCCTCGGCGGACCGGAGTTGCCTGTCAGTCACGCCGGCCATGGATGCGTTCCCACTCCCGCAAGAAGAAGTCAGGCCGTTTGGCCACCTCGGCGATCAGGCGTCGCAGGGCCGATCGCCGGATGCCGACAGTGTATATCACCTCGGACGCACCGTCTGGCCCACGAAAATGGTTCTTCGCCTGTCCCGCCCCCGTGATGTGGATATGCGCCGGCGCATGATCGAGCGTGCATATGACGAACCGGAAGCCGTGCGCACGATGGATGATAACCGCGGCAGAATATCGTCCGACAACGAGGCGCGCCAGGGTTGGCCGGCCGACTGGCGCGGTGCGGGCCGCGCCAATAGCTGACCGTGGACCATGGATGGTTGAGAAATCGTTTGCGGCGCCGCTGCCCGGGCTGAACTGGCACCCACTACAATGCACGCAATGTCGATAGGGTTCGCGGCATCAACCCGTGTCCCGGTCAACCGGCTGACAGTGGCGTCGAAGTGGATGGTTGCCCGGCCTGCCGAGACGTAGGCCACGACATTTCCGTTCTGGCATGATCATGATACCGTACAACAGCTTTCAGCCGGTCGGGCGGCCTGCGGAGGCTTGCCCAGCCACCAGGGAACGGGACGTATGCAGCTTCACATCACGACAGACGACGTGCCGGAACAGCACCGCCTGGACTTCTGGAACGCGACAATTTTCAGCACCCTGGCGATTTCGGTGCAGCCCTTGCCGGATGCCGAGGGTCCCTACCAGGGGCGATTTTCCGCCCGCTCCAGTGGGCCATTGCTGAATTGCAGCTTTGACTCGGACGGCTTTCGCGCGATGCGCCAAAGTCGCGAGATCGCGCACCGGCAGTGGGACGGCTACCGGGTCTATCGCGAATCCAGCGCCGGGGTGTGGTTCAGGATCGGCGGCCAGGAGTTTGTCAGCTCCGCGGGCGATCTGATCATTGCCGACGCCGACGCCCCATTCGAGGCGCTGCCGGCCGGCCGCTATTCCGACGAGTCGTGGCTGCTGCCGAAAATGCTGCTCGATCCGCACCTCCCCGCGCTCGGGCGGCCGCTGTTGCGGCGGCTGTCCGGGCGCCACGGGGTTGACGCGCTCGCGGCCAGCTATCTCGATGCCCTGACGCAGAATTGGGACACCATCTCCGAGGCGACCATGGGGCCGGTCGTCGACACGCTGGCCCGGCTGGTCGGCATCGCCTGCGGCGCGACGGCCGACGACCAGCCGGACGCGGTGCGCGCCGGCCGGCTGGCCGAAGTCAAACGACACACCGACCGGCATCTCGCAGTCCACGACCTGACGCCTGCCATGGTGGCCGCTGCGCTCGGCATCTCGCTGCGTACCCTGCACCAGTTGTTCGAGCCGACCGGCACCAGCTTTGCCCGCTACGTGCTGCGCCGCCGGCTGGAGGAATGTCGGGCGGCGCTGCTCGCCAGCCCTTCGCGCCCGGTGATCGACATCGCCTTCGCCTGGGGATTCAGCAGCCTGTCCACCTTCTATCGTGCGTTCCAGAATGCATTTGGCACGACGCCGGGCGACCTGCGCATTACGTCACGCGACGAGCCTCATTCCTGACCGGACCGCTGGAACCTGCTGGCCAGCCGAGCCGCACGCATCCCAGGCGGCGACACTCAGCTTGGCAATACTCGGATAAACGCTTCGATTTGCACTGTATGGGACTACCTGCCGCACGGTATGGGAAGCAGCGCGGAATGACCTTCTCTATGGTGCATCATGCAAGCTGGCACTGGACTGATCCCGTATCGAAAGGAATCTTTGTGGCGATTAAATCAGCGATATTGCACGGCGCGGGCGCGGCGCTCCTGCTGTTGGCTGGGCCGGGCGAAATTCGTGCGGCCGTTCGCCGGTCGCTTATACCAACCGCCGTTGCTGCTGACTCTTGTCGCCGCTCCCTCGCCGTCATGGCCGGGCTTGTCCCGGCCATCAGTGATGGCACCGTGCCACGACGGATGGCCGGGACAAGCCCGGCCATGACGGGAAAAGCGAGCGCTGACCAAGGGTCATTGATTCGGGCGGTTGGTATTACATCCGACAGGAGAAGCCACTGATGAAGCCGTCCACCGCAGTGCTGGCGGCATTGTTGGGCACCGCCGCCATCGTTCCGGCGCAAGCCGCGCCATTTTTCGTGATTCTATCGAGTTACGACGAGGCCAGCGACAACGGCGGCAGCCTCATGGCGCTCGAAAACCTGAGCGGGGCCACGTTGCACAACGTGTTCCTGACCGACCCCAGTCCGCTTGCGGCACTGTTCCCCGCCGATCCGACTTACGCGGCGAACAACATGTATCCGTTCGGCAATTTCTACTACGGCAATACCGGCCCTGGCCTCAAGGATCTCGCGCCCAACTCGACCGTGGAGTCGTTTGTCCCGTCGGCGTCTGAAGACTCCGGATATTACAACGACCAGAACGCAGCCTTGACGGTGTCATTGGATTACAACGGACATCATTATTCGGTGTCGTTCAGCCCGAACAACAACGACAGCGGTGGGTTCGTGCCAATCTACGGCGATCCGGACTTTTCTCCCTTCATCCAGGTCGCGCATCTCGACCCGTTTGTCGGTCGGAACGCGATCCCCGAGCCCGCCAGCATGATGATCCTGGGAATGGGCGCGACCGGCCTCGGCCTGGTTCGCCGTCGGCGATAAGCGCGCCCGGAGGACGGAATGGTGTTTCGAACGGCAGCCTTGGCCTGCGTGGCGACGATCGGCCTATCCGGCGCGGTACATGCGACGACCCTCGTCACGACCAGGGCTGGCCTCGCGGCGAATGACAGCATCGACTGGGGGCAGATCGGGCCCGCTTCGGACATCCGCTACAACCTGCCGGTGACTGCGACTTCGGTCGGGGGCGTGACTGCCACGCTGGATTATCCTTCGCCGTTCCCAACCATCTCCCGCTTTGACTCCGGCTTCGATTTTGGCGGCGGCTTCCCGGACGGGGAGCATCTGGTGTATGCGCCGACGGGCGAGTTTTTCCCGCTGGTGATTTCGTTCGATAGCCCAGTGAAGGGGGCCGGGGCAAATTTCGAGCCGGGGAACGTCTCAGTCTACACGGCCCATCTTGCGGCCTACAGCGCGGCCAACACGCTGCTGGGCACGGTGTCGGAGTCGGGCTTTTCGCAGGGCGTTGACGACCCTCCCGGTTCGGCGATCTTCATCGGAATCACCGAGGCCACGGCCGACATCGCGTCGATCCAGTTCAGCGTCGACTTCAACAAACAGCCGTTCGCCATCGACCAGCTCTCCATGGTGACAGGCGCGACGGATGTGCGGGATGTGCCGGAGCCAGGCACGATGGCGTTGCTCGGCGCGGGGTTGATGGGGCTGACGGTGTTGCGGCGACGCAAAAATTCCCGCGCGGGGTAGCGCCGTACTGGGGGTTATACCAACCGCTGTTGCTGCTGACTCTTGTCGCCGCTCCCTCGCCGTCATGGCCGGGCTTGTCCCGGCCATCAGTGGTGGCACCGTGCCACGACGGATGGCCGGGACAAGCCCGGCCATGACGGGAAAAGCGAGCGCTGACCAAGGGTCATTGATTCGGGCGGTTG
>JBGPND010000273.1:0-6123 GCA_041487355.1 Acetobacteraceae bacterium | reverse complement strand
CTCATACTGGAACCCCAGCACGCCTTGTGGCAGCATCCTGCACCCCGTTGGTGATCGTTTGTGATTCGCAAACCCAGACTATCTCCCTGATTCTTCAGGACCAACGGGGAACTCAACTTTCTTTGGCGCGGAATTCAGGGCGGTGAATCTCTTCGTGTCTTTGTGTCTTTGTGGTGATTTTTCTTCCTGATGACAACCATCCTGTATGTCGCTGGCCTGAAGAAGCACTTCACCGTGCGCAAGGGCTTTCCGCGCCCTGTCACCACCACGGTCCGCGCCGTCGACGGCATCGACTTCCAAGTGGACCAAGGTGAAGCCTTCGGCCTCGTGGGCGAATCCGGCTGCGGCAAGTCCACGGCGGCCCGCGCTGCGTTGCGGCTGATCGAGCCGGACGCAGGAACCATCAGGTTTGCCGATACCGATGTGCGTGCCGCCAGGGGCTCCGCACTGAATGCGTTGCGCCGGCGCATGCAGATCGTGTTTCAGGACCCTTACTCCTCGCTCAATCCCCGCCGCAGCATCGGCCGCACGCTGGCGGAGCCGCTCGCCGTGCATGGCATCGCACGTGGCAAGGCGGCGCGTGCAATGGCCGCGTCACTGCTCGCGGAAGTCGGGCTGCCGGAGAGCGCGCTCGACCGTTATCCACATGAATTCTCCGGCGGCCAGCGCCAGCGCATCGGCATCGCCCGCGCGCTCGCGCTGCAGCCCGAGCTGCTCGTCGCAGACGAACCGGTATCGGCGCTGGATGTATCGGTGCAGGCGCAGGTGTTGCTGCTGCTGAAGGAGCTGCAGGCGCGGCGTGGGCTCGCCTTCGTCTTCGTCAGTCACGACCTCGGCGTCATCCGCTGGTTCTGCTCGCGCGTGGCGGTGATGTATCTCGGGCGGATCGTCGAACAGGGGCCGGTGCCACGCGTGTTCGCAACGCCGCGGCATCCCTATACGCGCATGCTGCGTGACGCCTCGCCGATACCGGATCCCGCGCAACGCGGCGTCCTGCCGCGCGTTGTCGGTGAAATCCCATCCGCCGCCGCGCCGCCGCCGGGCTGCCACTTCCATCCGCGCTGCCCGCGTGCGACCGATATTTGCCGGACCACGTATCCGGGTTGGAACGACCCGGATGGCCAGGGTTTCGCCTGCCACCATCCGCTGGAGGACGCATGACACCATCGATCAATGCAGACCGGTTGTGGCAGTCGGTCATGGACATGGCGCGCCTCGGCCCCACGTCGGAAGGCGGCAGTTGCCGCCTCGCGCTTTCGCCGGAGGACGCGGCCGCCCGTGCTTTGCTGCTGGACTGGTGCAAGCCGCTCAACCTGCGATTCGAGCAGGACGCGATCGGCAACATGTTCCTCCGGCGCGAAGGCAGCGACGCGGCCGCGCAAGCTGTCGCCTTCGGCAGCCATCTCGACACGGTGCCGACCGGTGGACGGTTCGATGGCGTGTTCGGTGTGCTTGCCGGCCTCGAGGTGATGCGGGCACTGGATGAGGCGGGCCTCCGCACCCGCGCACCGCTCGAGTTGGTGAACTGGACCAACGAAGAAGGCAGCCGCTTCCGCCCCGCCATGATGGGCAGCCGGGTGCACGCCGGCGACATCGTGCTGGAGGACGCACTTGCGATCACCGATGACAAGGGCACCAACGTGCGCGAGGCGCTGCAGGCGAGCGGCCATGCCGGCCCGCTGACGCCCTCGCCGCGTGGCTGGGCATGCTGGCTGGAGGCGCACATCGAGCAGGGCCCGGTGATGGCAGCAACCGGCGCCGATATCGGCATCGTCACCGGCACGATGCATGCGCGTTATTTCCAGCTCACGGTCACCGGCGAACCGAGTCATGTCGGACCCACCACGATGGATCGGCGGCGTGACAGCCTGGCCGCCACGGCGGAAATCATCCTGGCGGTGGAGCGCATCGCCCATGCGGCGGAACCGTCGGGCCGCGCCTCGGCCACATGGATCGAGAATTTCCCCAACGCCCGCGGCAACGTCGCCAACATCACCCGTCTGCATTGCGACGTGCGGCACGAGCAGGCCGAGCGCGCCGTCGCGATGGAAAAGGACCTGCGCGCCGCATTGGGCGACATTGCCGCCCGTCGGCGTGTCGCCATCGCCGTCGATCCCTACACCATTTTTGGCCCGGTCGCCTTCGACCAAAGCCTCGGCAGCCTGCTGCGCCGCAAGGCCGAGGCGCGCCAGTTTGCGACGTGCGACATGATCGCCGCCGCCGGCCATGATTCGGTGCTGATCGCGCCGCTTTGCCCGAGCGCGATGCTGTTCGTGCCCAGCGTCGGAGGCATCACCCACAACCCGCGCGAATACTCGACGCAGGAGCAGTTGGCACGCGGGGCCCAGGTGCTGCTGGATGCGGTTCTGGAGCTGGCGGGATGATGGGTTTCGCTTTGCTCAACCCATCCTACTAGGGTGGGTTGAGCAAAGCGGAACCCGCCATCGGTCGAATGGGTTCTCCCGCGTTTCGGCCCACGCCTGACATGCTTTAGGATCGCCGCATGCGCGCGATGCTGCTTCACGAACCACGGCAGCCGCTTCGCCTGGCCGCCGTCGCGGTGCCCACGCCAGGACCGGGCCAGGTGCTGATACGCGTGTGCGCCTGTGCCGTGTGCCGGACCGACCTGCATGTTGTGGATGGGGAACTCACCCAGCCCAAGCTGCCGCTGGTTCCGGGCCATGAGATTGTCGGCAGCGTGGCGGCACTCGGTACAGGCGTGGATCGGTTCCGCATCGGCGAGCGCGTTGGCGTGCCCTGGTTGGGCTGGACCTGCGGCGAGTGCGAATTCTGCCGTTCCGGGCGGGAGAATCTGTGTGCACAGGCGCGCTTCACCGGCTACCAGATCGATGGCGGCTACGGCGAGTTCACCGTGGCCGATCAGCGCTTCTGCTTCGCTATCCCCTCCGGCTACAGCGACGTGGAAGCCGCGCCGCTGCTCTGCGCCGGGTTGATCGGCTACCGCTCGTTACGGATGGCGGGCGAGGCGCGCCGGCTTGGCCTGTACGGCTTCGGCGCCGCGGCGCACATCATTGCGCAGGTGGCGCGCTGGCAGGGTCGCGACGTGTACGCCTTCACCAGTCCCGGTGACACCGAGGCACAGGCATTTGCGCGCGAACTGGGCGCGGTGTGGACTGGTGGTTCCGATCAGGCGCCACCGCGGATGCTTGACGCGGCGATCATCTTTGCTCCGGTCGGACCACTGGTGCCCGCGGCGCTGCGTGCCGTCGAGCGTGGCGGCACGGTGGTATGCGCCGGCATTCACATGAGTCCGATCCCGAGTTTCCCGTACGACATATTGTGGGGTGAACGCGTGGTGCGTTCCGTTGCCAATCTGACAAGGCGTGATGGCGAGGAATTCCTCGAACTGGCGCCGAAGGTGCCGGTGAAGACGCGGCCTTTGCCCTACAAACTCGAGCAGGCCAACCGGGCGCTGGACGATCTTCGCGCGGGTCGGTTACAGGGTGCGGCAGTACTGCAAATCTAACCATTCCGCGCGTTGACGCCCCGATGCCTCGCGCCTAGCGTGCACTCATCCGTGCGCAATAGGGGAACGCCGATATGGCAAACAAACTCAAGCAGCGAATTCAGTCTGGGAAAGCCGCCGTCAACGGCTGGCTCGCCATTCCATCCGGCTTCTCGGCCGAGGTGATGGCCCAGTGCGGCTGGGACAGCGTGACCGTCGATATGCAGCACGGCGTGCAGGACTATTCGACGATGGTGCAATGCTTCCAGGCGATGACGGCGCATCCGATCACGCCGCTGGTGCGCGTGCCATGGAACGAGCCCGGCATCATCGGCAAGGCCTTGGACGGCGGCGCCTGGGGCATCATCTGCCCGATGGTGAACAACAAGGCCGAGGCGCAGGCTTTGGCAACGGCCTGCCTCTATCCGCCGGCCGGCAAGCGCAGCAACGGACCGATCCGCGCGGCGATGTACGGCGAGGCGTCCAACTATCAGAAGATCGCCAACGACGAAGTGCTGGTGATCCCGATGATCGAGACGCAGGAGGGCATCGACAACATCGATGAAATCCTGTCGGTGCCCGGGATCAGCGGCATCTACATCGGCCCGTCCGACATGGGCCTGTCGCTCGGCATGATCCCGATCCTGGACCGCGAAGAGCCGGTGATCCTGGGCATCTACGAGAAGCTGCTGGCGTCCTGCAAGAAGCACGGCAAGTTCGCCGGGCTGCACAATGGCACCGCCGCCTATGCCGCGCGGATGATCGGCATGGGCTTCCGCTTCGTCACCATCGCCAACGACAGCGGCCTGATGGCGCGCGCGGCACGCGAGGCGGTCGCGGCGACGCGCAAGGCGGCTGGCGACGTCGCAAGCTGACAACGGCTCAGGAGCCAGGTTCTAGCAAGCAAGACCGACGCCACCATGGCTCGGTCTTGCTCCAACCTCACCCGAGGGTCATCGGCAGTGAACGAGACGACCCCTGATATGGTACCTAAGAATCCGTCCGGAAAGTTTACGAAGGATTACATAGCTTTCGCAGCATGCGCCGGATCGGCGCAAGGCGGATGAGCGCCACGGCGGTTCGGGAGGACCTTGAAGCCTTTCGCCTGATCAGATCGTTTCACGATCTCGATCGAGAGGTGCGGCAGGATCGCCGCCACAGCGGTGCGGAACTGCGGCCCCTGGTAGCCGCCGTCGGCAAACAGCTTCCGTAGGAAAGGGTACGTGCCGCACGAGGTAGATAACACCAGCACGCCGCCGTCGCGGTCCTGCACCGAAGCCGCGTGCACCTGCAATTCCAGGCCTCGGCCGTCGGTGTCCACCAGCGCATGCCGCTTGCGGCCCTTGATCTTCTTGCCAGCGCCCCCCGGGTCGGGCCACGGGCCCGCCCAGGGGCAGGCTCCACCGCGCGGTCCACCTGCTTCGGTGGTCTTCACGCTCTGCGTGTCGATGACCGCCGCACTGCCGGAAGAGGACGGACGCGTGGCGGTGACGCTGCGGCTGGCGGTGATGACGGGCTGGGCGAGCGTTGCGGAAGGGGCGTGACGGTCAGGCGGCGCGCGGTACGGCAGCAGACAGCGCGTTCACCCAGCGCCGCGTGGCGTCGAGCACCGGACCGGTGACGACGAGCGGCGCGCAGCCTTCCGCTTCCCAGACGCGCGAGGCGAAATCCGGATGGAGTGCGATCGGCCCGCCGCCATTGGCGAAGTTGGTGCGATCGCCGGTGTCGAGGTAACTCTCCGCCGGCAGCCCCTCGGCCAGGAGCACGCCATGCGCGGGCAGCTCGACGTGGTAGTAGGTCACTGTGTCGCGCGGCACCTGCGCGATCGTGTCGCGTTGATCAGATGCTTTACCGGAATGAGCACGTCTGCGACGTAGACAGCGTGGTCCGGCGACAGGAACAGGTCGCGGCACGGCCGTCCCGGCCCGAACGCGCCAGCGGAAATCCGCACTGGCCACACCTTCCGGGGCTCCGGATGGCGGCTGCAGTCCACCGTGCGGTGGCCGATCCAGACGACGGGCTGTGCAACCCCCAGCCCCCACCCCAACCCTCCCCCGCTTCGCGGGAGAGGGGGTGTTGGTGTCGAACCCCCGCTCCCGCGAAGCGGGGGGGGGTTGGGGTGGGGGCCGGGGAGAGAGGGCGTGTGTGCACCAAGCACCACCTGCACCCGGTCGCCGACGCGCAAGTCCTCCACCGCAACCTCGCCCCGCTCGGTGCCGATCCGCGTCCCCGCCACGAAGCACGGCGCGGCGCCGATCCAGCCCGTGCCGTTCACCCCAAGATTGGCGCCCGTCACGGAACTACCGAACTGCAACGTCCCGATCGTCGCACTCGACGCATCGAACAGCGTCAGCACATGCGTCGAGGCATCGAAGCTGTCCGAGGCGATCGACGTGCCCTGCACAATGATCGCATCGCCCGCGATGAAGTCGCCGATCGTCGCGCCAAACCCGCCGAGCGTGCCGATCGTCAGGATCCCCGTCCCGTCGGTGAACGTCACCGTCTGGGTGGCCGCGACGCTGCCGGCATTGACCGTCAGGTTGCCGACGGTATCGATCTCCAGCACGCCGGTTCCGGTGATCACCGGCGCGACCAGCGTCTCGGTGCCGCTGGCGGCGAACAGCGTGCCGGTGTTAACGATCGACACCGTGGCGGTG
>JBGPND010000272.1:0-6200 GCA_041487355.1 Acetobacteraceae bacterium | reverse complement strand
TGGGGAGGGGGTGCGCCTAGTGCAGACCAGCGAACCCCTCCGCCAATTCCTGCAGGCTGCCCGCGGCGCTGGAATCCGTGTCTCCGCCGCCGAAGGTATCGACGCGGCGCGTGCCGTGCAGGTGGTCGGCTTCGGCGATCGCACGGTGCTGAAGGACACGCTGTCGCTCGTGCTGGCAAAGACGCCGGACGAGAAGAACCTGTTTGACGAATGCTTCGACCTCTACTTCAAACGCGACGGCTTCGCGTTGGAAGACGAAGAGACCGCCAGCGATGTCCAGAACCCGGCAACCCAGGGCGGGTTCGGCGGCGAAGGCATGGGGGGCAGCGGCGGCGCCTCGCTTTCCCAGATGCTGCTGGACGACGATCGCGCGGCGCTGGCGGCGGCGATGGAAGAGGCGGCGCGCGAGTCCGGCATCCAGAACATCCGCTTCTTCACCCAGAAGAACCTCTATGCACGACGCATCCTCGACCGCATGGGCCTGCGCCAGGTCGAACGCGACATCGAGGCGCTGCGCAAGGACGACGCACAAGCCACGGCCGACCGGCTGGAGAACCGCATCGACTACCTGCGCGACCAGGCACGCGACCTTGTCGAGCGCAACCTGCTGCTGTTCGCCCGCGGCGAGACGGAAAAGTTCCGCGAGGAACTGCTGAAATCCGCGCGCCTGTCCAACCTGGAGCGGCGCGACCTCGAGCGCATGCGCATCCTGGTGCGCGCCATGGCCAAGCGCCTCGCCGCGCGCTACGCGAAGACCCGCCGACGCCGGCTGCGCGGCCAGCTCGACGCGCGGCGGACCCTGCGGCGCAACATGGGCTGGGGAGGCATACCGTTCATCACGGTGTGGAAGCAGCGGCGCATCGAGAAGCCGCGCGTGATGGTGCTGTGCGACGTATCCGGCTCGGTCGCGGCGATGGCGCAGTTCCTGCTGATGTTCCTCTATGCGCTGAACGAGGCGCTGTCCGATATCCGCTCCTTCGCCTTCGCCGGCAGCCTGATCGAGGTGAGCGACATCCTCGAAGCCGAACCAGTGGAAACCGCGATCGCCAAGATCATGCACATGATCGGCTTCGGTTCCTCGAACTACGGCAACTCACTGGCCGATTTCGAGGACGGCTGGATGAAGCTCGTGTCCAACAAGACCACGATCATCATCCTCGGCGATGCACGCGGCAACCGCACCGATCCGCGCACCGAGATCGTGCAGCGCCTGTCGCAGCGGGCGAAGCGGATCATCTGGCTCAATCCGGAATTCCGTTCCGCCTGGGGCACCGGCGATTCCGACATGTTCCGCTACGCGCCGTACTGCAACCTGGTCACCATGTGCAACACGCTGCGCCATCTGGAGCGCGTGGTAAGCGACCTGCTGAAGGACGCTGCCTGACGCTGATACCGACGGGTGCGAGGCTTGATCTGCAATCGTCGCTCCCGCGCATGAGCGTATGAAGCAATCGATGAGCATCACGTCCGACTGTCATTGCGAGCGGAGCGAAGCAATCTCGGGGGCGTTCTCCACGAGATTGCCGCGTCGCTTCGCTCCTCGCAATGACACTAGGGGATTCTCACATCTCAAAACACCACGATAAATCAATGCGTTATAGCCATCGGCTGGGCGCATACCAGGCTTGCACCCGCAGTCCGGCGGATCGAGAAGATGCAGACGTCGACTTGCATCTTTCCAATATGAGCCAATCCATATTCCGCCTCCGACATTACTTGTGTGCATGCCCTAGCGCAATGACAGGGGTCGATTGGCCGTTTTCGTTGCAAGCTCATTCACTGGCATGACGACGAGTCAACGCCCCCGCTCGACGTTCTGCGATGGCTATTGCGTCAGCCGCGCGAGATCGACCGTAATCGTGTGGTTCAGCGGCCCGTGTCCGGCGCCGAAACCAGGCGCCGCAGCAATCGCGGCCCGCACATAAGCCCGCGCGCGCACCACCGAGTCGCGCAAACCGAGCCCCTGTGCCAGCCCCGCCGCCACCGCGCTGGCGAGCGTGCAGCCGGTGCCGTGCGTGTGCCGCGTGGCAATGCGCGGAGCGACAAATTCCTCAACGCCATCAACCGTTGCCAGCAGGTCCACCACCTGCTCGCCGGGCAGATGACCGCCCTTCAGCAGCACCGCGGGAACCCCGAGGGTCAGCATCGCCTGCGCGGCGTGATGCATTGCGGCGAGGTCGGGGATCGCCATCCCGGCGAGCGCCTCGGCCTCGGGCAGGTTCGGTGTGATCAGGCAGGCCAACGGCAGCAGCAAGCGCTTGAGCGCTGCCAGCCCGTCCGGCGCCAACAGACGCGCACCCGTCGTCGCCACCATGACCGGATCGACCACCACCGGCACGCGCTCGACATGCCGCATCAGCATGTCGCAGACCACCTCGATCGTTGCGGCCTCGCCAAGCATGCCGGTCTTCACCACGTCCGCGCCGATGTCGTCCAGCACCACCGCGATTTGCCGGCCCACGAAGTCCGGCGGCACCATGAGCACCGCATGCACGCCAAGCGTATCCTGCGCGGTCAGCGCGGTGATCGCGGTGGCGGCGTAGGCACCGAACGCCGTGATCGTCTTGATGTCCGCCTGAATGCCGGCACCGCCGCCGGAGTCCGAGCCGGCGATCACCAGCACCCGTCCATGCATCAATCGGCGTCCTCGCGCACCCGCGTCACCGCGGCGATCGTCTCGCACAGCTCGTCCACCACACGGCTGACCAGCGCCTCGTCCTCGGCCTCCGCCATCACGCGGATCAGCGGCTCGGTGCCGCTCTCGCGGATCAGCAGGCGCCCCGAGCCGTTCAGCTCCGCCTCCGCCGCCGCGATCGCCTGCTGGATGCGTTTGTCGCGCAGTGGCGATGGGCCGGCGAAGCGCACGTTCTTCAGAAGCTGCGGCAGCGGCGTGAACACGCGGCAGACCTCGCGTGCCGACCGTCGCTGCTCGACGATCACCGCCAGTACCTGCAATGCGGCCAGCAGCCCATCGCCGGTGGTGGCGAAGTCCGACAGGATCACATGTCCCGACTGCTCGCCGCCGAGGTTCATCCCGGCCTCGCGCATCCGTTCGGCGACATAGCGGTCGCCCACCTTGGTGCGATGCATGGCAAGCCCCTGGCTGGCGAGGAAGCGCTCCAACCCAAGGTTGGACATCACCGTGGCGACGATGCCCTCGCCGCGCAGCCTGCCGTTGCCGGCCCAGGATTGGGCGATCAGCGCGAGGATCTGGTCGCCGTCGATCAGCTCGCCCTTCTCGTCGGCCATCAGCAACCGGTCGGCGTCGCCGTCCAGCGCGATCCCGAGCTGCGCGCCATGCTCCACCACCTGGGCGCAGAGATACTCCGGCACCGTGGAGCCGCAGCCGCGGTTGATGTTGAAGCCGTCGGGCGAGACGCCGACCGGCACCACCGTGGCACCAAGCTCCCACAGCACGGTCGGCGCGACGCGATACGCCGCGCCATGCGCGCAATCCACGACGATCTTCAGATCGTCCAGCCGCAGGCCGCGGGGGAAGCATGCCTTCGCCGCCTCGATGTAGCGACCGGCGGCGTCGTCCAGGCGGGAGGCACGGCCGAGCGACGCCGGCGCGGCGAGGCGATGGCCGATCTGGCTCGCCATCAGCGCCTCGATCTCAAGCTCGGTCTCGTCACTGAGCTTGAAGCCGTCCGGACCGAACAGCTTGATGCCGTTGTCCTCATACGGGTTGTGCGAGGCGGAGATCATCACGCCGAGATCGGCGCGCAGGCTGCGGGTCAGCATCGCGATGGCCGGTGTCGGCAGCGGTCCGACGAGGGTGACGTCCATCCCGGCGCCGACGAAGCCCGCGGTGAGCGCCGGCTCGATCATGTAGCCGGAGAGCCGCGTGTCCTTGCCGATCACCACACGGTGGCGATGGCTGCCGCGAGTGAACCGCAGCCCCGCCGCCTGGCCGAGCCGGAGCGCGGTCTCGGCGGTCATCGGATCGGTGTTCGCCGTGCCGCGGATACCGTCGGTCCCGAACAGGCGCCTGACACGCGTCATCGAATCTCCGTCTTGCTTGCTGCCGCCGCATGTTGCCTGGACCGCCCCCGCGATGGAAGCTGGACAAATACTCAGGTTGACAAAGCCTGCCAGACCCTTAGCGCCTGGATGGTTTCAGCCACATCATGCACGCGCAGGATGGCGGCGCCGCGTGACAGGGCAAACAGGCCGGCGGCCAGCGAGCCGGGGAGGCGCCGACGCGGATCCGCTTCCTTGGCGATCCCGGCCATGAACGATTTGCGCGAGACACCGACCAGGATCGGATAGCCGAGCGAGGCGAGTTCCGGCAGCCGGCGGAGCAGCTCCATCGACTGCCCGGGCCGCTTGGCGAAGCCGATGCCAGGGTCGATTGCGATCCGGCCTGGTGCGACGCCGGCCCGCTCGGCCGCGGCGATCCGCTCGGCAAGCTCACGCCGCACGTCCGCGACAACATCGCCGTAATGTGCTTCGGCATACATGTCGACAGGCTCACCGCGCATATGCATCAGCACGACGGGACAGCCGCGCGCGGCAACCAGCGACGCGGCTTCGGTGTCGTGGCTGAGCGCCGATACGTCGTTGACGATTGCCGCGCCGGCATCGAGCGCCGCTGCCATGGTCGGCGCATGGCGCGTATCCACCGAGACGCGCAATCCCGCCAAGGCAAGGCCGCGGATCACTGGCAGGATGCGTGCCTGCTCGACGTCTAGAGGCGTCGGCTGCGAACGCGGTCGTGTGCTCTCCCCGCCCACGTCGATGATGTCGGCCCCCGCCGCGGCCATCGCGAGGCCAGCGGCAATCGCTGCCTCCGGGTCCAGGAAATCGCCGCCGTCGCTGAAGCTGTCGGGGGTGACGTTCAGCACGCCCATGACCCGGGGGCGGTCAAGGCTGAGGCCAGCCCAGCGACCAGGAGAACTGGCTGTCATTACGAGCGAAGCGAAGCAATCTGGTGCGTTGTTCTCCACGAGATTGCTGCGTCGCTTCGCTCCTCGCAATGACAGCCCTACTTATACAGGTCGCTCACCCGGGCTGCGGTGCCGGACCCAGGCCCCCTGCCGGCGGCGTCGAGGCAACCGGGCGTCCGGCGGTCGGCACCGAGGCGCGGCGGCTCTCAGGCGCGGGTTCGTCCACCACCTTGCGGATCACCGACTCGCCGCGCAGTACCGTGCGGATCTCGTCGCCGCTCAGCGTTTCATATTCCAGCAGGCCGCGCGCCAAGCGATGCAGTTCCTCGATGTTCTCCGTCAGGATGCGCTTCGCCTTGGCATAGGCGCGGTCGATGATGTCTTTGATCTCGCCGTCGATCTCGCGCGCCGTCGCCTCGGACACATTCTTGTTCTGCGTCACCGAGTGGCCGAGGAACACCTCCTGGCTGTTGTCGCCATAGGCGATCATGCCGAGCTTGTCGCTCATGCCCCATTCCGTGATCATGCGGCGGGCCTGGTCGGTCGCCATCTTGATGTCGCCGGCCGCGCCGTTGGACACCTTGTCGGGGCCGAAGATGATCTCCTCCGCCGCGCGGCCGCCCATCGCCATGGTCAGTTCAGCCAGCAGCTTGGACTTGCTCTTCGAGTAGCGGTCGCCCTCCGGCAGGCTCATCACCAAGCCCAGCGCGCGCCCGCGCGGGATGATCGTCGCCTTGTGCACCGGATCGCATTCCGGCTCGTGCATCGCGCACAGCGCGTGGCCACCCTCGTGATAGGCGGTCATCCGCTTCTCCGCCTCGGACATCACGAGCGAACGGCGCTCGGTGCCCATCATCACCTTGTCCTTGGCGAACTCGAACTCGTTCATGGCGACGACGCGCTTGCCCATGCGCGCGGCCAGCAGCGCGGCCTCGTTCACCAGGTTGGCCAGATCGGCGCCGGAGAAACCCGGCGTGCCGCGGGCGATCACCTTCGGATCGACGTCGGAGGCCAGCGGCACCTTGCGCATGTGCACGCGCAGGATCTTCTCCCGCCCGTTCACGTCGGGGTTCGGCACCACCACCTGGCGGTCGAACCGGCCGGGCCGCAGCAGCGCCGGGTCCAGCACGTCCGGCCGGTTGGTCGCGGCGATCAGGATGACGCCCTCGTTGGATTCGAAGCCGTCCATTTCCACCAGGAGCTGATTCAGCGTCTGCTCCCGCTCGTCGTGGCCTCCACCCAGGCCGGCGCCGCGATGCCGACCCACGGCATCGATCTCGTCGATGAAGATGATGCAGGGCGCGTGCGCCT
>JBGPND010000271.1:0-6217 GCA_041487355.1 Acetobacteraceae bacterium | reverse complement strand
CTGGGAGCGGCGCAACCCTTGGTTCGGCGAGGAGGTGTTGCCGGCTCTGCGCGGGGAAGTCGCCCGCGCGTTGGCTGACTATGGCGGGTTCAGGGTGACTGGAAACGCATGCGAGCCTCGCCAGTCGTGATGGGTATCGCTGCGCTCAACCCATCCTACAGGCTGCGGCGTAGGATGGGTTGAGCGCAGCGAAACCCATCATTCCGGCGAGATTCCAGTCATGCTGAATGTTCCCTAAAACGCCACTGCAATCGCGATCCCGCACGCCGCCAACAGTGCCAGTGCCGCCACGGGCGCGGCGCGCACTCGTGTCCCTGAATACGCGATCGCATATACCGCCTTCAGCAGATTGTTCGACGACGTGGCCACCAGGATGGCGCCCACCCCGACCTCGGTGGTGATCTGCGCCGCCTCTGGCTGCGCCAGATTGAGCACAAACGGGTCGATGTCCGACACGCCGACGATTGCTGCCAATGCGTAGATGCCCGCCGAGCCGAACCTCTGCGTGGCCCACGACGAGGCAACCGAAATCGCAACGAACAGCACGGCGAACGTCGCTGCAGTGACCAGTTCCAACGGGTTGGCCGGTGCGCTGGCAGGTCCGTCATCGCGCGCTCTCGGCCCGCCGATCCAGTACCATCCCATTGCCATCACCAGCCCCAGCGCTGACAAGGCCAGCAGCTTCGGCGTCAGAGCCAGCGCCAGTGGCCGGTTGAACACCAGGACGATGATCAGCAGCCGTAGATACATCACGGCGGTCGCGAGGATGATGCCCGTTTCGGCCTGCCGCAACGCCTTCGGTTCGGTGCGTGCCCGTCGGGCCAGCACCAGCGTGGTGGCGGTGGAGGAGTAGAAGCCGCCGAGCACCGCCACCAGCAGTCTGGCGCCGGGTGGTGCGACATAGCGCTGCAGCAGATAGCTCGCATAGGAGACGGTGCAGACCGCCACCACCGCGAGCCAGACCTGGTGCGGCGTGATGGGGGTGAGATCCGTCACCGGCGTGTCCGGCAGCAGCGGCAGGACGAAGCCGGTGAGCAGCAGGAACCGGCCGGCATTTACGATTTCGCCGAGTTCGATACGGCGGGCGAAGCCGTGCAGTTCCTGGCGCGCGGTCAGCAGCAGCACCGCCGCGACAGTGGCACCGACCGCAACCCAGGGCGGCTCCGCCAGTGCGACAGGGCCCAGCAGGTAGGCCAGCACGTTGCAGATCGGCACCATCAGGCCGACATTGGGAAAACCTTCGGGGTCGGTCTCGCCCGAGTGGCGCCAGTAATAACAGGTGAGCCAGCCGCTCAGTGCCAACAACCCGGCGCTGAGTGGCACCAGATGCATCGGGTCGAGGCGGTACAGCAGTGCACCGGTCAGCGCCAGAAGCGGAAAGCTGCGGACGCCGCCTGGCCGCTTCTGGTTGGACCGGGCGTGGAACTCCTCGAAGGCGAGGCCAAAGAAGAACCCCAGGCCGAGGAGCAGCAGCAGGCCGGCAATGGGGGGAGCGACGGTCATCCTGTTGGGCAATCTCGCACCAGCGGCGGCAGCATACGTTGCGCTGGATCAAAGTCGAGCAATGGCCTTCGCCGCTCCCTGGGCTATGGTGCGGCCAACCAGGAGAGGAGGAGGCGATGCCCGACGGAACCGACCTGTTCGAAATCATGCAGACGACGAGGTCCATGCGGCGACTGAAGCCGGACCCGGTGCCGGATGAGCTGATCCGCAAGATCCTGGAGGCGGGCGCCAGTGCGGCGAATGGCGGCAACGCCCAGCGCTGGCGCTTCCTGGTGGTGACGGACCCGAAGATCAAGCAGGCGGTGCAGGTCTGGTACAAGCGCGCATTCGACGAGGTGGTGGGGCCGCGCTATGCCAACAGCGCCCCGCCGCCCGGCGTGACCGCCGAGCGCTACAAACGCCAGCACGGAGCGGTGGAATATCTCACCGAGCACTTCCACGAAGCGCCGGTCTGGATCGTGGCCTGCATCGACGAGGGGAAGGCTGCATCGACGCGCTGGTCCGGCGCTTCGATCTACCCCGCGGTGCAGAACATGCTGCTGGCGACGCGTGCCCTCGGCCTCGGCTCGACGCTGACCACTCGGCATCTGCTGTATGAGAAGGAGGCGGAGGCGGCGCTGGGTCTGCCGGAGGGCGTGCATTCCTATGCGATCCTGCCGATCGGCTATCCGATGGGGCGTTTCGGGCCGGTCGGTCGCGGCGTGCTCGCCGACATCGTGTATCAGGACAAGTGGGGTCAGCCCTACACCGCGCTGAGCTGAGGGAGGCGAGCATGCCGAGGATTCCCCCCATCACTGGCAAGGCCAACGTCGCGCCCGAATACCACCACGTGGTCGACGAGGTGGTGAAGGTGTTCGGCAATGTGCGCGGCCCGTTCAGCATGCTGCTGCACAGCCCGAAGCTGGCGCACCGCATGCTGCCGCTGGTGACGTTCAATCGCGAGGAGAGCGTGGTGGAGGGCAAGCTGCGCTCGCTCGCCATCCTGGCCGCGGTGCGCGAGCGCGAGGCGGACTATGTCTGGGCGGCCCAGGTCGGTGCGGCGCGCCGCGCAGGGGTGCGTGAGGAGGCCATCGACGTGATCCGCGCCAAGGGCGATCTCGCCGCGCTGCCCGCCGAGGAGCGCGACATCGTAACATATGCACGGCAGCTCATCCGCACCAACCGCGTCGACCAGGCGGCGTTCGACACGCTGAAGAACCGCTACGGCGTGCAATGGCTGGTCGAGCTGACGGCTGCCGCGAACTACTTCGCGTTCCTGTCCGGCATCGTCAACGCGTTCGAGGTCCCGGCGCCGCCCGATGGAGATCGGTTCGCGCCGTAGCGTCAGAAGTGCAGGAAGGCCCCACCTGGAGCGACTTGCCGGATCAGATCGAATTCATCGCGGTTGGCCGTGACGACGGGCAAGCCCAGCTTCGCTGCTGAGAGGTAGATCAGCGCGTCGTTGAGGCAGTCCGTGCGCTGATGTGGCTGGAAGCGTTGGGTGCGGGCGAGGGTGCCGGCGATTAGACCGGCAAGCTGCCAACTCTCATCGTCCGGCGTCACGATGCGGCTGTCCGGGATCGCCGCGAATATGGTTGCGTATTGCTGCTTGACGCGGCGCCAGTCTCTGGCTGCTGGATTGTAATGCGCGATGCCCGCAGTGATCTCGGCCAGGCAGACCGAGCAATGCCACAGCAGGGCGTTGTCGAGCAGTGCGGCGACGGGCGCCGGCAGGGTGCCGGCGAGGTTGCGGATGTAGACGTTGGTGTCCGGCAGCAGCCGCAATCGACCGCTCTCCGCGACCGAAGCGGCGGACACGAGCTGATCGATTGGGCGCGGGGTGAGCTGCGCACGCCACTTCTCCGGTTTGCAACGCCGGAGCAGGGCGTCGAGATCAATACTCAAGCGTGTGAGCCGGACCCAGCGTGCCGCGGCTGCGCCGCAGCGCCTGCGCGACCGGATCGGGGCGAGCGAGCGTGGCCAGGGCGACGAGACCGAGCTCCGTCGTCGATTGCAGGCCGGTTTCCTTCTTCGCCGCGTCGATCAATGCCTTTGGCGCACGAAAGCTGACATGTTCGGTCTTGTCATCCAGCAGGCCGGCCTGACGGGCCTCCTGCAGCAGCGCCAACGACAGCCTGGCCGGTTGTCCCTGGCGGCTTGTCGAGGGCTTGGTGGCTCGCATGAACTGCCTCCGGTTCGCTTGTGCGCAAGATAAGGTCTCCTGTCACACAGTGCAAGGACGCCGGTCAGGGCCACGCCGCCCGGTGCCGGGGGCTGGTGGCGCGCGCTATCGGACAGCCTGGAAAATGGGCTAGAATGGCGGCAACAGCCAGGCATGATGGCCTGCCCACAGGAGCCGTCCAGCATGAACGCGCCGGTCCATTTCGACGCTGTTGAGGACGCATACGCGATCCCGCTCGACAAGCTCGATGTCAGCAACCCGAAGCTCTATCAGGACGACATCTGGTACCCGTATTTCGAGCGCCTGCGTCGGGAGGACCCGGTGCACTGGTGCGCGAACGGCAGGTACGGCTCGTACTGGTCGGTGACCAAGTACAAGGACATCATGCATGTCGAGACGCACCACCAGATCTACTCGTCGGAAGCGCGTCTCGGCGGCATCACGATCACCGACCGTCCGGCCGAGTTCCGCCGCCGCAGCTTCATCTCGTCCGACCCGCCGTATCACGACGAGCAGCGCAAGGTGGTGAGCCCCGTCGTCGCGCCGACGAACCTGCAGCTTCTGTCAGGCACCATCCGCGAGCGTGCTGGCCGCGTGCTGGATGCGTTGCCGCGCAACGAGACCTTTGACTGGGTGCAGCGCGTCTCGATCGAGCTGACCACGATGATGCTGGCGACGCTGTTCGACTTCCCGTTCGAGGAACGTCGGAAACTCACCTTCTGGTCCGACGTCTCGACCATGGACGTGAATGCCGGCGGTATTGTCGATTCCGAGGAAAAGCGGCTGGAACTGCTGACCGAGTGCCTCGAAACGATGCGGACGTTGTTCTATGAGCGACAGAAGCGCGAGCCGCAGCCGGACCTGCTGTCCATGCTCGCGCATGGCGAGGCGACGCGAAACCTGCCGCAGAATCCGAGCGATTTCCTCGGCAACCTGGTGCTGCTGATCGTCGGCGGCAACGACACCACGCGCAACTCGATGTCGGGCGGCGTGTGGGCGCTGAACAAGCACCCGGACCAGTACCGCAAGCTGCGGGAGAACCCGGAGCTGATCCCGAGTGCGGTGTCGGAGATCATCCGCTGGCAGTCACCGATCGTGCACATGCGGCGCACCGCGGTGGCGGACGCCGAGGTCGGCGGCAAGCAGATCCGCGAGGGCGACAAGGTCTGCATGTGGTACATCTCGGGCAACCGTGACGAGGATGCGATCGACCGGCCGAACCAGTTCCTGGTGGACCGGCCGCGTGCGCGACAGCACCTGTCGTTCGGCTTCGGCATCCATCGCTGCGTCGGCAACCGCCTGGCCGAACTGCAGCTTTGCATCCTGTGGGAGGAGATCCTGAAGCGCGGCATGGTGGTGGAGATGATGGAGGAGCCGAAGCGGATCTACTCCAACTTCATCCACGGCATCACGGCGCTGCCGGTGCGCATCGCGGGGTAGAGTGTCCCCACTGTCATTGCCCCGCCGCTGTCATTGCGAGGAGCGCAGCGACGCGGCAATCTCCGACCAGTTACGCACACCGAACGAGATTGCCCCGTCGCTGCGCTCCTCGCAATGACAGCGGGCGCCCCTACCCGCCCTCGATCTTCGAAATGAAGAACACCCCGGCGCCCGGGGGGACCGGCTGGACATAGCCGGTCTCGTGGATCGCGCCGTCGATTGCGACAGTGGTCTCCTCCTCCAGGTGCTCGCCCAGGCCGGGGAACAGCCGGTCCATCTCCCGGATGATCCCGCGCTGGTTCTCTGCCTCGACTGGGCCGCTTGCACCAACTCTTGGAACGTATTATATCACGTATCAATATTGGAGCCTCTCAGGCATGCCCAGCTTCTCCGGCGCCATCACCACCACCGGCAGGTCCGAGGCGATCCGCCTCGACAAGGCGCTGTTCAAGGCGCACCCGGAATTCCGCCAGCGTGCCAAGGTGCGCGCCCATGTGCTCGGTCCCGGCCACCTGCTGGTCACGCTGGTCGATGCGCCTGAGCCGGGTCCCGACGACGCCGAGCAGGACCCGGTGGTGTCCGCCTATCTCGCGTTCCTGGAGAGCGACATGCTGGCGCACCCCGAGCGCATCGCCCCGTTGCCGGAGGACGAGCTGGCCCGCCTGCGCCGACTGACCGAAGGCGTGCAGGCCGGCGACGAGGACCATATCCCGGACGATGTCACCTTGTGAGCGGCCGGGCCTTCGCCGAGCGCAATGGCTGGCGGCTGTTCCGGCACGCGGCGTTCCGCCGCACGTTGGATGCGCTCGCCGCGGAGGTCGAGCGGCTTGCGCGAGAGCAACCGCGGGACTGGCAGGCGCATCCGAAGGCCAAACTGCTTCGGCGCATTACCGACCTGGTCGAGGTGGAAATTCCGCGCGATCCGAACGCGCCGGAATACGCGTTGGGCAATACGCTCGGTCCGACGCACCGGCACTGGCGGCGGGCAAAGTTCATGGGCCGCTTCCGGCTGTTCTTCCGCTTCGACAGTGCCAGCCGGATGATCATCTACGCCTGGGTCAACGACGAGAACACGCTGCGCAAGGCGGGTGCGCGGACGGATCCGTACGCCGT
>JBGPND010000270.1:0-6220 GCA_041487355.1 Acetobacteraceae bacterium | reverse complement strand
GCGGACTGGCGTTTCTCCAGCGCACGCAGCGCCGTGTCGAACGAGCGTGCGGCGGCGATGGCGCTGTTGCGCAGGCGGACGGCTTCGGCGTCGCTGATGTCGGGTTGCATGGCGCGGCGGAAACCATCCATGCTGGCGTGGTGCGCGGCGAGCATGCGGGCGGCGAGCATGGCCTCGACGAGATCGCGTGGCTGCAGGGCCTCGAGCGCCGCGCGCGCCGCGTTGCGGCGGTCTTCCGCCGATCCGCCGGAGGGCCATACGCCGGCGAGCGTGCCGATCAGGTGGTCGAGGAAGGCGGGATCGGGCGGGATGGTCATTGGGATGGGTTCCTCGGGCGCGGTTGCGAGCACCGGAGTATGTGCTGGAGGAATGAACAAAGCATGAACACATAGGGCGGAAAAGCGCCCCCCGGACTTGGTTGGATCGCGAAGCGGTCCACCGGGGGCATTCCGCGTTTTACCCTGTCAACGGATCGGAAAATTCGTGCAAGTGCTTCAGCATGTCCACGTAATGTAGGGCATTGAAAAATTGGCGTGCCCGCCGGGGGACTCGAACCCCCACGCCAACTGGCTGCGGATTTTAAGTCCGCTGCGTCTACCGTTCCGCCAGGCGGGCCCGCATCTCAGCCTGCTGCAAGCGACTTGGCGATGTCCAGCGCGCGACGGATCAGGTTGTCGGAGGCTTCCGGCGTGCGGAAGGCGCTGTGCGCCGACAGGGTCACGTTCGGCAACGTCGCCAGCTCGTGGCCCGGCCGCAGCGGCTCGGTGGCGAACACATCCAGCGCGGCATGGCGCAGCCGGCCGGAGCGCAGCGCCGCGATCATCGCCGCTTCGTCCACGATCGCCCCGCGCGCGGTGTTCACCAGCAGCGCCCCCGGGCGCAGCTTCGCCAGCCGCTCCGCGCCGAGGAAGCCGCGCGTCTCGTCGGTCAGCAGCAGATGCACCGACAGCACGTCGCTCTCCGCCAGTAGCGTGTCGAGATCGACGAAGGTCACGCCTGGCGCGGATTTCGGCGAGCGGTTCCACGCGATCACCCGCATGCCCGAGCCGGCCGCAATGCGCGCCACCTCCCCGGCGATGCCGCCGAACCCCAGCAGGCCGAGCGTCTTGCCGGTGAGCTGCATCCCCTCGGTGCGCACCCACCGTCCCTCGCGCATGCCGCGGTCCATCACCGCCAAGCCGCGCGCGGCGGCCCACATGAGTGCAATCGTGTGCTCGGCCACCGCCGTGTCGCCGTAGCCCTTGATGATGTGCACGGTGATGCCGTGCTCGGCGAGTTCCTCGGGATGCATGTAGCTGCGCGCGCCGGTGCCGAGGAAGATGATGTGCTGCAGCCCGGTGCAGGTCCGCATCACCTCGGTCGGCATCTGGCTGTGGTCGTCCAGCACGAAGTCGTACCCGGCGAGCAGCCCGGGCAGCGTGTGCGGCGGAACCTCGAGCTGCTCGTTCACCGTCACCGGCGGATCGTCGGGGCGCACCACGCGACGGAACACGTCCGCCAGGTCGTCCACCGCATCGAGAAACAGGCCTTTCATCGCATCCCCCGTCGCTTGCGCACGCCAATCTGCGCAAGCCGGCCGGTTGCGGCAACAGGGAAGGTTCACCGCAGAGCGCGCAGAGCGCGCGGAGAAGCATCATCGCACTTCGGCGGACGTTGGCGCTGTGACACCTCACGCGCACGTGTAGGCCGGCATGTCCGATCCGCCATCGCATCGTGGTAGAAACGATCCAGGCCGCCGTCTGCAAAGCCATGGCGACCCGCGCAGGAGGATGACATGGCGTATTATGGGATCTATCGGGGCAACGTGATGAACACGGCGGATCCATTGATGAAAGGCCGAGTGCAGGTCAGTGTCCCGTCCGTCGGCGCCGCCGTAAGCAGCTGGGCGACGCCGTGCCGCGAGTATAAGTCGACCGCCATGCCGCCGGTCGGCAGCGCGGTTTGGGTGATGTTCGAAGGCGGCAATGTGGCGTCCCCGGTGTGGATGGGCTGCATGGCCTGAACGCCAGGAACCGCGTCCCACCGACCGGCGTGGCCCGGCAGCCCGTCTCGCCGACAGTGCAAACTGATCTGCCTCCGCGTGCTCTGCGCGCTCAGCGGTGAATTCTTTCCTCCAAGCGGCCCGGAATGCGCTTCCCCGGAACGGGCACAATCCCGTATCAGTCACGCCCCCGGATGCCCCGCGCCCCTCGCATCGCTCCAGAAGATCGCCGCGCCCCCCGTCGCCAGCCTCCGGCCAGGCGGCCACCCGGGCCGCCGCAGCGATCGCCGCCGCGCGTTCCGCCGCCGCGCATCGACGCCCCGAGGCGCCATCGTTTCCGCCTCCTGCGCTACGCCATCATCGCCGCGGTGTGGGGTGCGCTCGCGGTTGGCGTGATGCTGCTCTGGTTCGCCCGCGACCTGCCGAGGCCCGAAGCGGCCCTAGACGCGGCCCGCCGCCCAAGCCTCACGCTGGAGAACCGCTCCGGGCATGTCTTCGCCACCTTCGGCGATGTTGTCGGCGACAAGCTGCGCCTGGCCGACATGCCGCCCCACTTGCCGGCCGCCGCGGTGGCGGTGGAGGACCGGCGCTTCTGGCACCACCCTGGCATCGACCCGATCGGCCTGGCTCGTGCCGCCTGGACCAACCTCACGACGGGGCGGCTCGTGCAGGGTGGCTCGACCATCACGCAGCAGGTCGCCAAGAACCTGTTCCTGACCAATGCCCGCACATTCCGCCGCAAGGTGCAGGAGCTGCTGCTGACGCTGTGGCTGGAGCACACGTTCAGCAAGCGCGAGATTCTCGAGATCTGGCTGAACCGCGTCTATCTGGGTTCCGGCGCCTGGGGCGTTGATGCAGCTTCGCGCATGTATTTCGGCGTGTCCGCCCGCCGGGTGACACTGTGGCAGGCCGCGGTGCTGGCGGGACTGCCACGCGCTCCGTCGCGCTTCAATCCGCGGGCCGATCCGGCCGCCGCGGCCGCGCGCGCCCGGGAGGTGCTGACCGCGATGGCCGACACCGGCGCGATCACCGCCGCCGAAGCGAAGGCGGCCTTGGCGCAGATCGCGTTTCCCCCGTCGCCGCCACTTGCCGCCGGTTGGTTCGCCGACTGGGCCGCTGACCAGGCGCAGTCGCTCGCCCCGGCCAATACCGACGCCACTGTCCGGACCACACTGGACCCCAGGCTCCAGGCGATCGCCGAGTCACGCCTGGTCGCGCTGCTGGACGGGCCGGGCGCCGCGGCCGGCGTCACGCAAGGCGCGGTGGTGGCGCTGGATGCTGCCACCGGGGCGGTGCGCGCCATGGTCGGTGGCCGCGACTACCGCCAGAGCTCGTACAACCGCGCCGTGCTGGCGCGCCGTCAGCCTGGCTCGGCTTTCAAGCCCGTCACCTGGCTGGCTGCCCTGGAGAAGGGCGTCCGGCCGGACGACACCGTGCTGGACGCACCGATCCGGGTCGGCAACTGGAGCCCGGCCGACTTCGAACGGCGGTTTCTGGGCGAGATCACGGTCGAGGAAGCGCTCGCCCAGTCGATCAACACCTCGGCCGTGCGCCTGCTGCTGCAGGCCGGGGGACCGCGCACGGTGGCGAAGCTGGCGGCGCGGCTTGGCATCGCCGACAAGCTGCCGAACGACGCATCGCTCGCGCTTGGGACCGGCGAGGTCGGCCTGCTGGAACTCGCATCGGCCTATGCCGCGTTCTTCAATGGCGGCGCGCGCATCGCTCCGTTCGCCATCGAGGCGCTGCGTGCCGGCGGCAATGCCATCGACGCCGCGCATGCGCCGCCCCAGCCGGCAATCGACCCCGATCTCGCGGCCATGATGGCGCGCATGCTGACCGCGGTGGTGACACGCGGCACCGGTCGGGCGGCTGCCGTGCCTGGCCATGCGGTTGCCGGCAAGACCGGCACGACGCAGGATTATCGCGACGCTTGGTTCATCGGCTGGATCGATGGTGAGATCATCGGCGTCTGGCTCGGCAACGATGACAACCGGCCGATGAAATCGGTCCAGGGCGGCAGCCTGCCCGCTCGCCTGTTCCACGACATCGCGACGGCGCGCTGATCTGCCGTTGTCGGTGTGGCAGACCACTCGTAAGCTTGCCCATCCGAAAGAACAACAAGGCGCCCGTGCGCGGGTGCGCCAAAACGGAAGGAAACAGTCGATGGTGCAAATCTCGCGGCGCAAACTGGTCGGAGCCTTCGGCCTCGCCACCGCCGCTGTGGCCGCCCGCCCGCGTCGTGCCAAGGCTGCGAGCACGATCACCGCGTGGTGGACCCAGGGCTACTACAAGGCCGAGGACGATGCGGCGAAAGCCGCTGTCGCCGCCTATGAGAAGGAGTCGGGCAACAAGGTTGACTTCAACCTGGTCAATCAGGCTGACCTGATCACCAAGGTGGTTGCCGCCATCACCACCGGTGACGTGCCGGATGTCATCCAGGCGGTCGGCGGTGATCGCTTCATCGTTCCGCAATCGGCGTGGGACGACAAGCTGGTCGACGTCTCGGACGTGATCGAGACGCAGAAGTCGGAATACATCGAGACCGCGCTCAGCGGCATGCGCTGCTACAACAACGTGGCGCACAAGCGCAGCTATTATGGCGTGCCGATCAAGGGCTCGAGCCTGATGGAGCAGGTCTGGCGTCCACTGGTCGAGGAGGCTGGCTACACCGACGCCGATATCCCGAAGACGCAGGATGCGTATTTCGACTTCTTCCAGGTCGTGCAGCAGAAGCTGCGCGCCAAAGGCAAGCGAATCTACGGCCTCGGCTATTCCATGGCGTCCAAGGAAGGCGACAGCAACAACCTGTTCAACTCGTTCCTGATCGCCTACGGCGGCGCCGGCATCGTCACGCCCGAAGGCAAGCTGAATGTCGAAGATCCGCAGGTGCGCAAGGCTGCGATCACGGCGGTCGAGCGGCTGACCACGCCGTACAAGCAGGGCTTCGTCCCGCCCGGGGCGATCAACTGGGGCGATGTCGACAACAACAACGCATTTTTCGCCAGGCAGGTCGTGATGACGCCGAACGCCACGATTTCGATCGCGGCGGCGCAGAAGGACAAGCGCGACCAGTACTACAAGGAGATCATCACGCACGGCCTGCCGCTCGGCAACGACGGCAAGCCGGTTCCCGCCATCGTGACCGTGGTGCCGGCGTTCATCCCCAAGGGCGCAAAGAACGTCGATGCCGCCAAGGATTTCCTGAAATTCTTCATCCAGCCGAACCTGTTGAACAATTACCTGAAGGAATCAGGCGGGCGCTGGACTCCGCTGATGCCGTCCAATCTGAAGCTCGATCCGTATTGGCTGGATGCCAGCGATCCGCATGTTCCCGTGGCGACACGGCAGGGCCTGCTGACGCCGACGATGCCTTCGTGGCAGATCTACAACCCTGCCTATGCGCAGGTGATCTCCGAGGAGGTATGGCCGCAGGCGGAGGCGGCGGTGACGCAAAACGGCATGACGCCGGAGCAGGCGGTGAACGAAGCGATCAAGCGGATCAAGGTGATTTTCCAGAAATACCAGATTACGTAGAAGCCGGCCAATCGCCACAGACTGTCATTGCGAGGAGCGAAGCGACGCGGCAATCTCGGGGAGGGTGCGCACCGACCACGAGATTGCTTCGCTGCGCTCGCAATGACAGCGTCCGCCCCGTCTCACTGAGCCCTATCCGCCGAGCACCCCCTCGGTTCGCAGCATCCCGACAGCATCCTTGTCGAGCCCAAGCCACTCAGTGAGCACCACGTCGTTGTGCTGGCCAAGCAGCGGTGCGGGCTTCACCTGTGGCGGGCTGCCGGAGAAGCGCACCGGCCAGGCCGGCATCTTGTAAGCGCCCGCCTTCGGATGCTGGATCGTCTGCATGATGCCGCGCTGCTCGAAGCTCGGGTCGCTGTGCAGCTCCATCGAATCGAGCACCGCGCCGGCGGGAATGCCGGCCGCGCCGATGATCCGCATCGCCTCCATCTTGGTGCGCTGGCGTGTCCACTCGGCGATGATCGCGTCGATCTCCTTCTCATGCTCAACGCGCGCCTCGCGCGTCGCATAGCGCGCATCGCCGATCAGCTCCTCGCGGCCGATGGCTTTCAACAGTCGCGGCCAGTGCTCCGGGTTGCCGCGGCTGGTATAGACGAACACATAGTCGTTCGGACCACCGGGCTTGCAGGGATAGATGTTGCGCGGTGGATTGTTGGCGCCGAGGCTGCTCGACCCCGCGCGTGGCCGCCGGCTTGCCAGTGCGCG
>JBGPND010000269.1:0-6234 GCA_041487355.1 Acetobacteraceae bacterium | reverse complement strand
TGACTTCGTCGCGGTCGATCACGTCACCTTCGAGGTGGCGCGAGGCGAGGTGTTCGGCCTGATCGGCGCGAACGGCGCGGGCAAGAGCACGGTGATCCGTGTGCTGACCACCCTGCTGCCGCTGACCAGCGGGCAAGCCCGTGTGGCTGGCTTCGACGTCGTGCGCCAGTCGGGCGAGGTCCGCCGCCACATCGGCTACGTGCCGCAGCTCCTCTCCACCGACCGCGCGCTGACCGCCTGGGAGAACCTGCTGCTCTCGGCCCGGCTCTACGGCATCCCACACCGCGAGGTGCGCAAGCGGATCACGCAGGCGCTCGATGTGATGGAACTCGGCCCGTTCGCCCATCATCTGGTCGGCGGCTTCTCCGGCGGCATGATCCGCCGGCTGGAGATTGCCCAGAGCATGTTGCACCGGCCCGCCGTGATGTTCATGGACGAACCGACGGTCGGTCTCGATCCGGTCGCGCGCCATACCGTGCTCGACCACGTGAGCGAGCTGCGGCGCAGCTTCGGAACCACGATCCTGGTGACCAGCCACTACATGGAGGAGATCGACGTGCTGTGCGACCGGCTCGCGGTGCTGAGTCGCGGGCGCCTGGTCGCCGTCGGCACGCCGGCGGAGCTGAAGACCCGCGTCGGACCGCACGCGACGCTGGACGACGTGTTCGCCGCCCTCGCCGGCGGCGCCGAGACCGAGGAAGCCGCAGGCTATCGCGATGTCCGCCAGTCACGCCGCGCTGCCCGCACCCACGCCTGATGCTACGTCGGCGGGGGCGTCGGCCTATCTGCGGCAGGTCTTCGCCGTCGCCGCGGCCGAGGTGCAGAAGCTGCGCCACGATCCGTTTGAGCTGGTCACCCGCGCCATCCAGCCGGTGCTGTGGCTCGTCCTGTTCGGGGAGGTCATGGCGCAGGTCCGCGGGCTGCCCAGCGGCAACCTGCGCTATCTCGACTTCCTGGCTGCCGGCGTGCTGTCGCAGAGCGTGCTGTTCGTGGCGATCTTCTATGGCATCGCGGCGATCTGGGAGCGCGATCTCGGCATCCTGCACCGCTATCTGGTCAGCCCGGCGCCACGTTCGGCTCTGGTGCTTGGCAAGGCGGTTTCGGCGGGCGTGCGGGGGCTGTCGCAGGCCATCGTGGTCTACGTTCTCGCCGACCTGCTGCATGTCGCGGTGAGCCTCGATGTCAGGCATCTCGTCGGCATGGTGCTGCTGATCCTGCTTGGCGCGGGGTTGTTTGCCACTTTCTCGCTCATCGTCGCCTGTCTGGTGAAAACGCGCGAGCGGTTCATGGGAATCGGCCAGGTGGTCACCATGCCGATATTCTTTGCTTCCAACGCGATCTATCCGGTGGACATCATGCCGCCCTGGCTGCGCGCGATCGCACGCGCCAATCCGCTCACCTATGAGGTCGACGGACTGCGTGCGCTGATGATCCGTGGCGGCGCCAGCGTGTTCGGGCTTGTCACCGACTATGCGGTGCTGACCGTGGTGTTCGCCGTTCTGGTGGCCATCGCCGCACGGCTGTATGGCCGCATGGGTTCCTGACAGGGCAATCGAGTGAATGATGGAAAGGCAGGCGATTACCTGAAGGTCCGCGCACCGCGCCTCCTGGTACTGTCTTCACCGCTCGTGTTTTCAGTCGTCACCCCGCGAAAGCGGGGGCCCAGGGGCTGGGCCCCCGCTTTCGCGGGGGTGACGAAAGACTTCGGGGGTGACGAGTGACTTTCAGGCGTTCACTCGATTGCCCTGGGGTTCCTGACCACGCTGCTTGACGTGGATCAATTCGCGCCACGCTGACAGGCATTAGCCTGACTCCCGTCGGGCCGGACCGTTGCCCGACGGGAGATCGGGACATGGACATCCCCCTGCCGGTCGGCCGGCTGACTGACGAAGCCACATCGGCGAAGCCGGCGATCGCCCGGCATCGCCGCAAGCTGATCGTCGCCGTGGCGCTGACCCTGCTCGTCGCCACCGGACTCGCCGGATACTTGCTGTCCGGCACCACCGCCCACCCCGCCTACCGGCTCGCGACCGTAACGCGCGGCCCGGTGACCGCCTCGATCATCGCATCCGGCACGGTCAATCCGGTGAGAAGCGTGCAGGTCGGCTCGCAGGTCTCCGGCCAGATCAAGCAACTCGACGCCGATTTCAACAGCCGGGTCAGCAAAGGCCAGCTCGTTGCCCGCATCGATCCGGCGCTGTTCGAGACCCAGGTGGCGCAGGCGAGCGCGGATCTGCAGGTTGCGATGGCCAACGTTGCCGTGCAGCAGGCGACCACCGAGCGCGCCAAGGCCGACCTCGACAGCGCGCGCGCGACGCTGGAGAGTTTCAAGGCGCAGACCCAGAAGGCGTCCATTGCGGCGCAGGATTCCTGGCGCATCGCTGACCGTGCGCGGCGCCTGGCGGAGACCGGTGCCGGCACCATTGCCGATCGTGACACCACCCAGGCGATCTACGACCAGGCCGCCGCCCAGATGCACACCGCCCAGGCGCAGGAGGCGGTGCAGCAGGCCAACATCGCCTCGGCTCAGGCCGCGTTCGGCGTGGCACGCGCCAACCTGGCGATGGCGCAGGCGCAGATCGCCCAGAAGCAGGCGGTGCTCGACACCGCGCAGGTCAATCTCGATCACACCTATATCCGCGCGCCGGTCGACGGCACCGTCGTGCTGCGCAATGTCGATGTCGGCCAGACCGTCGTTGCCAGCCTGCAGGCGCCGCTGATCTTCACCATCGCGCAGGACCTGAGCCAGATGCAGGTGGACGCCTCGGTGGACGAGGCGGATGTCGGCGGAGTGAAGGTCGGCCAGACGGTGACATTCAGCGTCGACGCCTATCCGGGCCGCGTGTTCCGGGGCAGCGTGCAGCAGGTCCGCATTGCGCCACAGGTGGTGCAGAACGTCGTCACCTATGACGTCGTGGTCTCGGCGCCGAATCCCGATCTGGCGCTGCTTCCCGGACTGACGGCGAATACGCGCGTCATCACCGACCATCGCGACGATGCGCTGCTGATCCCGAACGCAGCGCTGCGCTATCGCCCGGCTGGGGCGACCGGCGCTCCGCCCACCGGCAATGCCGGTTCCGTCTGGCTGGTTGGTGCGAACTTCCATCCCATTGAAGCGAAGCTCAAGCTCGGCATCGGCGACGGCAACGTCACCGAGGTGATCGACGGCGCGCTACATCCGGGCGCACAGGTGATCATCGGCGAGGCCCCCACCGGCGCACCGGCCGCGCTACAAAGTTCGCCAGGTGTGACGACCGGCCCGAGGCTGTAGCCGTGGCCGGGTGGCTCATCGAAACCGAGCATCTCACCAAGGCCTATACGCTCGGCCCGCAGACATTGCTTGCGCTGAACGACGTCTCGGTGCGTATCGCACCTGGCGAGTTCGTCGCGGTCATGGGCCCGTCCGGCTCCGGCAAGTCCACCTTCATGAATGTTCTGGGCTGTCTGGACAATCCGACGAGCGGCCGCTACCGGCTCGATGGTCAGGACGTCTCCCATCAGCCATCCGACCGGCTTGCCGCCATCCGCAACCGTCTGGTCGGCTTCGTCTTCCAGGGTTTCAATCTGCTGCCGCGCAGCTCCGCGTTGGAGAATGTCGAACTGCCGCTGATCTACGCCGGCGTGCCCACCGCCGAGCGCCATCGCCGCGCGCTGGCACGACTGGGCGATGTCGGGCTGGCGGACCGAGCTCTCCACCAGCCCTCGCAGCTTTCGGGTGGACAGCAGCAGCGCGTGGCGATCGCGCGCGCACTGGTCAATGACCCGAAGCTGATCCTCGCGGATGAGCCCACCGGCGCGCTCGACACGCGGACCTCGGTCGAGGTGATGGCGCTGTTTCAGACGTTCAACGCAAGCGGCATCACGGTGGTGCTGGTGACGCACGAGGCGGACATCGCGCATTTCGCCCGCCGGCTGTTGCGCTTCCGCGACGGCAGGGTGATCGCCGACGAGCCGGTCGAGAACCCGCGCGTCGCGGCATTGGAACATGCCGCATGAAGCTGCTCGCCGCCATCGCCGTTGCCCTGCACGCGCTGCGGCTGAATGCGCTGCGCAGTGCCCTGACCATGCTCGGCATCGTCATCGGCGTTGGCTCGGTGATCACCATGACCGCGGTCGGGGCCGGCGCGGAGGCCACGATCGCGGAGCAGATCGCCAGCCTCGGCTCGAACCTGATGATCGCGGTGTCCGGTGCGATCACTTCAGGCGGCGTGCGGCTCGGTTTCGGCACGCAGATGACACTGTCCGAGGACGACGCCACGGCGATCGTGCGCGAGGTGCCCGACGTGCTCGTCGCGGTGCCAGGCGTGCGTGGCACGGCGCAGGTAATCTACGGCAACGTCAACTGGTCCACCGTGGTGTTCGGCAGCCCGCCCGACTTCGCCGTCGCGCGCGACTGGCCCGTCGCGCAGGGTCGTCTGTTCACCCAGGCGGAAAACGATGCGGCGGCGAAGGTGGCGGTGCTCGGCCAGACCGTCGCCACCACTTTGTTCGGCAACGCCGATCCGATCGGTCAGATGGTGCGGATCAAGCGGGTGCCGTTCACCGTGGTGGGCGTTCTGGCGCGCAAGGGCCAGAGCATGCAGGGCACCGATCAGGACGACGTGGTGATGCTGCCACTCGCCACCGCGCGCAACCGGGTGCTCGGCGCCAGCGAGGCGAACCGGCGCGCGGTCGCCGCCATCATGATCAAGCTGCGTGACGGCGCGGACATGGCCGGCGCCGAGAAGCAGATCCACGATCTGCTGCGCCAGCGCCACCATCTGCAGCCGAACGAGGACGACGATTTCTGGGTACGCAACCTGTCCGACGTGTTCGCCGCGCAGCAGATGGCCTCGCGCGTGCTGACCCTGTTGCTGGCCTCCGTTGCCTCGGTGTCGCTGCTGGTCGGCGGCATCGGCATCATGAACATCATGCTGGTCTCGGTCACCGAGCGGACGCGCGAGATCGGCCTGCGCATGGCGGTGGGTGCGCGCGGTTCCGACATATTGAGCCAGTTCCTGGTGGAGGCGGTGACCCTGTCGATGGTCGGCGGCCTGGCCGGCGTGGCGTTGGGGATTGGCGCTTCGTTCGCCGTCGGTCACTGGGCAGGGTGGCGCATCGCACTGCATCCGGCATCGGTGCTCGTCGCCGTCAGTTTTGCCGCTTGTGTGGGGATTTTCTTCGGCTTCTACCCGGCGCGGAAAGCGTCGCACCTGCAGCCGATCGAGGCGTTGAGATACGAGTAGACGGTGCCGGGACCCGCTACCGCTGAGACTAGACGAGTTACAACTTTATCGGCACCATCCGGCCTACCGGCATAGCGGAAGTCGAGAGGATCCACACACCGCCGATGGCATACGAGTATCCGAGCGCGGCAGGCATTCTCCGGCTGATGAAGGTGCAGGGGCGGTGGCTCGTGCATTTTGCCGGTCGCCGCTCCGGTCGCTGGACCTCGCCGGACGTGGCGGCGAAGGCTGTCGCCCGGCATCGATCGGGCCTCGCCGAATGGGATCGGAAGCGGGCCGAGGCGCCCGAGGATTTGCTGGATTGGCGGCCGCTCGGGGACTCGCTGTAGCAGCGGCCGACCGCAAGGTCTGCCGCCCGCAGCGGCGGCCGTTGTAATCAAAGCATCATGCCGGTCGCATCGCAGGCTGGACTATGACTCGTGATCGCGGAGATCACTTATGTCGCACGCCAGCGTGGAATTGCTCACAGCGTTACGCGACCTTCGCCAGTCGATAACCGCGGAAGCAGCCCTGCGGATCGAACGATGGCAGCCGGATATCGGGCAACCGGCATTCGCCGCCCGCGCCAGCAACCTCGCGCATTATCTGGCGTTCCGGCATCACGATCTGCGCGAACTGCAGCGAGAGTTGATGCGACACGGCCTGTCGTCGCTTGGCGAGATGACCGATGCGGCGATAGCGGGGCGCGCCGAATGCGTGATGCTCAACAAAGGCCCGAATGTCGGCGGCGCAGTTATCGCGCTCAGCGGCTTGTTGCATCATATGGTGGAACACCAGTCGAAGAAGACCTCGCGCCTGCGTGCCTTGCGTTCCTGGTAGGGCGGGTTAGCCGAAGGCGTAACCCGCCGCTCCACGAACAAATGGCGGATTATACCAACCGCCGTTGCTGCTGACTCTTGTCGCCGCTCCCTCGCCGTCATGGCCGGGCTTGTCCCGGCCATCAGTGGTGGCACCGTGCCACGACGGATGGCCGGGACAAGCCCGGCCATGACGGGAAAAGCGAGCGCTG
>JBGPND010000268.1:0-6262 GCA_041487355.1 Acetobacteraceae bacterium | reverse complement strand
TTCGTGTTCACCATCGGCGGCGTCACCGGCGTGGTGCTGGCCAATGCCGGCATCGACCAGATCGTGCACAACACCTACTACGTAATAGCGCATTTCCACTACGTGCTGTCGCTCGGCGCGGTGTTCTCGATCTTCTGCGGCTTCTACTATTGGATCGGCAAGATGTCCGGCCGCCAGTATCCGGAGTTCTGGGGCAAGGTGCATTTCTGGCTGACCTTCATCGGCGTCAACCTGACCTTCTTCCCGCAGCACTTCCTGGGCCTTGCCGGCATGCCGCGCCGCTACCCCGACTACCCGGAGGCCTTCGCCGGCTGGAACTTCGTCTCCTCGATCGGCGCCTATGTCGGCGGCGTCGCGCTGCTGGTGTTCCTGTATGTCGTGTTCCGCACCTTCACCTCGAAGGAGCACATTGCCGACAACTACTGGGGTGAGGGCGCCACGACGCTGGAATGGAGCGTCTCCTCGCCGCCGCCGTTCCACACCTTCGCGGAACTGCCGCGGATTCGCTGAGCCGGCATGAGCGAGGCGGTTTCCGAAACTGTCGCTGCCGACAGGGGGAAGCAATCCCCCCTGTCGCTTCCCGCGGCGGCACCGGCGCAGGCGGCCGAGTTGAGCGACTGGATCGCGCTGCTCAAGCCGCGGGTGATGTCGCTCGTGGTATTCACCGGGCTGATCGGCCTGCTGATCGCACCGGGACATCTGCATCCAGTGCTCGGCTTCACCGCCGTGTTGTGCATCGCGGTCGCGGCCGGCGCATGCGGCGCCATCAACATGTGGTACGACCGCGACATCGACGCGGTGATGCGGCGAACGCGCAACCGGCCGATCCCCGCGGGTCGCATCGAGCCGGGAGCGGCGCTCGGCTACGGCGTCACGCTGGCGGCAGGCTCGGTCATCGTGATGGGTCTGGCGGTCAACCTCGCCGCCGCGTCGGTCCTGGCGCTGTCGATCGGCTTCTATGTCTTCGTCTACACGATGTGGCTGAAGCGGCGCACGCCGCAGAACATCGTCATCGGCGGTGCGGCGGGCGCCTTCCCGCCGGTGATCGGCTGGGCCTCGGTCACCGGTTCGGTCGATCTGCTGCCGCTGATCCTGTTCGCCATCGTGTTCTTCTGGACGCCACCGCATTTCTGGTCGCTGGCGCTGTTCGCCAATGCCGACTACCAGCGCGCCGGCGTGCCGATGCTTCCCGTGGTGGCGGGTGCCAGGGAGACCCGCCGGCAGATCGTGATCTACACGCTGCTGCTGGTGCCGCTGTCCTTGGCGCCGTGGCTGATCGGCTTCTCTGGCTTGGTCTACGGCCTGGCCGCAATGGTACTCGGCGTCGGGTTCATCGTGAGCGTGTGGCGTGTCGCGACCGACCGGCAGGATGCGTCCGGCGTCAGCCAGACCAACGATGCGCCGGCGAGGGCGGCGTTCAAATACTCCATCCTCTATCTGTTTGCCCTGTTCGCAGCGCTTGCCGTCGATCGGCTGGCGGGGTGAGCCCGGCGTGGCGCGCGACCCGGATGACCTGCGCCGCCGCCGGGCCCGCAACTGGGCCATGCTGGTGGTGCTGCTGGCTCTCAGCGCGCTGTTCTATGCCATCACCATCGTCAAGATGACGAAGTCGTAGAGATGACCAAACTGTCATTGCGAGGAGCGAAGCGACGCGGCAATCTCGTGGTCAGTGCGCACTTGGATCGAGATTGCCGCGTCGCTTCGCTCCTCGCAATGACACGGTAAGTCCATGCGTGTGAACAATCGCACATTCGGCATCACGCTTGCCGCGGTCGCAGTCGCCATGGTCGGCATCTCGTTTGCCGCCGTGCCGCTGTATCGCCTGTTTTGCGCCGCCACCGGCTATGCCGGCACACCGCAGATCGGCGCCTCGGTCGCTCCCGGCGCGACGCGTCAGCTCATCACCGTCCGCTTCAATGCCAACACGAATCCCAACCTGCCATGGGACTTCAGTCCGGAGCAGGAGGAAGTCCGCCAGCCGCTCGGCGAGGAGCAGCTCGCCTTCTACACGGCGCGCAACCTGGCCAGCACACCGGTCACCGGCGTGGCGCTGTACAACGTCACGCCCGACACCGCGGGCAAGTATTTCCACAAGACCGCCTGCTTCTGCTTCAACCAGCAGACACTCGCCGCCGGCCAGCAGATGCAGTTCCCGCTGAGCTTCTGGGTCGATCCCGAGATCGCCAAGGACCCGAACACGGCGGATATCCACACGATCACGCTCTCCTATACGTTCTTCCGCACGCTCGATGATGCGGCGAAGGCCGGCGCGCTGGCGCAGGCCGGTCCGCATGTCGGTCCGCTGTCGCGGCAGACCCCTTGAACATGCGGGCGATTTGGGGATGATGCGGCAGCCGTTTCGGGGCAGATTCCTCGGCAAAACTGGAATGGGTTCGGCATGAGCAGCGACGCGCACGGCACCACGACTGTCGAGAGTTCGGGCCTCAAACAGCCTTACCATCTGGTCGATCCCAGCCCGTGGCCGATCGTCGGTGCGATCGGCGGCCTGCTGACCGTGCTGGGCATCATCTTCGCCGCGCATTTCGGCAGCTACATCACGCTGGTTGCCGGCGCGGTGGTCGTGCTCGGCACCATGTTCTTCTGGTGGCGCGACGTGATCCGCGAAAGCCGCACGCCCGGGATGCACACGCCCATGGTGCGGCTCGGCCTGCGCTACGGCATGCTGTTCTTCATCACCAGCGAGGTGATGTTCTTCGTCGGCTTCTTCTGGGCGTTCTTCAATTTCGCCTTGTTCCCCGACGTGCAGGGCAATGGCGAGCTGGTGTGGCCGCCATCGACCATCCACACCTTCGATCCGTTCCACATCCCGTTCCTCAACACGATGATCCTGCTGCTGTCGGGCACCACGATCACCTGGGCGCATCACGGCCTGCTGGAGAACGACAAGAAGACCTTGGTGACCGGGCTTGGCCTCACCATCCTGCTCGGCCTCAGCTTCACGATGTGCCAGGCGATCGAATATTCCGACGCGCCGTTCAAGTTCGTCGGCGGCGGGATCTATCCGTCCACATTCTTCCTGGCCACCGGCTTCCACGGCTTCCATGTCATCGTCGGCACCTGCTTCCTGATCGTCTGCTTCTTCCGCGCGCGTGCCGGCCACTTCACGCCGGAGCGGCATTTCGGCTTCGAGGCGGCAGCCTGGTACTGGCATTTCGTCGACGTGGTCTGGCTGTTCCTGTTCACCTGCATCTACTGGTGGGCCGCCAGCCCGGTGGTTGCGGCGCACTGACGCGGGGATCGGTGGCGCAGCAAGCCGCTTCGCTCCTGCACGTGGCGCTGGCCTGCCGCTGCCCGCGCTGCGGACAAGGACGGCTGTTCCGCAATCTCCTGGAAGTGCGCGACAAGTGCGATGTGTGCGGCCTCGACCTGCGTGCCCATGATGCCGGCGACGGAGCCGCGGTCGGTGTGGTCCTGCTGCTCGGCGCCATCGTGGTGGGGCTGGCCTTCTGGGTGGAGTTCCGCTTTTCCCCGCCGCTCTGGCTGCACGCCATCCTGTGGCCGGTGGTGACGGTGCCGCTCGCCGTCCTGATGATGCGCCCGGCGAAGGCGGCCCTTGTGGCGCTGCAGTTCCGTCATCGGTCCACCGAGATGGGGTTGTGATCGGCAGGCTGCGCCGGCTGCTTTGGCCCGGCGTGATGGCGGCGGTAATGCTGGCGGCGCTGCTGGGGCTTGGCACCTGGCAGATCGAGCGTTTGCATTGGAAGCAAGGGTTGCTGGCGCAGATCGCGCGCGGCGAGGCGGCGCCTGCCGTGCCGCTGCCGGCGGAGCCCGATCCTTTCGCCAAGGTGCAGGTGACCGGGCGGCTGCGCGACGATCTGTCAGCGTCGTACGGGGCCGAGGTGCGTGACACGTCGGGCGGTCCGCAGCTTGGTACGCAACTGATCGTCCCGCTGGAACGCAAGGATGGCGATACCGTCCTGGTCGACCGCGGCTGGGTGCCGGACTCGCGTCCGCGCGCGATCGCGCTGCCGAACGGCGAGGTGGCGCTGGAAGGCTATGTACGGACTGGCGACACGCCGGGGCTGTTCAGCGCCAGGGACAATCCCGCGACCCGGCAGTTCTACACGCTGGATCCGGCCGCCATCGGCGCGGCACTCGGCCTCCACCGGGTGGCTCCGTTCATCCTGGTGGCTATGGGGCCGGCACCGCCGGAACGCTATCCCGATCCGGCACGGCATTTGCCGCGGCCGCCGAACAACCATCTGTCCTATGCGATCACCTGGTATGGCTTGGCTTTCGCTCTCGTGGTGATCTTTGTTCTCTGGGCAAGGAAGGCGCTGATCGCATGACCGCCTATGACCGACTGGCCGCCCGCTTCGCCCGCATAGCAACGATCGGCGAGGCATCCTCGGTGCTGAGCTGGGACGCCGCGACGATGATGCCGCCCGGCGGCGGCGCGGCGCGAGGCGACCAGCTTGCCGTGCTGGCCGGCATGTCGCATTCGCTGCTCGTCGCACCGGTAGTGGGCGACGATTTGGCCGCAGCGGAAACCGCGGCGGAGCCCGACCCCTGGCGGGCCGCCAACCTCCGTCTCATGCGCCATACCTATACGCGCGCGACGGCGATGCCGCCCGATCTGGTCGAAGCGCAGGCACGCGCCAATTCGGCCTGCGAGAAGGTGTGGCGCGAGGCGCGGCGCCACTCGGATTTCGCGCTGGTGCGGCCGCATCTCGAGGAGGTGGTGCGTCTGGCGCGTGAAGCGGCGGCCGCGCTGGCGCCGGCGCTGGGCCTCAGCCCGTATGACTCGCTGATGGATGGCTTCCAGCGCGGCATGCGCGTGGCCGACATCACCCCGGTGTTCGCCGAATATGAGGCGTTCCTGCGCCGGGCGTTGCCGCAGGTGGAAGAGCGGCAGGCCCGCAATCCGGCACCGGTGCGGCCCGAGGGCCCGTTCCCTGTCGCGGTGCAGGAGGCCCTGTGCCGGCGTCTTTCCGAGCGGCTGGGCCTGGATTTCACCCATGCAAGGCTGGATCGTTCGGCCCATCCGTTCTCCGGCGGCACGCCCACCGATGTGCGCATTACGTCGCGCTACGACGCAGCCGACTTCACGCAGGCCGTGCTCGCCGTGGTGCACGAGACCGGGCACGCGCTTTACGAGCGGGGCCTGCCCGCCCCCTATGCGCGGCAGCCGGTGGGCGAGGCCGCCGGCATGGCGACCCATGAAAGCCAGTCGCTCATCGTCGAGATGCAGGCCTGCCGCTCGGACGCTTTCCTGGCCTGGCTGGGTCCGCAGTTGCACGTGGCCTTCGGTGGCGATCCGGCGCCATACCGGCCGGAAAATCTGGCGCGGCTCTGGCGTCGGATCGAGCGCGGCTTCATCCGCGTGGATGCCGACGAGATGACCTATCCGGCGCATGTCATCCTGCGGTTCCGGCTCGAGCAGGCGCTGATCGGGGGAGCCCTGGCGGTGGCGGAGCTGCCGGGGGCATGGAACGAGGGGTTCCACTCTCTGCTCGGCATGGTGCCGCCGGACGACGCGCGCGGCTGTCTGCAGGACATCCATTGGTATGACGGAGCGTTCGGCTATTTCCCGAGCTACACGCTGGGCGCGATGGCGGCCGCGCAATTGATGGCGGCTTCCCGCCGCGATGTTCCGGGCCTGGAGGCCGCGCTGGGTGAAGGCGACCTGTCGCCTCTCCTCGGCTGGCTGCGGGCGAAGGTCCATGGCAAGGGCAGCCTTCTGGAATTCAACCCTCTGCTGCAGGAGGCGACAGGCAAGCCGCTGGATCCGTCGGATTTCGAGCGGCACCTGAAGGCGCGGTATCTGCAATAGCCGGCCAGGAGAGCAATGAATACCATCCGTGCGGGCCTTCTCGCGGCCCTTTTTGCCGCCCTCGCGGCCTGCGCTTCGCCTCCGCCTCCACCTCCCGCACCACCCCCCAAGCCGCCGGAGACGATCGACGGCGAGTATCGCGGCACCAGCACGCGCTTTCAGGCCGAGAGGCGGACCTGTCCGCATCCTGGTCTGGTGCGCATCGAGGTCATCGACAGCGCGTTCCAGTTCCGCTGGGACGGGAAGACCTGGGTCGATGCGACGATCGCCCCGGACGGCACGATCTCGGGCGGCGCCGAACGCATCACGTTGGTCGGCAAGCAGACCGGCCGGAAGATCGAAGGCGACGTCACCGATGGCGACTGCGGCTTGCATTTCACCATCACCAAACGGCCGTAAGACCCCCACCCCAACCCTCCCCCGCTTCGCGGGAGAGGGAGTTCAGCGCCCCCTCTCCCGCGAAGCGGG
>JBGPND010000267.1:0-6264 GCA_041487355.1 Acetobacteraceae bacterium | reverse complement strand
GCCACGACAGGCTCGGCGACGTGCTCAGCGCGCAGGGCGATCTGCCGGGTGCGCTGGCGGACTATCGCGCCGGCATGGCTATCCGCGCCCGCCTCGCCGCCGCCGACCCGGGCAACGCCGCGTGGCAGCGCGACCTGTCGGTCAGCCACAACAGGCTCGGCGACGTGCTCAGCGCGCAGGGCGATCTGCCGGGCGCGCTGGCGGACTATCGCGCCGGCATGGCCATCAGCGCCCGCCTCGCCGCCGCCGACCCGGGCAACGCCGCGTGGCAGCGCGACGTGATCGTTTCTTGCGTGAAGATCGCCGAAGCCGATGCCGGGCAGGCGCGCGCGCCTCTGACGCGGGCGCTGGGAATCGCGCGCGATCTGGCGGCATCGGGCCGGCTGGCGCCGGTTGACGCGTGGATGCCCGCGGAACTTGAACGGCGGCTCGCCGAGGCGCCGGCATGATCCGCCCGCGCGGCTCAGCGAGCGGTCGAGGCGGTCCAGCCGGCAGTCGAGGGCCGGCACGCGCAAATAGGCGACGTCCAGCAATGTATGAATCGGATGCGGTTGTCGAATTCTATAACGCAGGCTTGCTTTTGCCGCTCATGGACGTGAGCAAGCAAGCAATCAATCGGACACGGAGTTTCACCGAGTGCCCACAGAGTTTCACTGAGAAGTATCGATTGCGCTTCGCGCGAAGCCAGCCGTCGTATGCGCGCGAAGCGCTAACGATGTCTACTCTGCGAAACTCTGTGTGCACTCGGTGAAACTCCGTGTCCGATTGATTGCTTACGGTGCCGCGGCATCCGGGAACACGCCCCAGCCGGGATGCAGTTATGCAGTGTGTCCGGCGTGTCGTCTGGCAGCGGCAATTGTTGGGCGTCGTCTTACTGTCCGATTGCCAGTGACGATATGAGCAAGATGACAGTGCCGCCGCTCCGCCCGTCGCTCGTGCTACGCGTCGGGATCACCGGTGCGCGCGATCTCTCGGATGACCAGCTTCCGCGGCTGGGCGATCAGGTGGCCGAAATCCTGCGCCTCGTCCGGCAGGAAGCCGAGCAGCTCGCAGCAAAGCAGGCGGCGCGCGCGGCATATGCCCAGGAACCGGACGGCGCGGTGCGGACGGCATTCCGCTGCCTCTCGCCCCTCGCTGAGGGCGCCGATCGGCTCGCGGCGCAGGCGGCGCACGATGAGGGCTTCTCACTCATCGTGCCGATGCCGTTCGCGCAGGCGGAGTACGAGAAGGACTTCCGCACCGACGCCAGCGTCGAGCAGTTCCGCGACATGCTCGCCTGGGCCGGTGAGGATCGGCTGGAGCTGGACGGTGCACGCGATCGGCCGGCAGACGGCATCTACGACGAAGCGCGCTCCTACGAAGCCGTCGGCCGCTTCATCGTGCGCAACTGCGACGTGCTGATCGCCATCTGGGACGGCAAGCCGCCGAAAGGCCGCGGCGGCACCTTCGACACCGTGCGTTTCGCGGCCGAGGCCGGCACGCCGGTCTGGTGGATCCACGCGGAGCAACCGGCCGAACCGGTCTGGCTGAACGACACCGTCGAGCCGCGCCCCAACCGGGCCGTGACGCCCGCCGGCATGGAACTGCGCCGGTATCTGGCGCGGCTGATCCTGCCGCCCACGCTGGCGCGCCCGCACCATCGGCACTCGTTCATCGAACGCCTGACCCACAGCATCCGCCCCACACCGCCCGCGCCGCATCTGGCGTATCTCCAGGAGCGCGCGTTGCCCGCCAACAGGCTGTGGCAGGCACATGCGTGGCTGCTGCGCACTGCCGCATCCTGGCGGCCACCGAAGGCGCCGGAGCGACCGACGCCGAGCGATCCCGTCGCGATCGCCTGGAACGCCAGCTATTCGCTACCCGACGATCTTGCCTATGGGCACGGCCAGCGGTACCGCTCGGTATACGTCTGGGTGTTCGCCCTGGTGGCGCTGTCGCTGTTCTGCGCCTCGACATCGCTGGCGTTGCAGATCCGGTGGGTCGGATGGCTGACGGCTTGCGGCGAGGCGGTCGCGCTGCTGCTGATCCTGGCACTGCTCGTGGTCAACACCTGGCGCGACTGGCATCAGCACTGGATCGACTACCGGCTGCTCGCCGAGCTGTGCCGCAAGCAGCAGGCGCTGGCGCCGCTCGGCTGGTCGCTGCCGGGCCGGGCGATCGCGATGTTGGCCGAGGAGGCGGACGACGAACACGCGGAGCCCGATCGGGCGGCGTGGGTGGCATGGTTCTTCGGCGCGATCATGCGCGCGACGCCCCTGCCGCGCGGGCGGTTCGATGCGGCGAGGCTGGAGGACATCCGCCGGATGGTGCTGGACGATCTGGTGCTGGACCAGTTGCACTACCACGGCGGGCGGCTGGCGCAGTACGACAAGGCTGGCCGCAGGCTGGTGCGCATCGGCGAGGGCCTGTTCGCCGTGGTTGCCATCCTGGTGTTGGGCAAGCTCTGGCTGATGCGGGGCGGGCACGAGCCACCGGTCTGGCTGGAGTGGCTGACGATCGTGCTGCCCACCTTCGGCGCTGCCTTCGTCGGCATCCGCGCCTATGCCGAGCTGCAATTACTGGCCGGCCAGTCGCGTCACATGTCCGGCGTGATGCGGCGGGCGGCAGAGCGGTTGGGCAAGCTCGATCTGACTCAGCCGTTGGCGTCGCAGGAGCTGGGCGCGATTACCCACGGCGTGGCGATCACGATGCTGCAGGAAGTGGACGGCTGGGCGCGGATGTTCCGGGTGAAGGTGGTGGAGGCCGGGTAGCGCGGCCTACGACTCCTGCGGCGAGGCCGCCAGCAGGCGCTCGATCGGATCCCACACGAACGCTGTCTGCGCCACCTTCTGGCCGGCGAACTGGATCATCGCCTCCGCCGCCGGCTTGCCGCCGAGGCGCTGGTAGAACCAGCGGCTCGGGTTGTCGCGCAGCACCCAGACGAAGCAGGACTTGCAGCCGGTCTCGGCCAGATGCGCGGCGGCGGCGCGCATCAGCTTGCGGCCCACGCCGCGGTCACGCCAGTCGTCCAGCACGTAGAGCGTCTCCACCTCGCCTTCGGCCAGGCGCTGGCCGCCGATCTCGCCGCCGCGGGCGCGGCCGGCGGTGGTGAAGCCAACGATGCGCGAGCCGCTTCCCGGGGGCACGTCGGCGCCCGAGGCGGCGGCGACGAACACCGCGGTGGAGGAGCGTATCGCCGCGTCGTAGTGCGCCGCCTGGCGGGGGACGGAGAGCCGAGCCAGGAAGCCGTCCGGCAGGATGCCGGCGTAGGTGCTGCGCCAGGCCGCCACGTGGACCGCACCGATGGCGATGGCGTCCGACGGCCGGGCGCGGCGGATCGTGATCATGCGCGCCGCTCCAGCACCGCGGCGAAGAACCCGTCGGTGCCGTGGCGGGCCGGGTTGAGGGACAGGTAATCGCCCGGGTCTCTTTCCCCGTCATGGCCGTCCCCGGGCTCGACCCGGGGATTGTCCCGGCCATCCGTCGTGACACTGGTGCTTCTAGGGATGGCCGGGACAAGCCCGGCCATGACGGAGGCTCCTTTGGGCGGTGCAGAGTCGAATGGCCAGGCGCGCGCGAGCGGGACCAGGGCGAAGCCGGGGTGGCGGGCGAGGAATGCGGTCACCTGGTCCTCGTTCTCCTCGGAGAGCAGGGAACAGGTAGCGTAGACCAAACGGCCGCCGCTGCGAACCAGGGGGGCGGCCTGGTCCAGGATCGCCGCCTGCTTCGGCAGCAGCTCCGCCAGATCGGCCTCGGTGAGGCGCAGGCGGGCGTCGGGATTGCGCCGCCAGGTGCCGGTGCCGGTGCAGGGCGCGTCCACCAGCACACGATCGAAGCTGCCGGCGCGGCGCTTGGCCCATTTGTCGCCCGGCTCGATCAGGTGGCGCTCCACATTGTGCACGCCGGCGCGGCGCAGGCGGCGGACCGCGCCGTCCAGCCGCGCGGCGGAGACGTCGCAGGCGAGCAGTTGGCCGCGGTTCTGCATCATCATCGCCAGCGCCAGGGTTTTTCCCCCGGCCCCGGCGCACCAGTCGGCGACCCGCATCCCAGGCCGAGCATCGGTCAGCGCGGCGACGAGCTGGCTGCCCTCGTCCTGGATCTCCACCAGGCCCGAGCGGAAGGCCGGGCCGGTGGTGACCTGGCGGCGGCCTTCGATACGCAGGCCCCAGGGCGAGAGCGGCGTCGGGGTGGCTTCCAGCCCCTCGGCGGCCAGCGCGGCGCGCGCCGCCTCGCGCGTGGCCTTCAGCAGATTGACGCGGAGATCGAGCGGCGCGGGCTGCAGCAGGGCGGCCAGCTCGGCTTCACCGAAGCGCGCGGAGAGCAGCGGCAGCAGCCAGTCCGGCATTTCCAGCCGCACCGCGTCGGGCATGGAGGCATGGTCGAGCGTGCGGCCCTGGAGGCGGCGCAGCGCCGCCTGCTCCGATGGCGCCAGTGCCGCGGGGGCGAATTGGCCGCCGGAAAAGGCCGACGCGACATCCGCCAGCGCGCCGCCTTCCAGCAGCAGCGAGGCGGCGACCAGCAGCCGCGGTGTCGGCCGGTCGGCCAGCCACCAAGTCAGACGCCGATAGGCGCGCAGGACGTGCCACGCGCGGTCCGACACGGCACGGCGGTCGCCCGATCCGATGAACCGGCGGGCGCGGAAGAAGTCGTTGGCGACGGCATCGGCCGGCCGCTCAGGGGCGCCATCAATCGCGGCAAGCAGTTCGATCGTGGCGGCGATCCGCGCGGCGGGGGTCAGGCGTCAGTCCTGGCGGTAGTTGGGCGCCTCGCGGCTGATCGCCACGTCGTGGACGTGGCTTTCGCGCAGGCCGGCGCCGGTGACACGGCGGAAGCGGGTGTTGCGCTGCAGCTCGGCGATGTCGCGGCTGCCGGTATAGCCCATGCCGGCCTTCAACCCCCCCACAAGCTGGTGGATCGCCTGGGCGACCGGGCCCTTGTAAGGAACCATGCCTTCGACGCCCTCCGGCACCAGCTTCAACTGGTCCTTGATGTCCTGCTGGAAGTAGCGGTCGGCGGAGCCGCGCGCCATGGCGCCGATGCTGCCCATGCCGCGATACGACTTGTAGGAGCGCCCCTGATACAGGAACACCTCGCCCGGCGCTTCGTCCGTGCCGGCCAGCAGCGAGCCGATCATCACCGCGTCCGCCCCGGCGGCGATCGCCTTGACGATGTCGCCGGAGGTGCGCATGCCGCCATCGGCGATGGCGGGGACGCCGGCCTCGCGGCAGGCGGCGGCGCATTCCAGCACCGCGGTGAACTGCGGCATGCCGACGCCGGCGACGACGCGGGTGGTGCAGATGCTGCCGGGGCCGATGCCGATCTTCACGCCGTCGGCGCCGGCTTCGATCAGCGCGAGTGCGCCCTCGGGCGTGGCGACGTTGCCGGCGATCACCTGCACGGCGTTGGAGAACTTCTTGATGTTGGCGACCGCGTCCAGCACGCCGCGGGAGTGGCCGTGGGCGGTGTCGACCACGATCACGTCCACCTCGGCGGCGATCAGGGCGCGGGCGCGTGTGTGGCCCTCCGGCCCCACCCCGGTGGCGGCGGCGACGCGCAGCCGGCCCAGCTCGTCCTTGTTGGCGAGCGGATGGGTCTCGGCCTTGTCCATGTCCTTGACGGTGATCAGGCCGACGCAGCGGTAGGCGTCATCGACCACCAGCAGCTTCTCGATGCGGTGGCGGTGGAGCAGGCGGCGGGCCTCGTCGGGGGCGACGCCGGCGGTGACGGTGACCAGGTTCTCCCGCGTCATGAGTTCGTACACCTTCAGCGTGGGGTCCGAGGCGAAGCGGACGTCGCGGTTGGTGACGATGCCGACCAGGCGGTTGGTGTCGCGCTCGACCACCGGGACGCCGCTGATGTGGTGGGTGTTCATCAGCGCCTTGACGTCGGCGAGCGTCCCGTCGGGGTGGATGGTGAGCGGGTTCACCACCATGCCGGACTCGAATTTCTTGACGCGGCGGACCTGGGCGGCCTGCTCGTCGGGTTCGAGGTTCTTGTGGATGACGCCGAGGCCGCCCAGTTGCGCCATGGCGATCGCCATGGAGGCCTCGGTGACGGTGTCCATGGCGGCGGAGATGATCGGGATGTTCAGCGGGATGGCGCGGGTGAGGCGGGTGCGCGTGTCGGTGGCGGAGGGCAGGACCTGCGAGTAGGCCGGTACGACGAGCACGTCGTCGAAGGCGAGGGCTTCCTCGACGCGGGTAGTGGTCTGCGTGTGGGGGATATCGAGCGCCATGGGCGGGAGGGCCTTTCCGCTACCTTGGCGGCCCCACATAGGCGGCAGCG
>JBGPND010000266.1:0-6305 GCA_041487355.1 Acetobacteraceae bacterium | reverse complement strand
GATATGATCGTGACCGGCGATCGCGATCTGCTGGTTTTGCATCCTTTTCGGGGTATCCCGATCATCACTCCCGTTGCCTTCAGTCACGCGCACGCGCGGGCAATGTGATCTACTTGTTCCCCAGGTAGCTCCCAGCCCCGCCGAATAGCGGGGATTTTCTTTGCTATTGGGGCGGCACGCCTACACCGCGGCCTCCCGGAGTGGGCGTAGTCATGAACCGATCATTGGGCAAAGTTTTCGCGTTGAGTAAGCGGCTTGCCTCTGTCTCGTCGGGATTCGTGTGATACCAAGGGATATTCCCATCGCCCTTTGTGAAGATGGTCCTGAAAAAGTGACCTCGGATATGGAGTTCACATAAGAATTTCACTGTTCTTGACTCATCATACTCTTAAACACAATCTAACGTCTGGATTGGCGCGTTGAACACTTACTGTGCTTCATCCATTGAAGGCGGTTTAGCTATCCACTGGGCAACAATTTTACGAGCCACCACAACTGCGTCACGAGTCATCACAACTGTTTCACGAGCCGTTACAACTGTCTCGGGAGCAACCATGGCAATCGCAACTATCACTGCGGCAATAGCTATGACAGCGAGCAAGAAAGTCCTGTACATTCCCGAACGCCCTTTTGTAGTAACTAGCTGGGTCTTGTGGCGGGCGGGCGGAACGACGTCCGCGCACCCCCCCGCCAGCGCCTCAGACGATGCCGTCCTGACGCAAGCCCGCGACCGCGGCGGCGTCGAGGCCGAGCCAGTCGGCAAGCACTTCGGCGGTGTGCTCGCCGAGCAATGGCGCCGGCTTGACTTCGGTCGGGACGCCGTCGAAGCGCACCGGCCAGGTGGGCATCGTCATCGTGCGTTCGCCATGCGTCATCGTTTGCAGGATGCCGCGCTGCCGGAAGCTCGGCTCGTTGGTCAGCTCCATCGAGTCGAGCACAGCCCCGGCGGGGACGCCGACCGCGCTCAACTGCGTCATCGCCTCGTGTTTCGTGCGCTGCCGCGTCCAACCGGTGACGATCTCATCGACCTCGGCCTCACGCTGCAAGCGGGCGTCGGGGGTGTCGTAGCGCGCGTCGCCGATCAGGTCCTCGCGCCCGATCAGCTTCAACAGGCGTGGCCAATGCTCCGGGTTGGCGCGGCTGGTCAGCAGGTAGACGTAATCGTTGGGACCGCCAGGCTTGCACGGATAGATGCCGCCGGGCGGGTTGTTGCTGGGCGGTCGCCGCGGCGCCGCGGCGCCGGTGCGCGCCTGCGTGATGAACATGCCGCGGCTGTAATGCATGACCGAATCCTGCATCGCCACCTGCAGCCGCCGGCCCTTGCCGGTGCGCGCACGATCGAACAGCGCGCTGACGATGCTGAACGCCAGCAGCATGCCGGTACCGGTGTCGCCGATCGTCGGGCCGGGCTTGACCGGCCTGCCGTCGCGCTCGCCGGTGATGCTCATCGCCCCGCCCGCGGCCTGTGCGATCGGGTCGAACGACAGGCCCTTCTCGTACGGGCTGCCGTCGCCGAAGCCCTTGACCTGGGCGTAGATGATGCGCGGATTGATCGCGCTGACGACGTCGTAGCCGAGCCCGAGCCGCTCGACCGCGCCGGGCGCGAAGTTCTCGGTGAAGACATCGGCCTGCTTCACCATCTCCTTGACCAGCGCCAGGCCGCGGTCCGATTTCAGGTTGACCGTGATCGACCGCTTGTTGGCGTTGTACATCATGAAATAGTACGCGTCGCCGAAGCCGGTGCGGCCGGCTTCGCCGCCCTTCGGGTTTTCCACCTTGGCAATGTCGGCGCCCATCCAGGCAAGCGCCTCGGTGCACGTCGTGCCGGCCTCGAATTGCGTCAGGTCGAGCACGCGAATACCGGCCAGGCAGCCGGGGGATACGGGAGTTACGTCCATTGCAAACTCCTTTTCGGGGAAGGAAGTTGTCACCCCCGCGACTGCGGGGGTCCGGGGGCAAGCGGCAGTGTGGTTGCCCCGGATTCCCGCTTTCGCGACTCTAGCCTGACACCCTGCGCAAACGTGCGCTTTCCTCAATCTCAGCCGCTTCGATCGCCCTGGCAAGCGCGCCGCTGAGCGCTTTGGCCGACTGCAGCGTGAGCTCGACTGCGACCCGCGCGCCCGGCCCGAGCGCGGAGTTCACGAAATCGATGGTGATGGCCTCTTCCAGCAGAGCGTGGTGCGGGTGGTCGTAGGACACCACCGAGTGAGTCAGATTGAACCACCCATCAACGCCCTTGCCGGCGCCGTCCGCGCTGACGACCTCAACGATCGAGGTACACATGCCGGCGATTATGCGGCCAGGTGCTTCTGCAAGAACGAGAACACCTTTTGCCAGCCGTCCAGCGCCTGCTCGACGCGGTACATGGGTCGGTCGTAGTAGAAGAAGCCGTGCCCGGCGCCGTCGTACCTGTGAAACTCGTACTGTTTGCCGTGCTTCTTGAGCTCGGCCTCGTGCTGGTCCACCTGCGCTGGGGTCGGCGAACGATCCTCATTGCCGAACAGACCGAGCAGAGGGCAGGAAAGGTCCTTGGTAAACTCGATCGGAGCGGTCGGCTGCTTCGGCGTCAGCTCCTGCGTGCTCATCACCACCCGGCCACCCCAAAGCTCGACCGCGGCGTCTATGCTCTTGGTATGGCAGGCAAACAAGAAGGTGTGCCGCCCGCCCGAGCAGGTGCCCACTACGCCGACTTTACCATTGAGCCAGGGCTGAGCGCGCAGCCATGCCACCGCGCCTTCGCTGTCGCCGATGACCTGCGCATCGGCAACGCCGCCCTCGGCGCGCACCTTGGCGGCGACATCATCAGCTTTGCCTTCGCCAGCGCGGTGATAGAGGTTATGGCTGATAGCCACATAGCCATGATGAGCGAACTTACGAGTCGTCTCGCGGTACCACTCATCCCAGCCGGGCGCGTGATGCATGAGTACAATTCCAGGGAAGGGACCTGGACCCAACGGCCGCGCAAGATAGGCCGAGATCGGCGCATTCTTGTCGCCGTTGATCGAAATGGTCTCCGCAATCATGCCTTCGTAGGCCATAGTCGCTCCCCCCCTTGTCGATGCAAAACGTGATAGCCGCTGCTGCTCGAGAATCAAGCGATCCGCGACACTGCCACACTGCGGGCCGATTACTCCATAGTCCGCTCGGTTCTTGGCCCTGATGGGGTTAGCCCCGGCAGGCTCGGATCGCCTGCAGTTCCGGGCGGTGTCCTTTAAGGGAAGTTGGACTGCTGTTCCCGCGCGCAATCGGCCGAAACTTCCGCACCCAGGTGCGCCGCCTGGTGGACAATGAGCACTCGCTGCGACCGATCATCGATGGCCTCCCCGCCGTGCATGAGCAGGTCGCAGAGCAGCAGGCAAAGTTCGACAATCGTGTCCGCAAGGAGGCCAAAGCGGTCATCAGATCAGGCCCTGGTATGACACGGCAAGGAACGACAGAGCGCTTCAACCTGCCGCCAGCGTCCGCATCGCCACCGTCCGCTCGAACAGGTGCAACAGCACACGAACTGCCCGCCCGCGCTCCGACGCAAGCTTCGGATCCTTCTGCAACAGCAGCGCGGCGTCGCGATGCGCCATGTGCAGCAGACCCTCGTGCTCGATCGGATCGGCCAGCCGGAATCCCGGCAGTCCCGACTGCTTCGTCCCAAGAATGTCGCCGCCGCCACGCAGCCGGAAATCCTCGTCCGCGATCAGGAACCCGTCGTCGGTATCGCGCAGCAACGTCAGGCGGCGCTTGGCCACATCGTTCACCCACTCCTCGTGCAGCAGCAGGCAGAAGCTGGCCGTCCCGCCGCGCCCGACCCGCCCACGCAACTGGTGCAACTGCGCCAGGCCGAAACGTTCGGCGTGCTCGATCACCATCACGCTGGCCTGCGGCACGTCCACGCCGACCTCGACGACCGTCGTTGCCACCAGCAGCCGGCACCGCCCGGCGGCAAACTCCGCCAGCGCGTGATCGCGCACCGTCGCGTCCTGCCTGCCATGCGCCAGCCCGACGATCTCGCCGAACCGCTCGCGCAACACAGCGAAGCGGGCCTCGGCGGCGGCGATGTCGAGCGCTTCGCTCTCCGCGACCATCGGGCACACCCAGTAGACCTGCGCGCCCTCGTCGAGCTTGCGCGCCACCGCATCCAACAGGTCCGGCAATGTCCCCAGCGAGTGCAGCGAGGTGCGCACCGGCAGGCGGCCGGGCGGCTTCTCGGTCAGCCGGCTGACATCCATCTCGCCCCATTGCGTCAGCAGCAGCGTGCGCGGGATCGGCGTCGCGGTCATCACCAGCACGTCGGTCAGTTCGCCCTTGCCGCCGAGCAGCAGCCGCTGGTCGACGCCGAACCGGTGCTGTTCGTCGATTACCGCCAGGGCGAGGTCGTGGTATTCCACGCTGTCCTGGAACAGCGCGTGCGTGCCGACCACCATCCGCACCGCGCCATCCTTCAGCCCGCGCAGCAACTGCGCGCGGGCGCGGCCCTTGATCCCGCCGGTCAGGATCGCCACCGGCTCAGGCGACAGCCGCGACAGTGTGCGGTGGTGCTGCTTCGCCAGCACCTCGGTCGGCGCCATGATCGCCGCCTGGGCGCCGGCTTCCACAGCGCGCAGCATGGCGAGCAGGGCCACGATCGTCTTGCCCGAGCCGACATCGCCTTGCAGCAGGCGCAGCATGCGCCGGTCCGACGCGAGGTCGGCGTCGATCTCCGCCAGCGCCTGGCGCTGGGAGGCGGTCAGCGTGTGGCCGAAGCGGGCGAGCGCCTTGGCGCGCAGGCTGCCGTCACCGATCAATTTGCGGCCGCGCCTCGCGCGCAACCGCCCGCGCACCACCGCCAGCGCCACCTGGTCCGCCAGCAGCTCGTCGTAGGCGAGGCGGCAACGGTTGCCTTCGCCGGGCAGTTCAGCCGGCGCCTGCACGGCACGCAACGCCGCGACGAAGCCCGGCCATTTCTCCCGCCGCAGCAGCGCGGCATCGTGCCACTCCGGCAGTGCGGGCACCCGGGTCAGGGCCTGCGCCATGGCGTTGAGCACCTGGCGCGGCCAGAGCCCGCCGGTCAACGGCCACACCGGCTCGATCGCCGGCAGCAGCTCCGGCCGCTCGGCCGGCACCACATGGTCGGGATGCGGCATCGTCCGCCTGCCGTTGAACAGCTCGAGCTTGCCCGACACCAGCAGCTTCGCGCCCACTGGCATCTGCCGCTCGCGGTTGACCCCCGCCTTCGCAGGGGTGACGAAGAAGACCAGCTCGGCGAACCCGGTGCCGTCGGTCACCACCACGCGCCACGGCTGGCGTGGGTTGGCGGGTTCCTCATGCCGCACCACCTCGATCGCCAGCGTCGCGATCTCGCCCGGCCTTGCCTGCGCGATGGTCGGCCGGTGGCGGCGGTCCAGGTACGATTCGGGCAGGTGGAACAGCAGGTCGATCACCCGCTCGCCACCGGCCACCTTCGCGATCAGCGCGGCAACCGTCGAACCAACGCCCTTCAGCGTGGTCAGCGGCGAAAACAGCGGTGTGAGCGGGTCATGGTCCACGGGCTGACACGGGGTGGTGACGCGGCTATATGACACCGGGCCGATGACTGAACCAGAACATGCCTCCCTCGACGCGAGGCGCCGCCGACTGCTGTTCCGCGCCACGCATCGTGGGATGTACGAGAACGACATCCTGCTTGGTGGTTTCGTGCAACGGCACATAGCCGCGCTCGCCGAGTCGGAGCTCGCCGCGCTGGAAGAGCTGCTGGAGCTGCCCGACAACGACCTGGCGGACTGGCTCACCGGCCGCCACCCGATTCCACCCGAGGCGGACACGAAGCTGCTGCGGCGCATCAGGGACGCGGTGGGACAATGATGGCCCTCCACGTCATGGCTGGGCTTGTCCCGGCCATCCGTACCAGCACCGGTGCCGCAACGGATGGCCGGGACAAGCCCGGCCATGACGGTGGGCGCGGGGATACGGCGGCTGAGGGTCGGGCTTGCGCCCGAAACCATACATGACCGCGACTCCGGTATTCGGCGCGCCCGAGGGTTGGGACGCCTTTCTGCTCGCCCGCCGGCGCGGCGAATTCTCCGGCCCCGTGCTGCACGTCACCCGCGACGATGCGCGGATGGCGCGGCTGGCGGAGGCGCTGGCCTTCGTCGTGCCGGAGGCGGAGGTGCTGCGCTTCCCGGCCTGGGACTGCCTGCCCTACGACCGTGTGTCGCCCAATCCGGCGCTGGTCTCCGAACGCATCGCCACGCTGGCGCGCCTGCTGGAGAAGCCGACCCGGCCGCGCATCGTGCTGACCACGGTGAATGCCCTGGTGCAACGCGTGCCGCCGCGCG
>JBGPND010000265.1:0-6319 GCA_041487355.1 Acetobacteraceae bacterium | reverse complement strand
GCCGCGGCCGTTTCACACCTGCGTGCAAAAATCTGCCGCATTCCCCCTATAGCAAGGTGGGCGGAGCATTCCGGCGTTCCGGGAGGGTGCAATGGGCAGGTCGCACTTCGATGAGTCCGAGGGTCCGCGCCGATCGGGCCGAAGTCATGTCCACTATGGCCCGGTGGTGTGGATCGTCCTGTTGCTGGCGTGCTGGTTCGTCATCGCCGAATGGAAGATGCTGCCGGAGGTTATCAGCAACACGATGGCGGCGTTGCCCTGATCAGCCGGGCGGCTGGTCCGCCGCTCCGACCATGCGAAGGTCTGCCGACTGTACCAGTATCACTAGCCCCTGCCCTAGGCCGGGCGGCTTCGTCGCGAACCGACGCGCGCTGCCATCCCATTCGCCAAGCGTCTCGACCTCGCGCACGATCCGGTATTCTCGAAGTTGCTCGCCTTCGTTCTCGCCGGCCCCGACATCGGTTGCATGCTCCGGATCGTAGACGACACGCAGCGCCCGCACCGGGCCCGCTCCGGCGCCAATCTCCACCGCCATGCCGTCTTCCGTGCGGCTGAGCGTCACCGCGATCGGCAGCGTGCCCGCAGCCTCGATCGCCGTCTCGACCGCGTCGTGGTCGGAACCGACCACGACGTTCGCGCCGTCGACCACCAGGGCAGGGGTGAAGGCCACGCTGCCGAGCTGGCGCGCATAGGCCTGCTGGCGGGCGGTTGCCTGGCGGCTGGCATAGGGGTCGCGCCAGCCGAGATGGTCCCAGTAGTCGACATGCCAGGCAAGCGCGATCACTTCGCGCCGCCGCGCCAGCTTGCCCAGCAGGGCGTCCGCCGGCGGGCAGGAGGAGCAGCCTTGCGATGTGAACAGCTCCAGCACCACGGGCCTGCCCCCGGGCTCTTGACCCGGGGGCTTCGCCGTCGCGCGCGCGGTGGGTGCCAGCCCCGCGGCAATTGCCGCCGCAATTAGCTCCCGCCGCCGCATGGTCTGTCTCCTCGGGTCGTTCTGGTGGTGCGACCAGGGACGCGGCCGGATGTTACAATATTCCGCCGCGGCGTCCCGCCATCGCCCCCAGTCGCAGGCGTAGCGCGTTCAGCTTGATGAAGCCCTGGGCGTCGAACTGGTCGTAGGCGCCCTGGTCCTCCTCGAAGGTGACGACCTTCATGGAATAGAGGCTGTTCGGCGATTCCCGGCCGATCACCGCGACGTTGCCCTTGTAGAGCTTCAGCCGCACCCGCCCGGTGACGCTCTTCTGGCTCTCGTCGATCAGCGCCTGCAGCATCCGCCGCTCCGGGCTGAACCAGAAGCCGTTGTAGATCAGTTCGGCGTAGCGCGGCATCAGGCTGTCCTTCAGGTGTGCCGCCTCGCGATCCAGTGTGATGCTCTCGATGCCGCGATGCGCCGCCAGCAGGATGGTCCCGCCGGGCGTTTCGTAGACGCCGCGCGACTTCATGCCGACGAAGCGGTTCTCCACCAGGTCAAGCCGGCCGATGCCGTTGGCCCTGCCGAGTTCGTTCAGCCGCGTCAGCAGCGCGGCCGGCGACAGGTGCACGCCGTCGATGCCGACCGGGTCGCCGTGCTCGAAGTCGACGGCGATCACGGTTGCCTGGTCCGGCGCATCCTCCGGGCGGATGGTGCGCTGGTAGACGATTTCGTCCGCCTCCACCGCCGGGTCTTCCAGAATCTTTCCCTCGGACGACGAGTGCAGCAGGTTGGCATCGACGCTGAACGGCGCCTCGCCGCGCTTGTCCTTGGCGATCGGGATCTGGTTGGCTTCGGCGAATTCCAGCAGCCTGGTGCGGCTGGTGAGCTCCCATTCGCGCCACGGGGCGATGATCTTGATGTCGGGCTTTAGCGAATAATAGGTGAGCTCGAAGCGCACCTGATCGTTGCCTTTGCCGGTCGCGCCATGCGCAACGGCATCCGCGCCCACCTGTTCGGCGATCTCGATCTGCCGCTGCGCGATCAAGGGCCGCGCGATTGAGGTGCCGAGCAGGTACTGCCCCTCATACAGCGCATTGGCGCGGAACATCGGGAAGACGAAGTCGCGGACGAAGGTCTCGCGCAGATCGTCCATGAAGATTTGCTTCACGCCGAACATCTCGGCCTTCTGCCGCGCCGGGCCGAGTTCCTCGCCCTGGCCGAGATCGGCGGTGAAGGTCACCACTTCGCAGCGATAGGTCACCTGCAGCCAGCGCAGGATCACGCTGGTATCGAGCCCGCCAGAGTAGGCCAGCACAACCTTCTTCACATCCTTGACGCGCATGGCAGCGGCCTTTCCCTGGCATAACGTCGGCAGAGCACCGTCCTCACCGTCATGCCCGGGCTTGACCCGGGCATCCATGCCCAGACTGCCGCCGCGACAGATGGCCGGGTCAAGCCCGGGCATGACGGTGAGGGAGATATGTCGGAGTACCCGTCAGTTGCGACGTAGGCAAGCGCGGCGCGCCTGCTGGGGTTGCGACTACGCCGCTGGCCCGGCCCTCCGGCTCTCCGTACGTAACTGTCCGCACGCGGCCAGGATGTCGCGGCCTCGCGGGGACCGGACCGGCGAGGCAAACCCCGCATCCATGACGATCTGGGCGAAGCGATCGATGGCGCTGTTGCTGCTGGTGTCGAACGGGCTGCCGGGCCAGGGATTGAACGGGATCAGGTTCACCTTGGCGGGGATGCCGGCGATCAGCCGCACCAGTTCGCGCGCATCGGCCTGGCTGTCGTTCACATCCTTCAGCATGACGTATTCGAAGGTGATGCGTCGCGCGTTCGACGCGCCGGGATAGCGGTGGCAGGCCGCGATCAGCTCGGCAATGGGATACTTGCGGTTGAGCGGCACCAGCTCGTCACGCAGCTCATCGCGCACGGCGTGCAGCGAGACCGCAAGGTTTACCCCCAGCTCCGTCCCTGCACGATCCATCATCGGCACCACGCCTGACGTGGACAGTGTGATGCGCCGGCGTGACAGCGCGATGCCTTCGTTATCCATCACGATCGTCATCGCCTTGGCGACGTTGGCGTAGTTGTACAGCGGCTCGCCCATGCCCATCAGCACGATGGTCGACAGCAGGCGCGGCGTTTCGCCGCGCGGACTGGGCCACTCGCCATAGGCGTCGCGCGCGGCCATGAACTGGCCGACGATTTCCGCCGCCCCCAGGTTGCGCGTCAGCCGCTGCGTGCCGGTGTGGCAGAAGCGGCAGGACAGCGTGCAGCCAACCTGCGAGGAAATGCAGACCGCACCGCGGTCCTCCTGGCGGTCGGGAATGTAGACCGTCTCCGCCTCCTGCCCGTCGCGGAAGCGGAACAGGAATTTCCGCGTCTCATCGGCGCTGGTCTGCACCGTGACGGCATCCGGCCGGCCGATGACGAAGCGCTCGGCGAGCTTCTGCTGCAGCGGCCGGGCGATGGAGGACATGCGCGAGAAGTCGGTCTCACCCCGATGGTAGATCCAGTGCCAGAGCTGCTTCGCACGGAAGGGCTGCTCGCCGATCGCCGCCATCTCCGCCACGAGCTCGGCGCGCGACAGGCCGACAAGCTCGCGCCGTCCGTCGGCGAGCTGCACCGGCGGCGGATCGAACAATGCCGACTTGGCGAGGATCCGCTCGCGTTCGCTGTCGGTCAGCTCGACTGCTATTGTGCTCATCAGCGTGGCGCCGGGCACGCCTTGTTGATCGCCGCATAAGCCGAGGAGAAGCCGTGCAGGCTGAACGTGTCCGCCACCACCTGGCCGTCGTGCGGGCCCGGCGAGCGGGCAAGCGTCTGGGCTCCCTTCTCGAAAGCGGCGACGGCAGCCTTCCCGTCCCGGGCGAACGCGTTGCGCTGCGCGGTGTAGAAATCCAGCCCTGTAGTCTCGACCTGCACGGTCACCGCGGCGCCCTTGGGGAATTCGAACCCCGCGCTGATTGCCACGGCGTCACGCCCGGTTGGGCGTTCGGTGACCGTCAGGACCACCTCGGTGCGACCGGGCAGCGCAGGCGTGGAGTTCTTTGCCCGCGTGAAGGCGTAGCAGACGGTCTGTCCGGACTCCTGGTGCGCCGCCGCGATCCAGTCGTCGAACTTGCCCAGTTCCTTCGGCCCGGCGGATGCCGCGGGCTTGGCGGGCGCGGCGGCAGAACGCTGCGGCTGGGCCACGGCCTGGGTGGCGAATGCAAGGGCGAGCAATACGGGCAAGATGGAAACGAGGCGCATAGGGGAGAGATACGGTGGGTGGTTGAGAGGGACAAGCGCTGCGCGGGCGAAGCCGTCGAACAGTCCGGTCATGGATTCTTCGCGCCCGTAACGGACGTGTCGGCCATCCAATCGGGAATGTTGCGGCGGAAGCGTGGGGTTCCGTGACTGCTTGGGGCCAGGTCGGGGCCGGTCGGAGCCGTGCTGCCGACCGGGCGTTCGGCGAAACGGCCGTGCTGCAGCAGCCGGTCGTACAGCACCAGGGCCCCGACCACGGCGAGGTTGAGCGCAAAACGTGTCGGAACCCGCACCACGTGGCGGCAGCGCTGCAGCGTGGCGGGCGACAGGCCTGACCGCTCCGGCCCGAGCACGTAAGCCGCGTTGATTGGATGGCGGAACGATGGCAGGTCCATGGCGGTCTCCAGCAATTCGACGCCCACCAGCACGCAGCGTTGCGGCAGACGCAGCGAGTCGATGTCGGCGAAGCGCCAGAGCGGCACCTGTGCCGGCGTTTCGGCCGTGTCCGCCAGGCGGCCGGCGCGCGCGTCCCAGCCGGGGCCCACGATGAAGCAGAACGCGGCGCCGAAGGCGTGCGCGGTGCGCAGCAGGGCGCCGACATTGGCCGACTTCGACACCCCCTCGACGCCGATGCCGAAATAGCCGCGTGATCTGGCTTCAGCCATGGCGGCGGTCTATTCCCGGCGCATGACCGACGCAACCGATGCACGCCTCGTGGCGCAATACGAGGCCTATCCCTATCCGCGGCGCGAACCGCGCGACGAGGCGAAGCGGCTCATCGTCGGCAGTCCGGGGCATCTGCGCGAGATCGACTACTGGGTGTTCGGCGCACGCCGGCCGGCGTCGTGGCCGCTGAATGCGCTGATCGCCGGCGGTGGCACCGGTGATGCCACGATCATGCTGGCCCAGCAGATGGCGCGCGAGGGGCGGCCGGGCACAGTCACCTGGCTCGATCGTTCCGCTGCCGCCCTGAAGATCGCCCAGGCGCGGGCCGCGGCGCGCGGGCTGACGAACATCGTGTGGGAGCAGCGCTCGCTGCTGGAGCTGCCGGGATCGGGGCTGGGACCCTTCGACTACGTCGACTGCTGCGGCGTGCTGCATCATCTGCCCGATCCCGCCGGCGGACTGCACGCCCTGCTGTCGGTGCTGGCGCCTGGCGGGGGTCTTGGCCTGATGGTCTACGCGCCGCACGGGCGAACCGGGGTCTACATGCTACAGGACGCGCTGCGGCTGCTGGCGCCGGCGGACGAGGCGCCTGCGGCTCGGCTGGATGTGGCCAGGCGCGTGATGCGTCATCTGCCGGAGACCGCATGGCTGCGGCGGAATGGTTTCCTCGACGATCACGTCAATGGCGGCGACGCCGGCCTGTACGACCTGCTGCTGAACCCGCGTGACCGCGCATTCACCGTGCGTGACCTGCATGCGCTGCTGGCGGCCGAGGGGCTGGCGGTGACCTGCTGGGTGGAACCGATCCGCTACGATCCGTTGCCGTTGTTGCCTGATCCGAAGCTCCGGACACGGGTCGCGGCACTCGATCCGATCGACCGTGCCGCTCTGGCCGAGGCGCTGGCGGGCAATGTCAGTGCCCACATCGTCTACTGCGTGCGCCAGGACGCGAGAACCGAGCCTGCCGACTTCATGGCAGACCAGGCGGTGCCGGTGACGCGGGAGCTGTCCGGCGAGGCGATCGCCAGCGGCATCCAACCGGATGGCACGATCACCCTGGTGTTCGATGGATTGCGCCTGCCGCTTGCCTTGCCGGCGCTGGCCCCCGGCATCCTGCGTCTCGTCGATGGAAGACGCTCGGTGGGCGAGATCGCCGCGTCGCTTGCCGCGCGTGGCACCGGTGCCGAGGCGTTCGCCCGTGCCTGGCGAGCGACATTCACCACGCTGGAGCGGATCAACCGCCTGCTGCTGGCAGCACCGCCAGCGGGCGCCTGAGCGGGCAGATGCCCTCCTATCCGCGGTCTTCGCGGTGAATCTGTCCGTCCCGGGTCTGGCTGAACCGGCCCTAGAGCGCTTTCATCATGACTGGAAATAACCGGCATGGCGGATGAAGTTTTTGCACTCCTGTGGCGACACGCAGTCGGTGATGGACCCGAGCGCCTTCCAGAGAGCATCGACCGTCCGAAGAGCCTTCGCTCGTAGCAG
>JBGPND010000264.1:0-6351 GCA_041487355.1 Acetobacteraceae bacterium | reverse complement strand
TGATCGTGAAAGGCGCCAACTACACGCTGGATCAGGTGGTCGGCGCCGACCTGGTGCGAGGCTGGGGCGGCCGCGTGATCCTGGTGCAGCTCGTTCCGGGCCATTCGACAGCCGCCACGGTCGAGCGCATCCGCCGCTGAAGCACGTTCTATTGCGTTCGTCATGGCCGGGGAGGGGACCTGCCCGGCCATGACGAACCATCTGGTCACTCCGCCCGGAGCGCGACGCGTAGATCGGCCACCCCGGCCGGGTCCTCGAGCGTCGCCAGGCGCCCCGCCGCCAGCAGGGCGAAGCGGTGCAGCAGCGCGCGGCGGCGGGCGCCGGGGAGCGGATGCGCCGGCGCCTCGCGCAGCAGCTCCGCCTCCAGCCCGGCGGCAACGATCAGGCCAGTCTCCGCCGGCAGCAGCTCCTGCGGGAAGTCGGCATCGACGGCGAAGAACAGCTCATCGGCGAACGCGCGGTAGTCCTCCCACTTGAGGTCGGTCAGGAAGTCGCGCGGGCCCGACTTCACCTCGATGCAGGCGAAGCAGCCGTCCGGGCGCAGGGCGAGGATGTCGGCGCGCCGCCCGCTCGGCAGCGGAACTTCGTGCAGCGGCGCCCAGCCAAGCCGCAGGCACAGCCGCGCCGTCGCGCGGCGAATGGCGAGCGCGCGTTCCGGGAAGCTCGGCTCCATCAGGCGTGCAGGGCGTTGATCGCCTGGGCGAGCTTCACGTCATTGTCAGTCAGGCCGCCGGCATCGTGCGTCGAGAGTTCGATGCGCACGCGGTTCCACACGTTGGACCAGTCGGGATGGTGGTTGTGGCTCTCGGCCAGTAGCGCGACGCGGTTCATGAACCCCCATGCCTCGCTGAAGTCGCGGAACTGGAAGCTGCGCGCGATCGCCTCGCGGCCGTCGACCAACGACCAACCGGGCAAGCTGCCCGCAAGCGCCGCGCGCTCCGCATCGGTCAGACGTGTCGGCATGAGCAACCTCCTGAAACGGCTCGATTGATTGACACCACCTGGGCCGCCGACCAGCATGTGTTCTACGGATCACTGGCGGAGGCAACCTGGCCACGAGACGCTTTGGCGGCTTGGTGGCCGGCCGGGACCATACCACCGATGAAGGCGGGAACCGATGGCCGAGACAGCCAGGGTCGAGCTGGAGCAGGTTTCCACGTGACGCATGATGCGGTGCAGTCTGGCCCGCCGCCCAGCGCCGACGACATCGCCGAGCTGGCGGAGCGTGCGCTGACAGCGATTCCGCAACGGCTGGCGGAACACGTGCGTGGCGTCGGTATCTCGGTCGAGGAGACGCCGGATGACGAGACGCTGGACGAGTTGGGGATCGAGTCCGCCTGGGAGCTCACCGGGCTTTATCGCGGAACGCCGCTCACCGAGCGCAGCATCGGCGACATTGCCCGCCAGCCGGACCTGATCTTCCTCTATCGCCAGCCGATCCTGCTGGAGTGGATCGAGACCGGTGAGAACCTGTTCCGCCTGGTGCGCAATGTCATGGTGCACGAGATCGCACACCATTTCGGCTTCAGCGACGCCGACATCGAGGCGCTCGAGCGCGAGATGGAATAGCAATGTGCGGCCGTTACGCATCCTTCCTGCCGGCCGAGGCGCTGCGGGCGCTGTTCCAGACGGTGAACCCGACGCCGAACTGGGAGCCGACATGGAACATGGCGCCGACGCGCGACGCGCCGGTGGTGCGGCTGCACCCGGAAACCAGGGCGCGTCATCTCGACCTGCTGCGCTGCGGCCTGGTGCCGCACTGGGCAAAGGACCCGAAGTCGGTGCGGCAGCCAATCAATGCGCGGGCCGAGACCGTAGCCACGGCACCGATGTTCCGTGACGCGATGGCGCGGCGCCGCTGCCTCGTCCCGGCGGACGTGTTCTACGAATGGCAGGCGACGGAGCAGGGCAAGCTGCCATTTGCCGTCGCCCGCGGCGATGGCCAGCCGATGGTGTTTGCCGGTCTGTGGGAGGGTTGGCGCGGCGCCGACGGCACGGTGCTGCGCAGCTTCACCATCGTCACGACAAACGCCAATACAGCGCTGCGTCCGATCCATGAGCGCATGCCGGTGATCCTCGAACCGGCTGACTGGCCGGCCTGGCTCGGTGAGGTCGAAGCCGATCCGGCCGCGCTGCTGCGCCCCTCCGAGGCGGCGCTCCGCGTCTGGCGGATCGGCACGGCGGTGAACAACGTCCGCAACGATGGCGCCTCGCTGCTGGATCCCGTGTAGCCGCGCGGCTACTTCCCACCGGGAACGAATTTCGCCGCCAGATAGACGCCGTTGCTGATGCCCATCAGCGTCAGGATGCCCGACGGGATGTCCGGAATCTGGTTCTGGTCGAACAGCTTCATCGCGACGAACGCAGCGGCAATCACCGTGAACAGCAGCATCTGCACGCGGGTCACGTCGATCTCGCCGGTCCCTGTCACCACGAGATCGGCCCATTGCGGCGTTCGCAGCGCCGTGCGTGCGATGGCCAACGCCGATGGCGACCCGGCCAACCCGGCATTCACCGCGAATACCTGGAATTCGTAGTCGGTATTGCCGGCCAGGCCGGTGACGGTGAACGGCGAGGCGGCGGCGCCGCTCGCGGTGGCCCACGCCCAGGTGCCGGCCGGACGGTACTGCACCACGCAGGCGTCGGGAGCCGGGGCTGGCGTCGCCCAGCTCAGGCGAATCTCGGACTCGGCATGCGCTCCCGGTGTGGCAGTCAGTCCGGTGACCGGACCGGGAGCGCCGGCAACGGGCGCCGCAGCCGTGGCTGTCGTCGCCTGGAGTGGCGTGGATGCCGGCCCGGAGCCCGCAGCGGTGACGGCGAATACCTGGAACTCGTAGGCGTTGGCTGGCGAGAGGCCGGTTACCGCGTAGGGCGGCGCGGCGACGGCGGGAGCGGCGGTCAGCCAGGGCAACGTGCCCTGCTGCCGTACCTGCACCGTATAGGCGGTGGTCGGGTCGGCCCCGGCAGGCGGCGTCCAGGTCAGCGTGACGGTGCTACCGGTCGGCACGCCGCTTACCGCCAGACCTGTCACTGCGCCGGGCGGGTTCGCCGCGGGCGGGGCGGCGCTGCTGCCCGCCTTGAATTTGGCGCCGAGCGTGACGACACCGGCGATGCCCAGCAGCCCAAGCGCCGCCTGCGGGATGTCGATCATGCTGCCGGACAGCGCCATCACGTACATCACGCCGCCGGCGATCAGGAAGGTCCACAGCATGATCTGGAACTGCGACAGGCTGCCGACGCCGCCGGGCGTGGAGATTACACTCAGCAGCGGACCGCCCTTGATGCCACGCGCCCTGCCCCAGGACAGGAAGACCAGCCAGGCGAACACCAGCGCCCCGACCGCCGGGATCAGGGCGAACAGTCGATGGGTGATGCCGACCTGCTGCACCACGTCGATCCGCGTCCACGCCGCGCTCATGCTGGTTGACACGATGTGCATGTCGGCCAGGGGCACCAGGTTGAAGCCGCTGTACTCGACCTGCTGTGCATTGCCGAAGTCGAACCAGTTCGGCCAGTCCTCCCGCAATTCCTGGGGAACCAGCACCGCCAGCGTCACCTCGTTCTGCTTCGATTCCACGATCCGCGGCGGCGGCGCGGGATGCCACGGCATCGGCCCATGGCGACCGTGCCAGCGGAAGCAGACATCGACCTTCATGTCGGCAGCCGGGATGCCGTCGCCCTTCAGCACGAAGCGCACTTCACCGCCGGTCGGCTGCCAGGCTGTCGCGCTGTCGGGCACGAAGGCAACCTTGAAGCCGCCATCGGCCAAGGGCTGCGGATCGGCCTCGCAGGGCCTCGGTGCCGCCTGCGCCATGCTGGCGGCGAGCAGAAACCCGAGTGCCGCCAGCATCGTGCGGACGCGACTCCGCGATCCTGCGTTCATGCCGTGTTCCCGCCCTGTCACGCCATTCAGTGCCTAGTGCAACAGAGTGCGCTGCCGCTCCCGCAATGGCAACGCGAGCGCGCGAGCGGTATGATGCGATCAGGCGACCAGGGCAGGACTTGCCTTTGCCCGTGCGCTGCGCGACGGTTAACGCTCTCTGCGGCAGTCCAGGACAATCAGGCGAGGTAGCTGTGAACGATACGATCGTTACCGACTCGGTAAAGCGGTTCAAGTGGGTCGGCACCAGGCCGATCCGTCCGGACGGCGTCCCCAAGGTGACCGGCAAGGCCCTGTACGGCGCGGACTATCGGCTGCCCGGCATGCTGTACGGCCGCATCCTGCGCTCGCCGCACGCGCATGCGCGCATCCGCTCGATCGACACGTCGAAGGCCGAGGCGCTGCCCGGCGTGAAGGCGGTGATCACCGCGAAGGACTTCCCGGACCAGAAGTTCGACTACATCGGCCCGGAGCGGGTCGCGGTGAATTTCTGGCACGTCACGCGCAACATCATGGCGCGCGAGAAGGCCCTCTACGAGGGTCACGCGATCGCTGCGGTGGCTGCCACCAGCGCCAGCATCGCCGAAGAGGCGCTGTCGCTGATCAAGGTCGACTACGAGGTGCTGCCGCACGTCATCGACGTGGACGAGGCGATGGCGCCCGACGCGCCGCTGCTGTTCGACGACATGATCACGCGCGGCGTCGAGCCGGTGCCGACCAAGCCGTCCAACATCTCCAAGCGGCTCGAATTCAAGACCGGCGATCTGGATGCCGGCTTCGCGCAAGCCGATGTGGTGATCGAGAAGGAGTTCAAGACCGCGGCGGTGCACCAGGCCTACATCGAGCCGCACGCCTGCCTCGCCCACTGCGACGCCGATGGCCAGGCCGAGATCTGGTCCTCGAGCCAGGGCCATTTCCAGATGCGCGCGCTGACCGCGCAGATCCTCGGCATGAAGATCGGCGATTTGCGCGTCTATGCCGCGGAGATCGGCGGCGGCTTCGGCGGCAAGACGGTGACCTACCTGGAGCCGGTCGCCACGCTGCTGGCGAAAAAGTCCGGCCTCCCGGTGCGACTGATGATGAGCCGCGATGAGGTGTTCAAGGCGACCGGCCCGACCTCCGGTTCCTCGATGTGGGTGAAGATGGGCGTCACCAAGGACGGCAAGCTCGTCGCCGCCGACGGCATCTTCAAGTTCCAGGCCGGCGCGTTCCCTGGCTCGCCGGTGATGAACGCCTGCCTGTGTGGCTTCGCGCCGTATGACATCCCGAACGCGCGCGCGGTTGGTTACGACGTGGTGTGCAACCGGCCGAAATCGGCGGCGTATCGCGCGCCGGGCTCGCCGATCTCCGCTTTCGCGGTGGAGAGCGTGCTCGACATGCTGGCGACGAAGATCGGCATGGACCCGCTGGAGATGCGGCTGAAGAACGCCGCCAGGATCGGCACCCCGACGATCTACGGCCCGAAGCACGCGCATAACGGCTATCCGGAGACGATCGAGGCGTGTCTGAAGCATCCGGCCTACAAGGCGCCGCTCGGCAAGAACCAGGGGCGCGGCGTCGCGTCGGGCTATTGGTTCAACGGCGGAGGCGAATCGAGCGCCACCATGCAGATCAACGCCGACGGCACCGTGCTGGTGGCGACCGGCAGCCCCGACATCGGCGGCTCGCGCGCCTCGATGGCGATCATGGCGGCGGAAACCCTGGGCGTGGACTACAACCAGGTGCGCGCCATCGTGGCCGACACCGGGTCGGTGGGCTACACGCACGTCACCGGCGGCTCGCGGGTGACCTTCGCGACCGGCACCGCGGTGGTGAACGCCACCAAGAACGTCATCGTCAGCCTGTGCAAGCGCGCCGCGATGATCTGGGACGTCGATCCCGAAGGCGTGGTGTGGGAGGACGGCTACGCCAAGCCGGCCAGCTCCAATGTCGGCGACTTCAAGCCGCTGTCGGTGCGCGAGATCGCGGCGAAGTCGGCGCAGACCGGCGGACCGATCACCGCCTCGGCGTCGGTGAACGCCGGCGGCCAGGCGCCCGGCTTCTCCACCCAGTTCTGCGACGTCGAGGTCGATCCGGAGACCGGCAAGGTGACGGTGCTGCGCTTCGTCGCGGCACAGGATGTCGGCCGCGCCATCCACCCGAGCTACGTCGAGGGGCAGATCCAGGGCGGTGTGGTGCAGGGCATCGGCTGGGCGCTGAACGAGGAATACATCTACAACGCCAAGGGGCAGTTGGATAACGCCGGGTTCCTGGACTACCGCTGCCCGGTGGCGTCGGACCTGCCGATGATCGAAACGATCCTGGTGGAGGTGCCGAACCCCGCGCATCCGTATGGCGCGAAGGGTGTCGGCGAGGTCAACATCTGTCCGCCGATGGCGGCGATCGCCAATGCGATCGAACACGCGATCGGACGGCGCCTGACCGAGCTGCCGATGTCGCCGCCGAAGGTGCTGGCCGCGATCGACGCGGGG
>JBGPND010000263.1:0-6354 GCA_041487355.1 Acetobacteraceae bacterium | reverse complement strand
GCTTTGCCTCGCTGCCAAAGCATGGACACCTCCGGTGATGGTCAACCGGAGGCCTACGAATCGTACATCGGGGGCGTTTCGGAACCCCCGCCAGCGCATGGCTGGGATTCCAGTCTGGATGGAAACGCTCTAGAGTTGAGCTAACACTTCAAACAACGGTTATCAGCGATACGGTAGCTAACATGTCTGCGCCCCGATGCTACGCAGATCGAAACATGTTTGCACTAATACCAACCGCCCGAATCAATGACCCTTGGTCAGCGCTCGCTTTTCCCGTCATGGCCGGGCTTGTCCCGGCCATTCGTCGTGGCACGGTGCCACCACTGATGGCCGGGACAAGCCCGGCCGTGACGGCGAGGGAGCGGCGACAAGAGTCAGCAGCAACGGCGGTTGGTATAAATCCAGAATTTGATTGGAATGACCGGAGGTTGGTATTCATAAATACCTGTCTTTTGTGCTCATTTTTGGTCGAGGTCGTAGCTATAGACCTGGTCTCCCGTCATTTGAAAGAGACAGTCATTCCTTGATCTTGCGCGATATCCATCATCGCGAGAAATACCTCAGAGTCCGACTCGAATCTCAAGCCGAACGAGCGAGCCGTCGTGTGAGGAGCAAGACGGAAGCGGCGTAGAGAAAGGCGGTTGCCGAGGCGACAGTTGCCTCGAAGTCCTTGGCCAGACGGCGGTTGCGCCCAAGCCAGGCAAGGAAGCGTTCGACCACCCAGCGCCGGGGATGCACGGCAAAGCCAACCTGGCCAGCCTGTTTGCGCACGATCTCGACGATGATCCTGGTCGCGTTCGCCACTCGTTCGGCAGCATAGGCGCTATCGGCGAAGACCCGCTCGACGAAAGGATACAGCGCACGGGAGGCCTGCAGGAGAGGGATGGCGCCGTCCCGGTCCTGAACCGAGGCCGCATGGACCTGGAGCATCAACCCTCGGCCGTCGGTATCGACCATGGCTTGACGCTTGCGCCCGTTGACTTTCTTGCCGGCATCATACCCCCGAGGGCCACCGGCTTCAGTGGTCTTGACGCTCTGGCTGATCCCCGGACTTGATCCGGGGATGACCGCCGCACTCGGGCTGGCCTCGCGGCCGACACGCTCGCGATCCAGCATCACCAACTGGTGGTTCAGGTTTTCCCAGGTTCTGTCGTCGCGAAAGCGGGTGAACCAACGATAGGCCGTCTGGTGCGGCGGGAAGTGCTCCGGCAGCATGCGCCAGGGGCAGCCACCACGCAGCACGAAGAAGATCGCGTTCATCAGTTCGCGCATCGGCCAGGACCGATGTCGGCCGGTCTCGGCTGGCGGGGGGAGCAGAGGTGCGAGTATCTGCCATTCCGCGTCGGTCAGATCGCTGGGATAGCGCAGGTCGTCCCGGTCATGCTCTGCCCGGGTTTCGGGGGTCCACATCGAAGGCTCCAGGAATGGGGGAGCGCTTAGATTCCCTGGAATTCTCGGGATTCAAGCCCCTCGTGGCGGTTTCGAGACAGCCTCTCAGTCGCGATTTCGTCGCCGGATTGTTCTCATAAAGCGCCCTACACCCGCTTTGACCATCTCAGGCGTCAACTCGATCTCATCGCTCCTCATCGGTTTGCGGCACTCGCTCATTTCAGCCTCCAGCCTGTCACGCCTGGCGGACCATATTCCTGCAAATTGGCTATGTTAAAGGGATAATATGGAATCCTGTCTTGCTTGGAATGCCCGTTCCGGGGCGATGGCCGCCGTAAATGCCATCTCCATCCAGTATATGGCGCCGAGCATCCGCGGCGACGGTAACGCGCCGCCGTGCCGGCAAATCAGGCCGCCACTGGCACGATGTCCTGGTTGTTGGCGAGCTGCGGCAACAGCGGCAGCAGCGTGGTCAGGTCGCGCTCGGCGACACAGACCAGGTACTGCCGCGCCTCCGGCGTCTCATCGGGCGATTCCGGCAGCGGCAACCCGTCCGGACCGAGCGGCAAAGCGGTCAGCCCCAGATCGCCGTAGACCTTCAGCAGACCAGGCCCAGCGCGCCAGAACGCGGGGTCCAGCCCCTCCTGCTGCGCCAGATCGCGCAGGCGCCAGATCGCCGAGACGCGATCGCCTTCCGCACCCATCGGATCGCCGAGACCCAGCAGCACCCGGCCGTAGCGGCGGAACGGGATGCCTGCCCGCTCCGCCTCGCCCAGCACCATGCCGTCCGCCTTTGCCGGCGGGATCGTGCCACCCAGCAGGGCCAGCCGCTGCCGCGCCGCCGAGTCCCAGGGCAGCCACCGCACCTTGCCGGGGCGCAGCAGCCGCCAGATGGCGATCAACGCCAGCGCCACGGCGAGCGCCACTGTCAGGCGCAGCGAATTCGGCACCTCGCGCGACATCACCACCGCCCACCAGGCGTTGTTCGCCAGCAGGTGCACGCGCGGGCGGGTGCCGGCCAGAGCCAGGATGCAGATCACCAGGGCGAACAGGGAAATCGCGCTGGACGGCTGCAGCGGCCCGCTCAGCAGGCTGGCGTGGCGGTAGAAGCAACTGCGCAGCGGCGTCACCAGTATGGCGATCACCACCAGCACGCCGGCGATCCACAGCCGCTCGCCCTGGCTGGCGGTGAAGGCGGCGCCCAGCACCAGCAGGAAGATAGTCGCCCCCCAGGCGAGGTTCACCCGATGCGACAGGCCGATCGCCAGCACGATCAGTCCGGCGCCGATCAGCGACGGAACGAACTGCCCGGCCTGGTTCGCCATCTCGGCGAAGTCCGGGTCGATCCAGGAGAAGTCCGGCTGCGGCGCCAGGATGCCGAGGCAGAGCAGCATGACGCCGGCCAAGGCGACCAGGCCGGTCGCGCTGGCGACGGCGAAGTCCGGCTCGCTCCAACGCGCCAGCGCCTGCATCGCGCCGAGCCGCTCCACCCGTCGCAGCAGTCCTCCGCCGCGCAGCAGGATCTCGTTGCCGGTGAACAGGAAGCCGGCCAGGAACAACGGGATCACGTAGTAATACAGCCGGAACACCACGATCGCCCCGACGATGTGCGGCGCGCTGAGATAGGGATCGAGACCAAGCAGCATGGCGGTATCGAACACGCCGATGCCGCCGGGCAGATTGGCGGCAAGCCCGGCGGTATAGGACGCGACATAGACGCCGAGGAAGATCGGCCAGGTCAGATGCGGTGCGGCCGGCAACAGGGCGTAGAAGATCGAGGCGGTGATCGCGACGTCGACGGTGGCCAGCACCACCTGCAGGATTGCCATCCGCCAGCCGGGCAAATCGATCTCATGGCCGAACAGGCGCACGGTACCCAGGATGCGCGACAGCGTGACATAGCCGATTACGATCGCCCACAGCAGCGCGCCGGCCGCGTAGAGCACGGCGAGCGGCAAGTGCTGGCCGAAGAACGGCACCGCCGTCGGTTCAAAAAACAGGATCGCGCCGCCGAGCACCATGCCGCCGAGGCCGAAGGTCAGGCTGCAGAACGCCACCGTCTTGGCGATCTGGATCGGCGTCAGTCCCCAATGCGCATACAGCCGGTAGCGCACCGCCGCGCCCGACACCGCGGCAAAGCCCAGATTGTGCGACAGCGCGTAGGCGCAGAACGAGGCGAAGGCGACGCGGCCGTAGGAGACCTTGTGCCCTGCATAGATCGTTCCAAGCCGGTCATAGATCGTCAGGACGGCGTACGACAGCACGGTCCACACGAAGCCGATCGCCAGCGCACGCAGCGGGATGTCGCGCAGCGAGGCCTCGATGTCGCGCAGCCGCAGGTGGCGGAATTCCTTCTGCACGATATAGATCGCGCCGATCAGCAACGCGACGCCGATGATCGCCGGCAATTGGCGAAGGCAGGTTTTCAGGATGCCGCGTGCGCGCTGGGCCAGCATCGCGTTCAGGCTGCGTCGGCCGGGCGTGAGAGCGCAGCCTCGATCAGCGCAACCGCCTCGTCGATCCCGTAGAGGGCGATGAAGCCGCCGAAGCGCGGGCCCTCCTGCTGGCCGAGCAGGACCTGATAGAGGCAGCCGAACCAGGCGCGCAGTTCGGGGAACGGATGCCGCTTGCCGACCTCGTAGACGATGTTCTGGATCGCCTCGGCATCGGCGCCGCGGTCCATGCCCTTCAGGGTCTCTGCCAGATCGGCCAGTGCCTCGCGTTCGATGTCCGTCGGATGACGGTAGTGTTTCTGCGGGCGGACGAAGTCGCGGTAATAGGCGATCGCGTGATCCACCAGCTTGTCGAGGAACGGCATGGTTACGGGCGTCGCGCGCGGGCTGTAGCGGCGGATGAAGCCCCACAGGATGGCGGGCGTCTCGGCATTCACCACCGAGGCCAGGTTGAGCAGCATGCCGAACGACACCGGGCTGCCGCCGTGGTTCGGCAGGCGGCCGGCGTGGATGTGCCATGCCGGGTTGAGACATTGCTCGTCTGGAGGCTGCGCGCCGAGCCGAGCGGCATTGGCCAGATACTCGTCGACCGCGCGCGGGATCACGTCGAAATACAGCCGCTTGGCACGCTGCGGCGCGTTCAACATGAACTGCGACAGACTCTCCGGCGGCGCGTAGCGCAGCCACTCCTCCACCGACAGACCGTTGCCCCGCGACTTGCTGATCTTCTGCGCATGCTCGTCGAGGAACAGCTCATACGTGAAGCCATCCGGCGGCGCGCTGCCGAGGATGCGGCAGATGCGTCCCGACAGGCGGACCGAGTCGATCAGGTCCTTGCCAGACATCTCGTAGTCGACGTCGAGCGCGTACCAGCGCATCGCCCAGTCGGCCTTCCATTGCAGCTTGCAGGCGCCGCCCTTCACCGAGGTCTCGAACGCCTCGCCGCTCTCCGGGTCACGCCAGACCACGGTGCCGGTGGCGGGGTTGCGGTTTTCCATCGGCACCTGCATGACGCGGCCGGTGCGCGGATGGATCGGCAGGATCGGCGAGTAGGTGGCGCGGCGCTCGGGCCCGAGCGTCGGCAGGATCACCGCCATCACCTCGTCGTAGGATTCCAGCACGCGGATCAGCGCGGCATCGAACCGGCCGGCGGCATAGTATTCCGTTGACGATGCGAATTCGTAGTCGAAACCGAACGAATCCAGGAAGGCACGCAGCCTTGCGTTGTTGTGCGCGCCGAAGCTCTCGTGCGAGCCGAACGGATCGGGAATGCGTGTCAGCGGCTTGCCGAGGTGCCGCGCCAGCAGGTCGCGGTTCGGCACGTTCTCCGGCACCTTGCGCAGCCCGTCCATGTCGTCGCTGAACGCAATCAGCCGCGATTTCAGGCCGGTGAGCGTGGTGAATGCGTGCCGCACCCAGGACGTGCGTGCCACCTCGCCGAACGTGCCGATATGCGGCAGTCCGGAGGGCCCGTAGCCGGTTTCGAACAACGCATGTCCCTTGCCTGACGCCGCGAGCCGTCGGGCGACCTTGGCCGCCTCCTCGAACGGCCAGATTTTGGGAATTGCCGTCTCGTTGTTGCGAGCTGTTTCAGCCATCCGCCGGAAGCTAGAAACCGGCGGGTGCCCGGTCAATCGCGGCGTGGCATTTTCTCGGCCAGGCCATGGCCGCGTCAGGCGTCATACCAGGCACCCGAAGCCACTGGTCGCCCAGCGGTTGCGGTCGTTGGACGGTGCGTAAGGAAGTTTCCTCACGGAGTCCACGGAGGAAGACACACGGAGGGCCACCTGCGTTAGAGCGTTTCCATCCAGACTGGAATCCCAGCCATGCGCTGGCGGGGGTTCCGAAACGCCCCTGATGTACGATTCCTGGGTCTCCGGTTGACCATCACCGGAGGTGTTCATGCTTTGGCAGCAAGGCAAAGCCTATGCCCAGGATTTGCGTGATCGCGTATTCGCGGCAGCCGACGCGGGTGCACCCGTGGGGCGGATCGCGGATATGCTGTTCGTCAGCGGCTCTTACGTCTCGAAGGTTGTTATTCGGCGCCGTCTGACGGGGGAGACCACGGCCAGACCACAGTGCTGTCACGTGCCGCCCAAGCTGAGCGACTACCACACGGCGATCCGCGAGCAGGTGGCAGCCAAACCCGATGCAACGCTCGCGGCACTTCGGACCTGGCTGCTGGAGACGCACAAGGTATCCGTCAGCGTGACCCTGACGTGGGAAACCCTGGCCCAGTTGCGCCTGACGCTAAAAAAAGACCTTGCACGCGGCGGAGCAGAACCGCGAGGACGTCGCCAAGGCACGCACCGCTTGGCGTGAAACCCAGCCCAGCCTGAGCTCACGAAGACTGATCTTCATCGACGAGACCCCGGATCAAGCATGCCCTTGGGCTTGACCCGAGGGTCCGGGGGCAGGCTCTGGGCCAAGACCAACATGGTCCGTCTCCGAGGCCGTTCCAAGCGCGGCACACGGCTGATCGACACCACCCCACACGGCCACTGGAAGACCT
>JBGPND010000262.1:0-6382 GCA_041487355.1 Acetobacteraceae bacterium | reverse complement strand
GGGATGTACGGCACGTCCTGGAATGCCTGCAGTTGCAGCGCGCGCGCCAGCGCCTGTTGCGCGGCGAGGTCCGCTGCCTTGAACCAGGCATCGCGCAGTTCCTCGATTTTCGAACTCGTCGGCCAGCCGGGCGCGGCCGCCTTGCCGTTGCCCCGCAGGAAGATGTGGCCGGCGGGATTGATCATGTCGAGCCCGCTCCAGCTTGTGTGGAAGATGCTCCAGCCGCCCTGCTCCACCGGCTCCGTCTTGACGCGGCGCCCGACCAGGGTTGCCCAATCCATCGCCTGCGCGTCGACGTTCATGCCGGCGTGGCGCAGCGTGTCGGCCGTGATGTCGGCGAGCGCCTTGGCCGAGGCGATGTCGGTCGGCGTCAGCACCACGACTTTCTCGCCCTTGTAGCCAGCGGCTGCCAGATCGCGCTTGACCTTGGCGAGGTCGCGCTTGCTGGTGAGCACCTCCATCCCGGCATCGGTGGCGAGCGGCGTGTTGGGGGTGAATATGCCGCACGGCACGCGCCACAGTTCCTCGTCGGTGCCGACCATGCCGATCATGTAGTCGGACTGCTGCACCGCGCCGAGCAATGCGCGGCGGATCGCGGGATTGTCGAAGGGCGGATTGAGCTGATTGAAGCGCATCGTCGCGACGAAGCCGGTGGGAACGATGTTCTCCACCTTCACGTTGCGCTGCTTGCGCAATAGCGGCAGCAGGTCGGCCTGCGGCACCAGCCACCAGTCGATCTCGCCGCGCTGCACGGCGGCCGCGACCGTGCCGGGATCGGGAATGATGTGCCACTCGATGCGGTCGATATAGGCGATCTTCGGGCCGGTGGTACCGTCCGGCGTGCCGTTCGGGCGCGGCACGTATTTCGCGTTGCGCTGGTAGACCACGAGCGAGCCGGCAACGCGTTCGTCGGCCTTGTAACGATACGGGCCGCTGCCGACCATCTCGGTGACCTGCTTGTACGGATCGGTCGTGGCCAGCCGCTCCGGCATGATCGGGCACATGCTCGGCGGCGTCTTGGCCAGCGCGTCGGGCAGCAGCGGGAACGGATATTTCAGGCGGAACACGATGGTCTTGTCGTCCGGCGCGCTGATCTCGTCGGTGGCGGCCATCAGCGCCTGGCCGAATCCGTCACGCGCGCCCCAGCGGCGGATGCTCGCCACGCAGTCGCGCGCCAGTACCTGGGTGTCGTCGTGGAACATCAGGTCGGGTCGCAGCGTGATGCGCCAGGTCTTGCCGTCGTTCTCGCTGACCGCGCCTTCGGCCATCTGCGGCGCTGGCTTGAACCTGCTGTCCAGGCCGAACAGCGTGTCGAACACCAGGAAGCCATGGTCGCGCGACTGGTAGGTCGTGGTCCACACGGGATCGAGCACGGCCAGATCCGCCTGCGGCACGAATTTCAGCACCTGGCTGGCTTCGCCGCGGGCGATGGCAGGCATGGCAAGCGCGGCGGCGGCGGAAACCAGGAAGTTTCGGCGCTGCATGATGGGGCCTCCTGGCGACTACGAATTGCTTGTGTGAGCCGACATTGCACCAGACTTACGCGGCGGCCAACCTCACTCGCGCCAAATTCCAGCCTCCGTCCACCCAAGCTGCTGGAACTCAGCCGCGCGCAGCCGGGCTTCGGCGACAGAAAAGAACTCATCGAGCTGCGGCGGCGGGACCTGCGTGCCGCTGAGCATCGCGTGTGCCTGGCCACGGTGATGGATTTGGTGTTGGAAGAGGTGCAGCAGCAACCGGTCAGCGCGCTCCCTCTGAACGCGCGTGCCGCGGTGCACTTGGATAATCCGGTCTGGACCACTCTCGTCTAGCGATTCGCACCACGCGATCAGTCGACGATCAACCGCAGCCTGAGCGGGATGCAGCTCCGAAAGTGTTGGGCAGGGCACGGGATTCGCCCAGGCGGCCGGACCCAGTGTGCCGCCTTCGAGCGCATCGATATAGAACCTGTCGATGATGAGAATGTGGTTCAGCGTCGCCTGGATCGAGGGGAAGAAGCCTGTTCGTGGCGCCTCGAATTCAGACTGGGTCAGCGCGGTGCAGGCGGAGAGCAGGCGATGATTCGACCAGGCGTTGTTGTACGCCATGACACGCAAGGTCAGGAGGTGCGAAGCCGGCATGGATCGCTCCGGTGTTGCTGTTGTGTCGCGAGGTCACACCTGATCGTAGTCGATCACCACCCGCTCGGTCACCGGATGCGACTGGCAGGTCAGGATGTAGCCGGCATCGGTCTCCCACGGCTCGAGCGAATAGTTCACCGCCATCTCCACCCTGCCCTCCAGCAACCTGGCGCGACACGTGCAGCACATGCCGCCCTTGCAGGAATACGGTAGATTGCGCCCGGCGCGGATCGCCGCATCGATGATCGCCTCGCCCTCGGCCACCGGAAATTCGGCGCACATGCCCTCGCTGATCACCGTCGCGATCGCCTTCGGCTTTGCCGCTTGTGCCACGACGACCGGACGCGGCCGGCCGCCGACCCCGGGGGTGAACCGCTCGACATGCACGCGGTCACGTTGCATTCCCAGATCGGCGAGTGCCTTTTCCAACCCCTCGATCATCGGCTGCGGCCCGCAGACGAAGGCGTGGTCCACCTGCTGGATCGGCACCATCGCGCGGGTCAGCAGTTGCAGCTTCTCCGCGTCGAGATGGCCATTCAGCACTGCGATATCCTGCTGCTCGCGTGACAGCACGTGGAACACCGACAGGCGTGCGAGATAGCGGTCCTTCAGATCCTCCAGTTGCTCGCGAAGGATGATGCTGTCGGTGGTGCGATTGCCATAGAACAGGAAGCAGCGTCCCGCCTCCCGCCGCAGCACGGTCTTCAGGATCGCCATCACCGGCGTAATGCCGGAGCCAGCGGCGAAGGCGACCAGAGTGCGCGCCGCCCCAGGTTCGATCGGCACGCCGAAGCGGCCGCCTGGCGTCATCACCGCCAGCCGGTGGCCCGGACGCAGTTGCTCGTTGGCCCAGCCGGAGAACGCGCCTCCCGCGACACGCTTGATGACGACGCGGAGTTCGCCGTCATCGAGTCCGGAGCAGATCGAGTAGGACCGCCGCACATCCTCGCCATCGATCGTGGCACGCAGCGTGAGATACTGGCCGGGCGTGTAGCGATAGGCCTCGCGCAGCCGGTCCGGCACGGCGAACGCAAGCGATACGGCATCCGCCGTCTCGCGGCGGAGATCGCCGATCGTCAGGGTATGGAAGCGCGGCGCCACCATGCGGGCCGTCTTGCGCTATCACCCCGTGGCGCACAAGTCTGCCGCATGAAGCAGGCACTGCATCGGCTTACGGTTGCCACCGACGGCCAGGGGCTGGTCGAGATCACCGAACCCGTGTGCCGTTGGGTCGCGGCGCAGCGTATCGGCACCGGGCTGCTGACCGTCTGGTGCCGGCACACCTCCGCCTCGCTGCTGGTGCAGGAGAACGCCGACCCCGACGTCCGCGCCGACCTGGAAGCCTTCTTCCACCGCCTGGTGCCGGAGAGTGCCGGGTACCGCCACCAGGATGAGGGGCCCGACGACATGCCGGCGCATATCAAGGCGGCACTTACTCAGACGCAGCTCGCGATCCCCGTGGATGGCGGCAAGCCGATGCTTGGCACGTGGCAGGGTATCTACCTGTTCGAGCACCGCGCCGCGCCGCATCGGCGCGAGCTGGTGCTGCATTTGATCGGGGATTGATGCCCCTAAAGTGTCATTGCGAGGAGCGCAGCGGTGGCCGGGCTCGACCCCATAGGCATCAGGATAGGCGGCGGTGGTGCAAAGTCCTCCCCCTCCCCTTGCGGGAGGGGGTTGGGGGAGAATATTTTTCGCGCACGTCCCTATCCTGATGCCTATGGGGCTCGACCCGGCCAAGCAATCCCGATGTTGGTACGCAACAACCACGAGATTGCTTCCCACCACGCTTCGCTCACGGTCGCAATGACATCGGACGCGGTGCTCCTTTATTGCTTTACGCTCTCGCTCTTGCGCGCGGCCCGTCGAACAGGTCCAGCATCCGCTCACGCCGGCCGGCGATCGGGTCGTCGGCCGCCAGCAGCTCGAACCGACTGGTGCAGCGCGGTCTTCTCGGTGAAGCGCCAGGGAACCGTCTCCACCGGCAGCCCCTTATGCGCCAGAGCCATCCGGATGCGCCCCGGCCAGGTCATGCATGACGATAGTCATGCAGCGGTCCCCCTGATCGGCGGGCCGTGACAGGCCGGCACCGGATTTGATACACAGGAAACCGCAAGGGAGAGAGAAGCGTTGGACGAGCAGTCTGTCGTCAACGAGCACGATCTGTTCGATGAGGCCGCCTATCTGCGGCTCTATCCGGACATCGCCAAGGCGCTTGCGGAAGGGCGCGAGACCAGCGCGTGGCATCACTATGATCGACATGGCCGCAAGGAAAGCCGCAAGATCAACGATTTCGACGTCGACTACTATCTCCGCTCGTATCCCGCCGCAGCCGAGGAGATCGCGGCCGGCCGCGCCGCCACGCCGTTCGAGCATTATCGAAAATTCGGCCGCGCGCGCGGCTACCTGAGCAATGCCAAGGCGCCGCGCCCGGCCAATGCCGCCGCCATGCCATCGCCCTACGGTGGCCTGTGGCCGGACCTGGCAAACGCCGCCGACATCCTCCAGGGCAAGCTCGAGATCGGCCAGATCACCGAACGACAGGCGGAGAAGCTGCGCTTCTGGATGCAGAACGGCTACGTGATCCTCGACAAGGCGATTCTGCCCTCGCTGGTCGACAAGGCGGCGCTGGACCTCGACCGCGCCTACGCCGGCGGCTTCCCCGATCTCAAATTCGAATCCCATGCGGTCGCGCCCGACCACATCCACTGGCAGCCGGAGATCAACCAGCATCCGGCGAAGGCGCTGGATATCCACCATTTCTCGCCGGCGATCCGCGACCTCATGTTCGCCGACGCAATCGCGGAGTTCCTCGGCCTGATCTTCGAGTCCAAGGCGTTCGCCTCGCAGACACTCGGCTTCCTGCGCGGTTCGGCGCAGGAGGGCCACCAGGATTCCGCCTATGTGGCCTACACCATCCCGCGCCAGTTCGCTGCGACCTGGACCGCCCTGGAGGATGTCACGCTCGGAGCGGGCGAGCTGTTCTACTACCCCGGCAGCCATCGCTTCGAGGATTTCGTCTACAACGACCACTACAAAAGCGTGCATGAGGCGCAGCGAATGACCGGCGAGGCGGCCATGCGCGGGCAGGTCGAACGGCATGTCCGCTCGCTGGAGGAGCGCGCGGAGCAGAGGGGGATCGCGAAATCGCCCTTCGCCGCGCGGAAGGGCGACGTGCTGGTGTGGCACGCCGATCTGGTGCACGGCGGCAACCCGGTCTCGCGCGTGACCACCCGCAAGAGCATCGTAACGCATTACTGCCCGAAGCACCTGTCGCCGCTGTTCTCGGAGCGCATGGCGGCCAGACTGTGGAACCACAGCGGTCACCGCTACACGACCAGCCACTACAGCGGCGAACCGCTCGGCTGAGTCGGCGATGATATTCGCGTGACAGGGCAACGATTGCGCGCCAGAGTCGCGCCGTGAACATCCTGGCACCCCCGAAAGCCCGCCTCGGCATCGAGATCGTCCACGACCTGGTCTGCCCCTGGTGCTTCCTCGGCGTCCGCCGCCTGATGCGCACGCTGCGCCGCCGGCCGGACCTGCTGTTCGACCTGACCTGGCGGCCGTTTCTGCTCAATCCGGACATGCCGCGCGTGGGGATGGCGCGGCCGGACTATGTGATCCGCAAGTTCGGCGGTGAGGACCGGGCGCGCCGGCTGTATGCCTCGATAGCCGAGGTCGGCCGCGCCGAGGGCGTGCTGTTCCGCTTCGACCGCATCCGCCGCACGCCCTCCAGCGTCGATGCCCATCGGCTGGTCCGCTACGCGGCCCGTTTCGGCCGTGCCGACACCGTGGTGGAGGCGCTGCTTTCGGCCCATTTCACCGACGGTCTCGACATCGGCGATCACGCGCAGCTGGTGGCGATCGCCAGTGCCTGCGGCCTCGATGGCCCCGCGTCACGCCGTTTCCTCGCCGGAGACGGCGAGGTGGACGCGGTGCACGCCGACAACCTGCGGGCGCATCGGCTCGGCATCAACGGCGTCCCGTGTTTCGTTATTTCCGGCCGCCACGCCATCGCCGGGGCGCAGGAGCCGGAGGTGATCGAACGCCTGCTCGACGTCGCGGCGGTGGACGCGGCGGAACTCTGATACCGAATCGCACTGGCGGTGACTGATACCAAGCGCTGAAAACATTGACTCTCTGTCCGGTCGCACTGGCGCTGCGTACCGCCGTCATGGCCGGGCTTGACCCGGCCATCCCCACGGGCTTTGTCGCAGCTTGCATCTGCTTCTTTCGCGATGCCGGTGTCGGTGGGGATG
>JBGPND010000261.1:0-6399 GCA_041487355.1 Acetobacteraceae bacterium | reverse complement strand
GGGGCCCCCGGGGGGGCGGGGGGCCGACGCTCGCCGCCATCGCCCGCCGCCGCTGCGGGGGGTGGGGGGGGGGGGGGCCGCGGGGCGGGGTGGCCGACCCCCTCCCCCCAACCCCCTCCCTCAAGGGGAGGGGGAGTTTCGCTTGAACCTCTCGTGCTTGAACCTCTCCTGCCGGCGCCGCTCATCCGGGCGCCCTATGCGCCAGCTCCTTCAGGCTGTCACGGATCACCGCATCCAGCGGCGCTGCATCGCCGAGCCGTTCGATCATGCGTGCGACCACGGGCTGCGCCTCCGGCCGGCGGTATCCCAGATTGACCAGCGCCGAGATCGCATCCTCGGCCACCCCAGGCGGGCCGAGCCGAGGCACGACGAAACCGGGCGTCGATGGCATCGCGCCAACCTTATCCCGCAACTCGGTCAGCAGGCGCACCGCAAGGCGCGCGCCGACGCCGGGTGCACGCGTCAGGCTGGCGCGGTCGCCGGCGGCGATCGCGGACACCAGGTCGCGCGGCGACAGTGCCGACAGCACCGAAAGAGCGACCCTGCCGCCGACGCCCTGCACCGTGGTCAGCAGGCGGAACCAGTCGCGTTCGGCCGGGTCGGCGAAGCCGTAGAGCAGGATGGCGTCCTCGCGCACATGCGTCTCCACCAGCAGCCGCGCGGTGGCCGGCGGCGCGGGCAATGCTGCGAGCGTGCGCGTGGAGGCCTGCACGAGATAGCCGACGCCGTTCACGTCGATGATGCAGCGTCCCTCCTCCAGCGCCTCGACGCGTCCGGTGAGCTGGGCGATCACGCGATCCTCACCCGACTGCTCCAGGCCAGCCGGCTGGCACGATGATGCGCGTGGCAGATCGCCACCGCCAACGCATCGGCCGCGTCCGCCCGGCGGATCACGGCACCTGGCAGCAGGCGGCGAACCATCATCTGCACCTGCGCCTTCTCCGCCCCGCCGGTGCCCACCACGGCAAGCTTCACGGACTTGGCGCCATACTCGGTCACCGGAATGCCAACGAGCGCGGGGGCGAGCAGCGCGACGCCGCGCGCGTAGCCCAGCTTCAGCGTCGCGCTGCCGTTGCGGTTCACGTAGGTCTCCTCGATCGCCGCCTCGTCCGGCCGGTGCTGCGCCATCAGCGCCACCAACGCGTCATGCAGCACCTTCAGCCGCTCCGGCACGCTGGTCGCGCTGTCGGTCGCGATGACCCCGTCGGCGACGTGGCGCAGGCGGTTGCCATCTGCCTCGATCACCCCCCAGCCAGTGAAGCGCAGGCCCGGATCGATGCCCAGCAGCCTGACCATGTGCGAATCGGGTCCCTGTTCATGACTTGTGCCGGTATACGACGAGCCGGCGGTGGCTGCATGTGGTATCGACAAGCCGGTAGATTATGGCCATATCGATGGCTATTCTGAGCGGAGGCCCCCGATGGGCGCATACAGTGTGTCCGAGGCCAAGAACCGTTTGCCAACGTTGATAGATAAGGCGATCGAGGGCGAAGAGGTGGTGATCACGCGCCATGGCAAGCCGGTGGCGGAGCTACGTCCGACTGACCAGGCCAGACCTCGATCCAGCAAGGCCATTTATGATTGGCTGAAAGCTCGCCGTCAGGCACGCAGGAAGGTAGATGTGACATCGGTCGAACTGCTCAATGAACTCTATGATGTCGACGAGAGGTGAATGCCTATCTGGATGCCAGCGTCTTGCTCCCGACGATCATCGAGGAGTCGGCGAGCGCTGCGGTCGAGCTCTTACTGCGTGGCTGGGACGAAGACCTGTACGTCAGTGATTTTGCAATTGCGGAGGTGGCGTCAGGATTGTCGCGCCTGGTGCGTACTCGCCGGCTTGAGGCAGCGGATGCTTTGGCCCGGCTGGCGGACTTGGACATCTGGCGGGCTGGTATAACCATAACGGCAGACGTGATCGCATCGGATGTCCGGCTGGCGAATGTCTATGTCCGTCGCTTTGAGCTGATGTTGCGTGCACCCGACGCGCTGCACGCGGCGATCTGCCGCAGGCTGGATCTCAGCCTGGTCACGCTGGACCGAAGGCTGGCCCGCGCGGCGCGTGAACTTGGCCTGGATGTGCGCATCCCGGAGGCATAGCTGGGCCGGTGGGAAATCTTGCTACCACTCTCCATCCGTGGCATCATGATGCCATGGCCAACGTTGAAAAGCTCAGTATTGCCCTGACCCCGGACATGGTGGCCGAGCTACGTGCGGCGGTGGAAGGCGGCGACTATGGCAGCGTCAGCGAGGTGGTGCGTGACGCACTGCGGGACTGGCGCCTGCGCCGCAAGATCGAGACGCTGGAGACCGAGGAGCTGCGCCGCCTGGTGCAGGAGGGCATCGACAGCGGGCCGGGCCTGAATGCCGGAGAGGTGTTTGCCCGGCTGCGCGCCCGGTTCGGCCAACCGCCGGCCGGGTGAGCGCGCCCCGCCGGCTGATCCTATCGCCGCGCGCTGTGGCTGACCTTGAGGAGATTGCCGACTACATCGCCCGCGACAACCCGGTCCGGGCAGCCACCCCTCGGGTCCGGCCTCCGGCCGGCCCAAGGGCATGCTTCATCGCCGAGCTGGAAGCCAAGTGCCGGGCGATCGCCGAGACGCCGGAGCTATACCGTGCCCGCACCGACTTGGCTGCGGGCCTGCGTATGGCGGTGCACGGCCGCTACCTCGTGCTGTATCGTGAGCCGCCGGGCGAGAACACGGTGCGCGTCGAGCGCGTGCTGCACAGTGCCCGCAACCTGCTGCGGCTCCTCTAGCCGCCGGCCGTGCTTGTCCGGCTTCAGACGATGGTGGGTTACGCCTTCGGCTAACCCGCCCTACAAGCTGATAACGACTACGCCGACAGCTTCTGCATCACCGCATCGGGGATGTCGAAGTTCGCATAAACGTTCTGCACGTCGTCGCTCTCTTCCAGCACCTCCAGCAGCTTCAGCACCGACGCGGCGCGGTCCTCGTCCAGCGTGACACTGGTGGTCGGCCGCCAATCCAGCCGCGCGCTTTCCGGCGCGCCGAACCGCGCCTCCAACGCGTCCCGCACGGCGAAGAAATCATCGACCGCAGCGGTGACCTCGTGCGCCTCGGCGTCGCTCTCGACATTCTCGGCACCCGCCTCGATCGCCGCCTCCAGCATGTCGTCGGCGCTGGCCGCGGAGGCCGGGTAGCGGATCACCCCCAGGCGGTTGAACAGGAAGCTCACCGAGTTGGTCTCGCCCAGCGCGCCGCCGTGCTTGGCAAACGCCGAACGGATGTCCGAGGCGGTGCGGTTGCGGTTGTCGGTCAGCGCCTCGACGATGATCGCGACGCCGGCCGGGCCGTAGCCCTCGTAGCGCACCTCGGCGTAGTCCTCGCCCCCTGCCCCGCCGGTCGCCTTCTTGATCGCACGATCAACGGTGTCCTTCGGCATGTTGGCCTGCCGCGCCGCCACCATCGCCGCACGCAGCCGCGGGTTGGCGGCGGGATCAGGCAGGCCCTGGCGCGCAGCAACCGTGATCTCGCGGATCAGCCTGGCAAACTGCCGGCCGCGGCGCGCATCCTGCGCGCCCTTGCGGTGCATGATGTTCTTGAACTGGGAATGTCCGGCCATCGCTCACGAGTCAGTGTTCAACATTCAGTCACTCGGTGGCAGAGCCTACACTGACGCCGCATGAGGAGGCGAGAGTGACCGACGCACCAGGCTGGCCAGGAATCCCACCGCGCTGGACATCCAGCGCCAAGAGCGGCGTCGGCACCGCGCTGTCACCGGTCAGCCGCGTCTGGTTCACGCTCAGCCACGGCATCCTGGACGAGATCTACTATCCGCGCGTCGACCAGGCCTGCACGCGCGACTTCGGCTTCATCGTCACCGATGGCGCCGGCTTCTTCGCCGAAGAGAAGCGCGATTGCAAATTCGAGATCGCCGGGCTGGAGGACGGCGTGCCAGCCTTCCAGCTCACCAACACCCACCTTGGTGGCCGTTTCCGCATCACCAAATACGTCCTCGCCGATCCACGCGCCGACGTCGTCCTTCAGCGCATCCGGCTCGAAGTGCTCAGCGGGCCGCCGCTCCGCCTGTTCGCGCTGCTCGCGCCGCATCTGGTCAATGGCGGCGCGCACAACACCGCCTGGATCGACAGCTACAAGGGCCATCGACTGCTGTTCGCCGAAGGCGACGGCACCCGCCTCGCACTCGGCTGCTCGCGGCCGTTCCTCGCCAGCTCGGTCGGCTTTGTCGGCGCCAGCGACGGCTGGCAGATGCTGCACGCCCACGGCAGGCTGACCGACGAGTATGACCGCGCCGCCGACGGCAACGTCGCGCTGAGCGCCGAAATCGCGGCGCCGGAGACCGAGTTCAGGCTCGCCCTCGGCTTCGGACGCAGTGCGCCAGAGGCAGCGTTCCGCGTGCGTGCCAGCCTGCAGACGCCGTCCGACACGCAGCTCCAGGAATACGCCACCGGCTGGCGCGGCTGGCAGGCGCGGCTGCGCTCGCTCGACCGGAAGGTGGACGGACACAATGTCTACCGCGTCAGCACCGCCGTGCTGCGCTGCCATGAGAGTCCCACATTTCCCGGTGGCCTGATCGCGAGCCTGTCGATCCCCTGGGGCAGCAGCAAGGGTGACGACGACATCGGCGGCTACCACCTCGTCTGGCCGCGTGATCTGGTGCAGACCGCAGGCGCTTTCCTGGCCTGTGGCGCGAATCAGGAGGTGATGCGCGTGGTGCGCTACCTGCGCGCCATTCAGGAGGAGGACGGCTCCTGGCCGCAGAATTGCTGGCTCGACGGCACGCCGTACTGGTCCGGCATCCAGCTCGACGAATGCGCCTTCCCGATGCTGCTGCTGGACACGGCGTTGCGCGAGGGCGCGATGCCACGGCCGGTGCTCACCGCGTATTGGCCCATGGTGGCCCGCGCGTCGGGCTTCGTCGTCAGCCACGGTCCGAGGACCAGCCAGGACCGTTGGGAGGAGAATGCCGGCTACACGCCGTTCACCCTGGCCGTGCAGGTCGCCGCCCTGCTCGCCGCCGCAGATCTCGCCGAGACCTGCGACATCGACGGCGTCGCGGATTTCCTGCGCGACACGGCGGATGCCTGGAACGAGCAGATCGAGGACTGGATCTACGTCGTGGACACGCGGCTGAGTCGGGAGGTCGGTGTCCCCGGCTACTATGTCCGCATTGCGCCCGAAGTGCCGGGCGAGGCGCGCGCCGAACCGCGCGGAACAGTCGAGGTGCGCAACCGCTTCGCCGAGGCCTCCCATGTCGCCGCGGACGAACTGATCAGCACCGACGCGCTGGCCCTGGTGCGCTTCGGGCTGCGGGCGGCCGATGATCCGCGCATCACCGACACGGTGAAGGTGATCGATCATGTGCTGTGCGTGGATCTGCCCTACGGGCCGGGCTGGCGGCGTTACAACGGCGACGGCTACGGCGAGCATGAGGACGGGCGTCCGTATGACGGCACCGGCGTCGGCCGCGTCTGGCCGCTGCTCGCCGGCGAGCGGGCGCATTACGAGCTGGCGGCCGGCCGCCGCGCCGAGGCGGAACGGCTGCTGGCGACGATGGAGGCCGGTGCGAGCCCGGGAAAGCTGCTGCCGGAGCAGGTCTGGGACGGCCCGCCGAACCTGGCGCTGGAACTCGAGCCAGGCAAGCCCAGCGGTTCGGCCATGCCACTGGCCTGGGCGCACGCCGAGCACATCAAGCTGCTGCGCTCGCTGGCGGACAATGCGGTATTCGACCGGCCGCCGCAGCCGGTCCGCCGCTATCTGCGCGAGAAGCGAGTGGCGCGCTGCCGCACCTGGCGCCCGGATTGGCGCCCGCCCTCAATTCCCGCCGGTCGCGTGTTGCGGCTCGACCTGTCTGAACCGGCGCTGGTGCACTGGAGCGCGGATGGCTGGCAAACGCGGAGCGACACGCGGACGCGCGACACGGGGCTGGGCATCCACACGGCGGAAATCCCGACGGGCGGTTTCGCGCCAGGCCGTGCCGTTGTCTTCACCTGGCAGAACACCGCGACCGGCGAATGGCTCGGCCGGGATCACACCGTGACCATTGCCGCAGGCTGACTGAACCAAGTTCAGCATGACTGGAATCCCGCCGGAATGATGTGTATCGCTGCGCTCAACCCATCCTACGTCGCAGCGTAGGATGGGTTGAGCGCAGCGATACACATCACGACTCGCGAGAGAGGCGGTCGCGTTTCCGGTCACCCAGTGGGACCAGGGCTCTCGTTTGCAGCTCTGGGTTCCCGCTTGCGCGGGCATGACGATTACGGCGGTATCATACCAACCGCCCGAATCAATGACCCTTGGTCAGCGCTCGCTTTTCCCGTCATGGCCGGGCTTGTCCCGGCCATCCGTCGTGGCACGGTGCCACCACTGATGGCCGGGACAAGCCCGGCCATGACGGCGAGGGAGCGGCGACAAG
>JBGPND010000260.1:0-6435 GCA_041487355.1 Acetobacteraceae bacterium | reverse complement strand
GGCGGGACGGTGGTGGAGCTGAGGGGACTCGAACCCCTGGCCTCCTCATTGCGAACGAGGCGCTCTCCCAACTGAGCTACAGCCCCGTCCCGCTGCGCGGCCGGTCGCGCGAGGCGCGGACAATGCTCAGCACACATGGCGAAGTCAAGCGAGCCGATTTCGTGCAGGTTGCGGACCGAATCGCCCCCCGCTAGCTTCCGCCGACCCTTTGGAGACCACCTCTGATGATGGCCCTGTTCTGGCTCGTGGACCGGTTGCTCAGCCTCTATATGTGGGCGGTGATCCTGTCCGCGGTGTTTAGCATCCTCACCAGCTTCGGCGTTCTGGACACCAGGAACCGGATCGTCTGGACGATCGGCGACTTCCTGTATCGCATCACCGAGCCGGCGCTGCGGCCGATCCGCAAGCTGCTGCCCAATCTGGGCGGCATCGACATCAGCCCGGTGATCCTGATCCTGCTGCTGCAGGCGGCACGCATGCTGCTGGGCGAGATCGAAGTCAGCCTGGTCCGGAGCATCTATTGAGCCATTTCTGGCGTCCGCTGCCCGATGGCGTCGCCGTCGCGGTGAAGGTGCAGCCGAAATCGCGCCGGCCGGGCGTGCATGGCACCGCCCCGGCGGCCGACGGCGAGCGGCTGCGCATCGGCGTGACCGAGGCTGCCGAGGCGGGCCGCGCCAACCGCGCGGCCTGTGCTGCCCTGGCGGCCGCGCTGGGCACCCCTCAATCCGCGGTCCGCCTCACCGCCGGCGCCACCAGCCGGGAGAAAATACTCCACGTCACCGGCGATCCCGCCGAACTCGCCGTGAAGCTGGCGGCGCTGTGAGTGCGCGCATCATCGATGGCACGGCGGTCGCCGCTTCGCTCCGGGCCAGGCTCGCCGATCGCGTCGCGACGCTGCCATTCCGGCCGGGGCTGGCCGTCGTCGTGGTGGGCGACGAACCGGCGAGCGCTGTCTACGTCCGCGGCAAGGACCGCGCGGCCAACGCCGCCGGCATCGCGGCGCGCACCATCCGCCTGCCGGCCGATACCTCCGAGGAGGCGCTGCTGACCCGCCTCGCCCGGCTGAACGCCGACCCGGCCGTCGACGGCATCCTGGTGCAACTGCCGCTGCCCGCGCATATCGGCACGCAGGCGGTGATCGAGGCGATCGATCCGGACAAGGACGTGGACGGCTTCCATCCGCTGAACGCCGGCCGCCTCGCCTCCGGCAACCCGAGCCTGGTGCCCTGCACCCCGCTCGGGGTGATGAAGCTGCTGGCGGAGGCCGCCGTCCCGCTGGCCGGCGCGCGCGCCGTGGTGCTGGGCCGCTCCGCCATCGTCGGCCGGCCGCTGGCGGCGCTGCTGCTGGGAGCCAACGCCACCGTCACCATCGCGCATTCCCGGACCCGGGACCTCGCCGCCGAATGCCGTCGGGCCGAGGTGCTGGTGGCTGCGGTCGGCAAGCCAGAGCTGGTGCGGGGTGACTGGATCGCCCCCGGCGCCGTGGTCATCGATGTCGGGATCAACCGTCTGCCGGACGGCAGGCTGGTGGGTGACGTGGCGTTCGCCGAAGCCAGTGCGGTCGCCGGCGCAATCACCCCGGTCCCTGGTGGCGTCGGTCCCATGACCATCGCCTGCCTGCTGGAGAACACCGTGACCGCCGCGCTGCGCCGCCGGTCGGACGGCGACTGAGGTCGCGGCCAACCCGTCATCCTCGGGCTTGACCCGAGGATCAAAAGTCGCTGCAGCGACCGTTCACTTCCCAGTCGCCATAGCGGGTCGGTTCCGGTCCTTTCGGCCCGCCGATCTCCTTGGGCACCGGCTGCGGCACCGGGCGCGCCGTGTCGGTCGGCTTTTCTGTCTCACGCGGTTCGCTCATTTTTTACAGATAGGCCGTCACGGCCACGTCGGCAACGGCAGCGAATCGCAGCTCGCCTGCGGCAAGCGCGTCGCAGTTGAGAGCCTGTGCAGCCAGTCGTGATGGGTATCGCTGCGCTCAACCCATCCTACAGGCTGCGGCGTAGCGGCGTAGGATGGGTTGAGCAGAGCGAAACCCATCATTCCAGCTGGAGATTGCTTCGCCTTTGGCTCGCAATGACACTGGGGTCGACTCGCCGATCTCGTCACACGTTCAGCTGAACGGGAAGGACAGCAGCAACCGGTTCGTCTCGCCGGATCGCTGATAGCGCGCGCCGGCAGCGAAACTCCGGATCAGCTTGATGCCCAGCCCGCCGATCGGAGCGGACTGCAGATCCTTCGGAGGCCCCCGGCAGCGCCTGCGACAATGGATCGAACGGCCGACCATCGTCGGTCACGTCGGCATGCAGCGCATCCGCGTCCCGCCACAGCGCGATGTGCACGTCGTGCGACGCGTCAGGCTCGAAGGCATAGGCGACGACATTGCAGACCGCCTCCTCCAGGCGGAGATGCAGGGCATGCGCCGTGTCCGCCGTCAGCCCAAGCCGAGCGATGATGCCGTCGATCCATGCGACCATCCGCGCAAGCTCCGCGCGGTCGTTCCGCAACGTGAGGGAGTACACCTCGCCTACCTGGGCAGGCGACCGGTTCACGCCTGGACGGACACGGCCATCTGCACCCCGCGCCTCCTGTGCCACGCAAGGATCATTGCCAGCGGCTACATGCCGGGTTCCCTTGGCCTTTGCAACATGGCAACGCTGTGGCATCAATCGCGCGTATTCGCTGCAGGTGTGCCAGCATGACTAACACAATGTAGACTCCTGCAAGCTCTATCGACAACGCAAGCAACGTCAGGGTCGCGCCGCCGTGCCCTGACAGCTTTGCCACGCCCGGCCGCTGACAATGCTTCAGCCAGCCTTTCTACACAGGCCTTGCGTGCTGCGGCGACGTGGTGCACGCCATTCCGGGTGATTATGTCGTCAGGAAGGGAGTGGTGCGCTTCGGGACCAGACTGCCAGGAGCGAGCCGGAAGCCAGAACTATGGAAGCTCAGGAAGTTACCTTGGTGCGGTCGAGAAGACTCGAACTTCCACGGGGTTACCCCCACAAGCACCTCAAGCTTGCGCGTCTACCATTCCGCCACGACCGCTCGGGCAGGCGGCGGGGTATAGCGGATGAATGAGGGGGCTTCAATTGGCGCCAATGGCCCGGAATGGCGCATCACCGAAGGGCTCACCCAATACGCCGACGCTCTGACCACCATGCAGGACAGGGTGGCGGCGATCCGCGCCGGCACGGCAGACGAGCTGGTCTGGCTGGTGGAGCATCCGCCGCTCTACACCGCCGGCACCTCCGCCCGGCCGGAGCAGCTCATCGAGCCTGGCCGTTTTCCGACCTTCACCGCCGGGCGTGGCGGGCAGTGGACCTATCATGGGCCGGGCCAGCGCACCGCCTATGTCATGCTGGACCTCACCCAGCCCCATGGCACGGTGCCCGCACGCGACGTGCGCTGCTTCGTGCACGGGCTGGAGGAGTGGCTCATCCGCACACTCGACCGCTTCAATGTCCGCGGCGAGCGGCGGGAGGGCAGGATCGGCATCTGGGTCGCCCCCCGGATCAAGTCCGAGGGCAGGCTCCCCGGCAAGGAAGCGAAAATCGCCGCGATCGGTGTGCGGGTGACGCGCTGGGTGAGCTGGCACGGCGTGGCCCTGAACGTCGACCCGGACCTCAGTCACTACAGCGGCATCGTGCCATGCGGCATCAGCGAGTACGGTGTCACCAGCCTGCATGCACTCGGGCTGCCGATGACCATGGCGGAAGCCGACGCGGCATTGCGTGCGGCGTGGGACGAGGTGTTCGGCGGCGGCGTCAGCCCGGCAGAAGCCTGCGTGCCACCGGCAGCACGTGCTCGCGATAGGTGATCGCGACCTCGTAGCGTCCCGCGGCGATCCGTTCGCGACCCACCTTCTCGTACTGGGGCAGCCATTCCGACGGCCAGGCGAATTCGGGTCGCAGCAGCCGCTCGATCGTCCACGCCCCATCGGCGGCGAGCAGTGCCCGCGCCTCATCGGCAAGCGGCGCATAGGCCAGCGCGGCGGCCCGCTTGCGCTGCCGCGCGGCCGCATCGAGCGGCAGGGATACCGCCGGCTCTCCCGATGCGCCGCCGGTCACCGGATAGACGAGATGCGGCACAAGCAGGCGCGCGGCCACACCGGCCGCGACCGCGGCAGCCAGGTCGTGCATCGGGTTGTAGCCGTCGACCGCATCGGAGACGAGGAGAGACGGGCGCCGGCGCGCGCTCTCGCTGGCGATGGCCTCGGCCGCCGCCTGGAATGGTACGGCATCACCGGCGAGCAGCGCGGCATACCACGCGCGGTCCGGCAGCATGCCGAACACGCCGCCCGGCTCCGCGCCGGCCGCCGCGCAGCAGCGTGCGGAATAATCCGTGCGCGACGCCGCGGCGCCGCCGGATCCGTCGGTCAGCAGGAAGACCAATGGCCGGACACGCTCCATCCAGTGGAACAGATGCAGCTCATGCCCGGGATGCGCGGCGATCAACACCGCATCCCCGAGGCCTGGAAAGTCCGTTACAACGCTCATGATGGGCACCAGCGTATGAGCGGCATGGGTTTAAAAATCCTGATCACCAATCTCCATCTGCATGGCAACACCGGCACCGAGACGGTGGTCCGACTGCTCGCCGACGGGCTGCGCGCGGCCGGGCATCAGCCGATGGTGTTTGCTCCGCTGCTTGGTCCACAAGCAGAGCGAATGCGGCAACGTGGTCACGTTGTCGTGAACCGGATCGCCTGGCTGCCTGACCGGCCGGACGTCATCCATGCCCAGCATGGACCGACCACGATTATAGCGATGGCGGCGTTTCCGCATGTTCCGGTGGTGTTTGCCTCCCACAGTGCGTTCTTCCTGCTCGAAACACCGGTGCCGCACCCGCAGATCCGCCGGGTGATCGCGGTGGACGAACTGGTGGCTCGGCGTTGCGCCGGGGTCGGCATTCCGCCCGATCGTCTGCGGGTCATCCTCAACGCGGTCGACACCGAGCGTTTCCGCCAACGCACCCGGTTGCCGAAGCGGCCGCGCCGCGCCCTGCTGCTCACCAAGAACAGCGATCACCGGCCGGCGGTGCATGCCGCCTGTGCCGCGGCAGGGCTGCGTCTCGACGAGCTTGGCCCGGGGACGGAGCGGGTCAGCGACGAGCTGGAGGCGGAGCTGCCGGGATACGATCTGGTGTTTGCCACCGCCCGCATGGCCCTGGAGGCTGCGACGGTCGGCTGTGCGGTGGTGGTGGTGGACGCGCGCGGCTTCGCGGGACTGCTGACCAGCGACCGGCTCGACGCATGGCGTCGCCTCAACCTGGGCGCCGGGCTGTTGACGCGGCCGGTGACGGTCGAACTGCTGGGCGAGGCGATCGCTGCCTACGATGCGGCGGATGCGGCGCGGGTGACCAAGCGCCTGCGGTCGGAGGCGACGCTCGATCGGTCGATCGCCCAGCATGTGACCGTCTACCGGGAGGCGATCGAGGCGCCCGCCCCCGATGCCGGCGAATGCGCCATTGCCACTGCCGCCTGGCTGGAAGACATGCTCCCCACGCCGACCACCCGCCCCTGGCGCCACCTGGAGCGCGAGGTCCTGCAAATCCTCGGCGAGACTCCCTTGCACTGACCTGGCCGATGCGCTTCGACTGCGCCGAGCGCGCAGCACACCACTGCCCCCGCCGTCGTGGCCGGGCCTGATCCCCGGATCAGGATGCTATGGGGATGGGCGATCGCGGCGGCATGTATCCTGTCGGTTGTCCCAAACCAGTCAGGAACGACGCGATGACAGAGCAATCTGCTGCAGCCGGCGCCGTAACCGTCTTCGAGCACGATAGCACGCTGGTGCTGGCCGTGGAATTGAGCGGCAAGGGATGGGAGGTCGGAGCGGTGTTGCCCGGCGTGGCCCGCTGGCCGCGGCGAAGTCTGGCGCCGCGGGACATGGCGGGGTTGTTGAGGCAGATCGAACGGTGGAAGCGGGAGGCGCAGCGGGCGGGCCAGCCTGCCCCCAGGCTTGACCCGGGGGGGTGCCGGACGGTGCTGTGCTACGAGGCAGGCCGGGACGGGTTCTGGATCGCGCGGTATCTGCTGGCGCAAGGCATTGAGGTGCGGATCATGCATCCGGCGAGCATCCCGGTGGAGCGGCGGGGGCGGCGGGCGAAGCTTGTCCCCATACGAATCCGGGGGGCCGACCCGCGCATCATCCGCCTGATCCAGAAATGGCTGAAGGCGGGGGTGCTCGAGGACGAGGTCGTGATGGTCAGTGACCGGGGGACGGGGCAGGGATCGGTGGCCTCACCGCTGCTTGCCAACATCTACCTGCACTACGTCTTCGACGTCTGGGCCAACCGCTGGCGACAGCGAGAGGCAACTAGAGCGCTTTCATCATGACTGGAAATAACCGGCATGGCGGATGAAGTTTTTGCACTCCTGTGGCGACACGCAGTCGGTGATGGACCCGAGCGCCTTCCAGAGAGCATCGACCGTCC
>JBGPND010000259.1:0-6498 GCA_041487355.1 Acetobacteraceae bacterium | reverse complement strand
TCCTTGGCGAACAGCCCCTTGCCGCCGATCTCCGCCAGGCGGCGGTCCTGCACCGCATCGCCGGTGGTGCGGATGGCATGCTCCTCGAACACATCCATATTGCGCAGCACCGGGCAGAACCGGATCAGCACGTCGAGGAAGCCGCGGGTCTGGATCAGCGCCAGCGGCGAGCCGCGGGTGCCGACGCGCAGCGGCAGGGCGCGGGTATGCGGCTTCACCCGTGGGTGCTGCATTCCCGCGGAGGGGTGCGATGGCGGCATGGCGGCGGTCATGGCTGCGTCCTATTACTCTGGCAGGGCTGTGAAAAGGTGGGATTAATACGGATGGGCCCGGTGCTGGGCATCGAGAGTTCCTGCGACGAGACGGCAGCGGCGGTGCTCGACGAGTCCGGGCATGTGCTGGCGGAGTCCGTGCTGAGCCAGGAAAGCGAGCATGCGCCCTATGGCGGCGTGGTGCCGGAGATTGCCGCGCGGGCGCATCTGGCCTTCCTGCCGGAACAGGTGCGGCGCGTGATGACGCGCGCCGGTGTCGGCTTTGCCGAACTCGGCGGCGTGGCGGCGAGCGGCGGACCGGGGCTGATCGGCGGGCTGATCGTCGGCAGCCAGTTCGCCAAGGGGATCGCGATCGCGCGCCGGCTGCCCTACGTGGCGGTGAACCATCTGGAGGCGCATGCGCTGACTGCCCGCCTGCCCGGGTTGGTGCCGGGCGGGGCCAAATTTCCGTATCTGCTGCTGTTGGTCTCGGGCGGCCACTGCCAGTGCGTCGCGGTCGAAGGGGTCGGACGCCATGCGCGACTGGGCGGCACGATGGACGATGCGGTCGGCGAGGCGTTCGACAAAGTCGCAAAACTGCTTGGCCTGGGCTGGCCAGGCGGGCCGGCGCTCGAGAAGCTGGCGGCGGGAGGCGACGCTCGGAGATATGCGTTCCCGCGGCCGCTGCTGGGGCGGCCCGGCTGCGATTTCAGCTTCTCCGGGTTGAAGACGGCGGTGGCGCAGGAGGTGGCGCGGCACGGGGCGGGAGCGTTGCCGATCCAGGCGGCGGCGGACATCGCCGCAAGCTTCCAGCGCGCGGTCGCCGAGGTGCTGGCAGACCGCGCCGCGCATGCAATGGGGATGATGCGGAGCCGCGCACCGGACGCGCGGCTGCTGGTGGTGGCCGGGGGCGTGGCGGCAAATGGGACGGTGCGGGCGACGCTGACCGAGACAGCGGAGGCGGCGGGGTTCGCACTGGTCGCGCCGCCGGTGCGGCTGTGCACGGACAACGCGGTGATGGTCGCCTGGACGGGGGTGGAGCGGCTGCGGCTGGGCTTGGTGGACGGGCTGGATTTCGCGCCTCGGCCGCGCTGGCCGCTCGATGCGCTAGAAACGCGTGCGGCTTCATGAACTACCGCCACGCCTTCCATGCCGGCAACTTCGCCGACTGCGTGAAGCACGCGGTGCCGGTGTGGCTGCTGCGTGCGCTGCAACGCAAGCCGGCGCCGCTGTTCGTGCTGGATACGCATGCCGGCGCCGGCGGCTACGACCTCAATGCCGGCCCTGCCCAGCGCACCGGCGAGTGGCGCGCCGGCATCGACCTCCTCCTGCAGGAACCCCCGCAGCCGCTGGCCGACTATGTCGGACTGGTGCGCCAGCTCGGCCTCTATCCCGGCTCGCCTGCGCTGATCCGTGCCCTGCTGCGTCCCGATGACCGCCTGGTCTGCTGCGAACTGCACCCCGAAGACGCGGCCGAGCTGCGCCACAACTTCGCCCGTGATCGCCAGGTCTCCGTCCACCACCGCGACGCCTGGGAGGCGCTGGGCGCCTTGCTGCCGCCGAAGGAACGCCGCGGCCTGATCCTGATCGATCCGCCGTTCGAGGACCCACAGGAGTTCGCCGAACTCGCCGCCGGCCTCGCCAAGGGATACGCCCGCCTCCGCACCGGCGTGTTCGCCGCCTGGTATCCGATCAAGCATCGCGCCCCGGTGCGTGGCTTCCTCGCTCAGTTGCGGGATGCCGGCATGCGCGACATCGTCGCCGCCGAGCTTTGCCTGCGGGAGCCGGTCGATCCGGTTCGACTGAACGGCTGCGGCATGCTGCTGATCAACCCACCGTTCCGCTACGAACAGGAAGTGCCGCCGATCCTGACTGCGTTGCTGGATCGCCTGGGCAATCGCGAAGCCGGTGAAGGCGCGACGATCACCCGGATCGCCGATGAGTAGCGTCGCGGTGATCGGCGCCGGTGCGTGGGGCACCGCGCTTGCCATCCAGGCGGCACGGGCCGGCAACGAAGTGACCCTGTGGGCACGCGATCCGGCACGCGCGCAGGCCATCGCCGCGAGCCGCGAGAACCCGCGCCTGCCGGGCCAGCGCCTGCCTGACGCGGTGCAGGTCGTCGAAGCGCCGCCCGCTGCCGCCGACGCCGCCTTGCTGGCGGTGCCGATGCAGCATCTGCGGCGCGTGCTGGAACGCCTGCCGACACCCCCCGCGCCGCTTGTCGTCTGCGTCAAGGGCGTCGAGACCGGCACGCTGCGCCTGCCCCTGGAAGTGGTGGCGGAACTGCGGCCCGGTGCCCCGGCCGCGGTGCTGACAGGGCCGAACTTCGCGCACGAGATCGCCGCCGGCCTCCCCGCCGCTTCGGTGATCGCCGCCGCTGATGCCGTGCTGCGCGACAGGATCACCGCCCTGCTCGCCACGCCGTCCTTCCGTCTCTACGGCAACGACGATCCAGTCGGGGCGCAGGTCGGTGGCGCGGCGAAGAACGTGATTGCCATCGCGGCTGGGGCGGTGATCGGTGCCGGCCTCGGCGAGAACGCCCGCGCCGCCCTGATCACCCGCGGCCTGGCCGAACTCGCCCGCCTCGCCGTCGCGCTGGGAGGACGCGCGGACACCGTCATGGGCCTGTCCGGCCTCGGCGACCTGCTGCTGACCTGCACGGGCCCCGCCAGCCGCAACTACAGTCTCGGGCTGGCACTGGGGCGCGGCGAGCGCCTGGCCGATGTCCTGGCGGCCCGCAGCGCCGTCACCGAAGGCGTCGGCACGGCACCCGCCCTGGTGGCCCGGGCTGCCGGGGTCGATATGCCGATCTGTACCGCCGTTGCCGAATTGCTCGCCGGCCGTACCACATTGGCCGAAGCGATCGCCCGGCTGCTGGCCCGGCCGCGGCGGGACGAATGACGCGACGCGGCGTGATGAGCTACAGCAGTTCTGTGCTGACCATGCACCCCCTCCCCAACCCTCCCCCGCCAACGCGGGAGAGGGGGTTCAGCGCCCCCTCTCCCGCGTTGGCGGGGGAGGGTTGGGGAGGGGGTGCCGCATAGACCGCCGCATGCTCCGAGGCGTCCTGACGGTCGGCGGCTGGACCATGGCAAGCCGCGTGCTTGGCTTCGCGCGCGACATCCTGATCGCAGCGATGCTTGGCGCCGGGCCGATCGCCGACGCCTTCTTCGTCGCGCTGAAGCTGCCCAACCTGTTCCGCCGCCTGTTTGGCGAGGGCGCCTTCAACGCCGCCTTCGTCCCCGAATTCTCCGGCCTGCTCGCCGCGGAGGGGCCGCAGGCCGCGCGGCAGTTCGCCACCGAGGCCTTCGCGGTGATGACCTTCTGGCTCGGCGCGCTGACCGTCGTGGGCGAGGTCTTCATGCCGCAGATGATGGCGGTGCTGGCGCCCGGCTTCGCGGCGATCCCGGAGAAATTCGCGCTCGCGGTGGACCTGTCGCGCATCACCTTCCCCTATCTGCTGCTGATCTGCCTGGCCGCGCTGGTGTCGGGCGTGCTGAACGGGCTCGAGCGGTTCACCGCCGCCTCCGCCTCCTACGTCCTGTTCAACGTGATCTCGATCGCCTGCATGCTGTGGCTGACGCCCTACGTGCCGACGGCGGGCCACGCGCTGTCATGGGGTGTGACCGCGTCGGGCGTGGCGCAGTTGGCGCTGCTGCTGTGGGCGTCACGGCGGGCCGACATGCCGCTGGCACTGCCGCGCCCGAGGCTCACACCGCGGATACGCACGCTGATGCGGCGCATGCTGCCCGGCCTGGTCGGCGCCGGCGTGACCCAGCTCAACCTGACGATCGATGTGATCATCGCCAGCCTGCTGCCGGCCGGAACGGTGTCGCTGCTCTACTACGCCGACCGGGTGCAGCAACTGCCGCTCGGCGTGATCGGCACCGCGGTGGGCACCGCGCTGCTGCCGCTGCTGTCGCGCCAGGTGCGCGCCGGCGAGGGGGAGGCGGCGCTGGGCACGCTGAACCGGGCGATCGAATACGCGCTGTTCCTCACCTTACCGGCGGCGCTGGCGCTGATCGTGAGCGCCTATCCGGTGATGTGGGTGCTGTTCGGCCGGGGTGCGTTCGATGCCGAGAGCGCGCGCCTGTCGGCCCAGTCGCTCGCCGCCTATGCGGTGGGGCTGCCTGCCTTCGTGCTGGTGAAGGTGCTGGCGCCCGGCTTCTTCGCGCGCGGCGACACGGCGACGCCGGTGAAGATCGGCATCGCGGCGGTGGTGCTGAACCTGGCGCTGAATGTCGCCTTCATGGTGCCGCTGCAGCACATCGGTCCGGCGCTGGCGACCAGCCTGGCGGCGATGTTCAACGTGGGCGGGCTCGGCGTGGTGCTGGCGCGGCGCGGCCTGCTGCGGCTGGACGCGCAACTGCGGCGGCGGGCGCTGCGGATGCTGCTGGCGACCGGCGCGATGGGCGTGGCGCTGGCGCTGGCGCAGCATGTGCTGTTCGCGACGCCGCTGCATGGGGTGGCGCGGGTAGGCGCTCTGGTAGTGCTGGTTGGGACGGGGCTGGTGGCGTACGGCGCGGCGGCGGTGGTTTTCGGCGCGGGCGATTGGCGGGCGCTCGGCAGGATGGTCGGGCGAAGGATGCGATGGGGCGGACACGCGCAAGAGGCAGGGGTAGGCGCCCGGCCTGTCATTCCGGTCCACACTGAGGCTGTCATGGCCAAGCAAGAGCCACCTGCGGACCTGCTCGCCTTCACCGACGAGGTGGGAGAGCGGGGGCCAGTACGTAATCTCACTCCCGCCCAGGACGAGAAGATTAGCGTGTTGTGCTCGTTGCCGATCCCGGTGGAACACCTCGACGCCGTCCGTCAGCAATTTGCCCCGTTGTTTGCTCGGTTCAAAGCTGCTGCACCTCAGGGAGCGAAACTTCACATAACTGAGGCATTCAAGACGGGTAACGAGAGTTGGCGCGTCGTTGCTGAACAGGTTCGCGAGGAGCTAATTTCAAAGATGCATGCCATGCGAGTGATCGTAATTTACGTCGCACGACGTGCTCGCTTGGCCAGACTAATGCATGAGAACCAGGAGAGACTTCGCCTTGATGCTAAGGCCCTGCAGCTTTCAAGCGTGAAGATCGTTGGCAGCAATCGACCGAGCGATGATCGGATCGAGGATGATTTGATGATCAACCTTGCTCTGATGCTCGACACGTTCGCGGAGCAGGAGAACCGGATTAGGGTCGACGTCATGTTCGACGAAGTCGATGCAGTTATCGCCGACCGGTACGAGAAGGCCCTGGAGGCGACGCGGAACACAGCCCGGAACCAAACCCCTGTGCACGGCTGGGATCCTGACAAACAGGAGAGAGTTTCGGGTGGCATCATAATGAGCGCTAGCGCACCATTTCGGCTGGATAGCAGGTGGCTGGGGCGGATTTCGGTAGTCGGCAAGGACGACCCGCTGATTTTTGCCGTGGACGTCGTGGCAAATTCGCTTTGGCGGCACCTCTCGATGCTGCCGCCTGTCGCGAATCTGAACAACGGGCCGAGCGTAGCAGGCTGGCCAATCGGCGAACTCGTTTGGGGCAAGGATCATGACAAGATTTTCGATTTGATTTAGGTTTACACGCGTCAGCTCGCCCGTCTCTTCTCCCACAGGCGAGCAACCCGGCAGGATCAGCCTTGCCGACTCGCCCGTCCCCGTCGCAATGTCCAGGCGACATCATGAACTTTCCGGCACCGCTCCCGAGGAGCTGCCCCCCGGCGAGCACGAAGCGGTCATTGCGGTTGCTTCCAGGCCCGCATTGAACCGTTTCCGCCTCGCTGACATGCCAGTCCATGACACCCCGTGGGACGGCAGCATTTCGCTCGGTCGTGAGGACATGTACGGCGACGATGGCCGCTGATCCGGTCTCCCTCGACACGAACGTGCTTGTCTATGGGTTCTGTCCTGATTTCCCCATCAGTGTCCTAAGTTGGCGAGGTGGGTGTGCTGGTTTGGTCTGACGAACGGAACCTGTCGCTCTGCGGGTGGATTATCAATCACGCATCCGTTTGCCTTGGCCTACGAGACATCTTGGGCGCCCCTACCAAGGCGATGAGGCGCTGAAAGCCCACAGGGAGGCGTGGGCGTTCTCAGTGAGCATCACGGCAATTCTCAGTGAGGTCTAATACCAAGCACTGAAAACATTGACTCTCTGTCCGGTCGCACTGGCGCTGCGTACCGCCGTCATGGCCGGGCTTGACCCGGCCATCCCCACGGGCTTTGTCGCAGCTTGCATCTGCTTCTTTCGCGATGCCGGTG
>JBGPND010000258.1:0-6514 GCA_041487355.1 Acetobacteraceae bacterium | reverse complement strand
GTGCTCCGGGTTGCCGCGGCTGGTATAGACGAACACATAGTCGTTCGGACCACCGGGCTTGCAGGGATAGATGTTGCGCGGTGGATTGTTGGCGCCGAGGCTGCTCGACCCCGCGCGTGGCCGCCGGCTTGCCAGTGCGCGTCTGCGAAACGAACGCGCCGCGAATGTAGTGCAGCATCGCATCCTGCATCGCCACCTGGAGATGCTCGCCCTGACCGGTGCGCGTGCGGCGGAACAGGGCGCCGAGCACCAGTCGCTCGATCGCGCCGGGTGCGAAGTTCTCCAGGAACATGTCCGCCTTGCGCGCCATGTCCTTCAGCAGTTCCAGGCCGCACTTGTCTTTCAGGTTGACTGTGACGGATCGCTTGTTGGCGTTGTATAGCAGGAAATACCAGGCATCGGCGCCTGGTGCGCCGCCGGAGTAGCGGCCTGGGTCGCCCTTCGGGTTCTCCACCTTCACGACGTCCGCGCCAAGAAACGCCAGTGCCTCGGTGCAGGATGGGCCGGCCTCGAACTGCGTCAGGTCCAGGACCCGCACGCCCTCGAGGCAGTTGTTCGCGCCAATGTTCGCCATCGCCCGACCCTCCCGCTGGTTGGCCGCCAAGCGTCCAGCGTAGCGCCTCGCGGCTTCACAATACAGTTCCCGACACGCTGATCCTGGCGCGCGACGCGCTCAGCGCGAGCCGAGGATCTGACTGACCTCGGCCACCAGCGCGTCGTGCACTTGCGCGGAGACGCGGCCTGGGCTCCAGGGATGCAGTTGCGCCAGCGGCGGATTGCCCACCGCCGGCGCAACATCCGCGCGCACCGAATAGGCGCCGCGCTGCTTCACCAAAGTTGCCTGGCCTTCCTTCGACAGATACCAGTTGGCAAACAGCTCGGCCGCATGCGGATGCGGCGAGTTGGCCAGCAACATCATCGGATAGTTGGTGTACGCGCTGCCTTCCGGCGGATAGACCGGTGCGATCGGCGCGCCCTGCGCGACCCGCAACGGATATTCGTTGAGCTGGGAGACGATGCCGACAGCCTGCTCGCCGCGTGCTACCGCAAGGACGACCTGATTGTACGCTGGCAGTAGTTTCGGCTGCTGCGCGGCAAACTTCACCAGATACTCGCGGCCAAACTTCTCCTTCAGGAAGTCGTATGCCGCCCAGGCGGTGCCGCCGATGGTGATCGGCGAGGTTGCGAGCTTGCCCTGCCACTTCGGATCGAGCAGGTCCTGCCACGTCTTCGGTGCATCCTGCTTGCCGATTGCATCGGTGTTGTAGATCGGGATCATGATCGAGCCCGACGCCGCATACCACCAGCCGTCCAGCTTGCCACTGTCCGGGTACTGCGCCGCCTCGGGTGGGTTCCACGGGCGAACACGCTTGGTGTCGATCAGCCGCTGCACCAGCGACTCGTCGGTCAGGATGGCGATGTCGCCGGCTACCTTGCCGGCCTGGAACTCCGTCTCGATCCGTTCGAACAGCCGCCCGGTCACCGCGCTGATCACCGAGACGGACACGCAAGGAAAATGCTGCTGGAACGGTTTGGCGATGGCACGCTCATCATCGTCGCTCTGCGCCGTGTAGTAGGTGACGGCGCCCTCGTCGCAGGCCGCCTTCACCAGCTCCGGCGTGGCAATCGTCTCGCCACCGACGGCGGGCGACTGTGCCTGCGCGCCTGTCGCGCCGACCAGGCACGCCAACAGCGCCGACAGCGCGAGAACGCGAGATGTCATGTGTGTTTCCTTCCCTTATCGCAGGCGCATGATCAGATTGCCGAATGCATCAACCGTCACGCTGGCTCGGGGACCAGCGGCGTCGGGCGTTCCAGTGCAGGTCGAACGAGTCGTAGCGCAGCTCGGAGCCGATCTCCAGCACGTCGCGATAGCCTTCGGTGGTGATCAGCCCCACCGTCACGCCACGCCGCTCGATCAGCGCATTGGTCACCAACGTGGTGCCGTGCACGACCAGTTCGGCGCGCTCGTGCAGCGCCGCCAGGCCCTCGACGATGGCGCGGCGCGGATCGTCTGGCGTGGTCAGCAGCTTGTTCAGCGTGAGCGTGCGGGCCTGTCGATCGTACAGCACGATGTCGGTGAACGTGCCGCCGACATCGGCGCCGGCGAGATAGCGTGTCATGCAACCTTGCCCGATATCATCTTGCTGAACAGCAGCACATCAACGTCACCCCGCGGAAGAGTGTATGAAACGAAAAAAGCGACGGACCCAGTAGGTTGTCATCCCCGCGAAAGCGGGGACCCAGAGCGCGCCGCAGCAGCCTTGAAACCGCCTGGGTTCCCGCTTTCGCGGGAATGACGATATGGGAACCGGGAACGATGGGGGAACAATGATGCGGCCGGTTCATAGCCCGTACATCTCCCGCGCCACCTTCTCCGAGATCAGCCCGGCCTCGAGATCGGCGCGCACCGTGGGGGAAAACGATGTGCGTCGCAGCGTCGCCACCGGATCGTCGGCGATGGCATGGGCGGAATTCGAGGCCGTGGCGGCGCTATCCATCGGCTCCTCCTGGCGGTCGGCGTTACGATGCCCCAGACGTGACCGATACGCCACGGGAGAGGCGCTGGCCCACCAGCACGATCACCAGCAGCAGGCCTGCCTGGATCAGCGCCATCGCTGCCACCAGGTTGGTCGAACCGCGTTCCCACACGTCGAACATCGTCAACGAGAACACCTGCGTCGCCGAGGTGTAGAGGAACAGCGCCGTCGCGAACTCGCGGAACGACAGAACCAGCAGCAAAATCATGGCCGCCAGCACGCCGGGCCACGCCAGCGGAACCACCACGCGCCACAGCGTCCGCAGCATGCCGGCGCCGCACAGGCGCGAGCATTCCTCCAGCTCCGGGTGAATCTGCACCAGCGACGCCGAGATCGCCCGCATGCCCTGCGGCGAGAACTGCGAGATATAGGCAAGGATGATGATCCATACAGTGCCGTACAGCCCGACCGGCAGCGTGATCCACGACCACAGATAGCCAAGGCCGATGATCAGGCCCGGGATCGCGACCGGCATGATGGTAATGACATCGAGCGTCCGCCGTCCTGGCAGGCGCGTGCGGTGCACGGTGTACGCGACGGCGAAATACAGCGTGCAGCCCAACACGATCGTGCCGAGCGACACCAGCAGCGAGTTGGTCAGCGAAAGCCGCACCACCGGATCGCCCAGCGCCACACCGAACTGCGCGAAGGAGAATTGTGCCGGATTGAACAGCGCCTTCACGTTGGCGAAGAACAGGTTGCGGCGCAGCGCGATCAGCAGCAGCGCCAGGAACGGTAGCACCACCGCGACCAGCAGATAGGCAAAGCCCAGCGCGCAGAGCGGCCAACGCCAGACGCCCAGCCGGATCGGTTCACGGCGCTGTCCCTTGCCCGCCACGGTGACGAAACTACGCCGCGCCAGCACGCGATTCTGCAGCAGCACAAGGGTGACGGTGATCAGCAGCAACAGCACGCCGAGGGCCGATGCCTCGTTCACCTTGGGTGGCGTGAATCCCACCAGTTCCCAGATCCGCACCGACAGCACATGGATGCCGCCCGGTTCGGCGAGCACCGCTGGGATGGCGAAGATCTCCATCAGCAGCACGAACACCAGCAGTCCGGCGGACCAGAGCGCGGGCAGGATCAGTGGCACGGTGATGTCGACGATGGTGCGCAGGCGACCGGCACCCACCATGCGTGCCGCCTCCTCCAGTACCGCGTCCATGTTGCGCAATGCCGCCGCGACGAACAGGAACACATAGGGGCAGTAGTAGATCGCGAACACGAAGCCGATGCCGGCAAGCGAGTAGACATTCACCACCTGAGCGACGCCGAGCGGGCGGGCAAGGATGTTGATGATCCCGCTCTTCGGCGAGGCCAGGATATCCCATGCAAAGGCCCCCACCAGCGGCGGAATGAACATTGGCGTGATCGCGACTGCTTCCAGCACGCTTCGTCCCGGCACGTCGGTGCGCACCGCGAGCCATGCGAGCGCCACCCCGATCACCACGGCGCCGATCGTGCCGATGATCGCGAGCGCGACCGTGGTGCCGAGCAATCCCCAGAAACCCGGCGAAGCCAGCACGCCGATATAGTTGTTGAGCGTCAGGCCGGCGAGCGCGAAGTGCAAGGCGCGCGGCGGCTCCGACAGGAAGGAGCCGATGGCAAGCACGGCGACCGGCAGGATGATCAGCAGGCTGGTGATGGCCAGCAGCAGCGCGACGACTGCACGCCCGCGGCCCACTGTCAGGCGTTGACCACCTGTTTCATCACCGACAGCGCCGCGTCCACCTGTGTTGCGGCCACGTCGAGGTGCAGGCAGGCGCGCGCGCGGTACTTGCCCGAGGTGGATACCAGCACGCCTTCCTGGCGTAACTTGCCGGCGAACGCATCCGCTGTCATGCCGGTGCCCTGCGTGTCAAAGAACACCAGGTTGGTCTCCGGCATCTCCACAGTGATGCCAGGAATCTGTGCCATGCCGCGCGCCAGCGACTTTGCGTTGGCATGGTCCTCGGCGAGGCGGTCGATGTTGTGGTCCAGCGCATAGAGACAGGCCGCGGCGCAGATGCCACCCTGACGCATCGATCCGCCGAGACGCTGCTTCCAGCGCCAGGCCTGGCCGATGAACTCGCGCGATCCGGCCAGCACGGCGCCCAAAGGCGCGGCCAGGCCCTTGGTGAAATCAAGCCACACCGAATCGTAGCCTTCGGTGAGGTCGGATGCCGGCACGCCGAGCGCCACCGCGGCATTCATCAGCCGCGCGCCATCCATGTGGGTGGACAGGCCATGCGCATGCGCTGCTTTGGCCACCGCGTGCAGTGCCTCGACACTCCAGCACGCGCCGCCACCGCGGTTCGCCGTCTGCTCCACCTCCACCAGACGCTGCGTCGGCGAGTAGCGCGACACCGGCCGGATCGCCTCCTCAAGCGCGTCGACAGCGAACTGCCCTCGCTCGCCGGTCAGGCCCTTGATCAGCGCACCCGCGATCGCCGCCGGCGCGCCGCCTTCGCTGGACAGGATGTGCGAGGATTCGTGCGCGAGGATTTCCTCACCCGGCTTGCAATGCGTCGCTATCGCCACCTGGTTGCACATCGTGCCGGAGGGCAGGAACACCGCCGCCTCCTTGCCGAGCAGCGCCGCGGTGCGATCGCACAGCGCCCAGATGGTGGGGTCCGAGCCCATCTGCTCGTCGCCCACCTCGGCCTCCATCATCGCCTCCTTCATGGCGCGCGTCGGCTTGGTCTGCGTGTCCGAGGAAAGGTTGACGCGGACGGGAATGGAGAAGTCGAACCGCTTCGGCTCATACGACATGGCGGAACTCCAGGCTCAACTGATTTTCCGAAGTTTGCGCAGGCAACGCACGTCGTCCGGCACCGGCTGGTCCGCCCAGTACTGCGGCCACAATGTCCGGGAAACCTCGCCGATATAGATGTCGCCGCGCGAATCCACACAGAGCCCGTGCGGACCGATATAGTCGGTGGGTCCGGTGCCCGGATGCTGTCCGCCGATGCGCGCCAGCAGATTGCCCTTGTTGTCGATGATCGACAGACGCGGCCCGAGATTCGGGTAGTTGCGGTTGGTTCGCGTCGCGGGGCCGAGTTCGCCGACGTAGCAGATCGGGCAGGTGCAGTACGGCATGAAGATGCCGCACGGACGGTGCAGATTGTTGAACTGCGTCTCATAGCGGCCGTTGCCATCGAACACCTGGATGCGATGGTTCTCGCGATCGGCGACATAGACCCAGCCATCGGGATCGCAGGAGATGTTGTGCACCAGGTTGAACTGGCCCGGCTCGGTGCCGGATTCGCCCCACGACATCAGCAACTTCCCGTCAGGCGAATACTTGTGGACGCGCGCATTGCCGTAGCCGTCCGACACGTAGATCTCGCCCTTCGGCGACAACGCCGTGTGCGTGCAGCGATGGAACGGCTGGCCGCTCATGAACGGCGCCGGCTTGCCGGGCGTGCCGAGCGTCAGCAGCACCTTGCCGTCAAGCGTGCACTTGCGCACCGAATGGTCACCATCATCGGTCAGAAACACGGTGTCGTCGGGCGCCATGTGCAACCCGTGCGCACGGGGGAACAAGCCCTCGCCCCAGGCGCGCAGGAAATTTCCCTCGCGGTCGAACACCATCATCGGATGTTCGCCGCGGTTGAACACGTAGACATTGTCCTGCCTGTCGACTCCCACCGCGCCGACTTCGCGCAACGACCAGCCGGGCGGCACCTTTGCCCAGTTGTCGATCTGCTCGTAGCGATACTCGCCGCTGCCGACAATGATGGCCATGATGTTCCCCCGGGATCAGGTCGGACATTCCAGCACCGGACAGTGGCGCCATATTGGGTTGGCCTGTACCATGAGGTCAGGACATTGGAAAGGCTCGCAGGCCGGCTGGGTGACGCGGCATGTCGGTTCAGCTATGTGAGAGTGGCAGCCAAGGCGTCCCGGCCGTTCATAGGAGCACCGCTTGAAGTTCAGCAACTTCCTGTTTCCGGAGAGCCGCGACCCCGCCCGCGACGGCCAGGTCATCGACG
>JBGPND010000257.1:0-6566 GCA_041487355.1 Acetobacteraceae bacterium | reverse complement strand
TTCGCGACACGCCGGCGCATCATGGACATGGGCGCGACCGATCGGCTGCGCGTTGCCGGCATGCATCTGGATTTTCCCGGGTTTGGCCACGTGGTGCGCGCCGGCTCCGGCTACGCGTTCATCCCGGAGGTTTGGCGCAGCAGCTTGGGTTAGAGCGTAGGCCACAAGATGTAGACAGGGATTTCTTTGATGGCCGCGGACTTTCTTGTGCGCTTTCAGCCGAAGCTGTGGGTGAATCGGATGACGGCTCTCGGCGGATCGGTTTCGACCGCCGCCAGCTGCATACGACCTCAGGGTAGGGAATGAACCAGGATGGCGCAGCAAGGGGTACATCTCAGGCCAGAACGGGTGGCCTATTGGTATTTGCGGCTAAACGGTTTTCTCCAGATCGAGAATTTCGTGGTTCATCCCACGCGTCGTGGAAGCCAGCGGACCGACGCCGACCTCCTTGGCATTCGGTTTCGACACCGTGCAGAGTTTGCATTTGACCACTCAGAGCCGATGGTTGACGACAAGCGCCTGCTCTTGTCGCCGTGCTTCGACGATGTCGTCATCACAGAAGTCAAGACCAATCAGCCATGCACGCTCAACGGTCCCTGGACCAAACCGGACCGCGAAATCGTGCACCGGGTACTTGCTGCGATCGGGTGCCTTCGGCACGAGGAAATAGGCGATGCAGCGACGCGCATCTACACTGACGGCGTTGCGATCATTGGGCATACAAGAGTCCGCCTCGTGGCAATCGGGCGTGACCGGGATCCTGGCCTGCGAGAGCGGTATCGCGAGGTCCTCCAACTGACCTGGCAGGACATCATCGGTTTCATCTGGGATCGCTTTGAGCGCTACCGCTTGCAGAAGGGTAACGTCGAGCAGTGGGATCCTTGCGGCCGGCATCTCAGGCGTTTGGCGCGTAGTTACGACCAGCACACGTTTCTCAAGACAGTCTGCCAAGCGATGGGGCTCCAGCAGCCACCATTTCCTTGACGGTCATTGCCGTCCCCAGCTCCACCGTGCGCGCGCCGAGTCAGCACGGGCACAAAATGCAGCAGACGCCAACCGTCGGATGGTGCTGAGGTCGGGGCTGTGGACACCCAGCTAAAGTCCCTTGTGTCGGCCCTTAGTAATGACGCTTTCGCGCGTTCCCGCTCAGGACACCCACCTCGGCCAGTATATCAGCTTGCAAAGTTTTCAGGATGCAGGATCACGCGAACCCTCCGTGCCGATCAGGCCGGCGATGCGGGCGAACTGCGCGCGCAGGCCCCGGTGCGTCTTGGCGACCCGCCAGTGCGTTCGTAGAGCAGCGCTTCGGCAGCGTGAAAAGCGGCAAGGTAGGCTTCACGCCCGGCGATGCGTGGCACGAGCGGCTGCTACAGCACGGCGTCCGCGAGGCACTGGCGCGCCTTGTCGAGAAACCGCGCGACTTCCGGCGTCACAGGTCAAGCCCGTCGGCGCGTATCTCGTGCATGAGTGGCGAGAGCTCCCGGTACGCACCCGCCGGAAACGGCTTGGCCGAGATCACCGCGTCAGTGTCGTTGAGGATGGCCGTGGTGATGTGGGACAGGTTGCCGAGCTCGTCCCAAAGCTCGCCGGGATCATTGAGGAAGACAGCAACGTCGTAGTCGGAATCTGGCCGTGCGTCGCCACGCGCGCGGGAGCCGAACAGCACCATGCGCTCGATCTGGGTTCCGTAAACTTCATCCAGCGCCTTGCGGAAGCGGACTAGCACGGAGTCGTCTGTCAGTGTCGTCGTCATTGCGATCTCTCGCTGCAACCGGCAAAGCCGAGGCCCCGCCGGGCATTTCCTTGACGGTCATCGGCGGCACTGCCTGTACCGTGGTGCCAGTCTACCACGGGAAGACTACCCGATGGCCACGGGGGTCTGACCGACCCGGAGACGCGGGTCGAAGCGGAATACGGTGGTGCTGACGATCGCGGCGTCGGCGGCGCGCTTGTGGCGCGGATTGAGCAGCAGGTTGTGCGCGAATGGCACCAGGACGGACGGCACACGCAGGGTTGCCGTGTCCCCCGCGCGCAGCCATGCGTCGCCGGCGGATCTCGGGTCTGGTTGCGCCTCGCGGACGACAGACGGCGCTTCGTCGGGCAGCCGGACCTGCACCAGGACATAGTCGTCTGGCAGCAGCTCTAGCGGCAGGTCGAGATGCACACGCACTTCCAGGATCGCGAGGGCGGGGTGATCGGACAGGTAGACCACGGGGTTGCCGGCCGAGTTCCAGCGTCCACCCCAGAGCCTGGCGCCCTCACCTGACAAGTCAGCGTATGGCCGGCGGCAGAGCCGCCAACCCTCGATCAAGCAGCGATCCCGTGCTCGATGCGGCCGAGCAGGCTTTCCACCTGGCGCGTGCCGATGTCCGTATCCAGCAGGTCCAGAGGGGCATGGTCGGCGAGCACCGCGCTGGGGCGGCGCAACCAGATGCGGGCCTTCCCCACGTCACCAAAAGCCAGTTCCGCTTGCTCGATCACCCGCAGAACACGCACCAGCCGGTCGGACTGTTCGGCCGTCAGGCGGCCGAGGGTGCGGCGATGGGCCAGGGTCTTGCGCGGCAAAGCCAAGCGGTCGAGTTCCGCCGCTGTCAGGCGGCCATCGGCGAGCACGTCGTCGACGACATCAACCGAAAGGCCCTCGCGGATCGCTTCCATCCACCGGGCGGGGGCCTCGCTGAAGCCTCGATTGGCTATCATGGCGCCGCTCCCTGGCTATATGCCCATCAATGATGGGCATATAGCCGGAACCCGGCATGATGTCCAGCGGAGACTCAGACCTCCGGCTGCTCCTCCGGGGGCGTGCCGGCGTCGAACATGGCGGCGGCATCCAGGGCGGCCTCTTCCTCGGCCTCCGCCTCCGCGCCGACCCGCTCGCCGCGCGCCTGCCGCTCGGCCTCCTCCTGGCTGCGCGCGACATTGACGATGACCGGGATCGACACCTCGGGGTGCAGCGCCACGCGAACGCGCGCCAAGCCGAGGGTCTTGATCGGATGCTCCAGCATCACCTGCGAGCGGGTCACGGTCAGCCCGGCCGCGGTGGTGGCATCGGCGATGTCACGGGCGGACACCGATCCATACAGGCTGGCCGACTCGCCCGCCTGGCGGATGATCACGACGGACAATCCGCTGACCCGTTCGGCGACCCGCTCCGCCTCCTCCCGCCGCTTCAGGTTCTGCGCCTGGAGCTGCACGCGCTCCTGCTCGAAGCGCGCCAGGTTATCCTTGCTGGCACGCAACGCCTTCTTCTGCGGCAGCAGGTAGTTGCGGGCGAAGCCGGGCTTCACCTTCACCATGTCGCCCATCTGCCCGAGCTTTTCCACGCGCTGGAGCAGGATCAGTTCCACATCGGCCATGGCGCGCTCCGTCAGCTCACGATGTAGGGCAGCAGGGCGAGGAAGCGGGCGCGCTTGATGGCAACCGCGAGCTCGCGCTGTTTCTTGGCCGAGACCGCGGTGATGCGGCTGGGCACGATCTTGCCGCGCTCCGACAGGAAGCGGGACAGCAGGCGCACGTCCTTGTAGTCGATCTTCGGCGCGTTCGGGCCGGAGAACGGGCAGGACTTGCGGCGGCGGTAGAACGGCCGGCGGGCACCGACCGCGGCGCGGCGGGCGGCTGGGTTGACTTCGGAGGATTCTGACATGGCGGCTTACTCCTCGGCGTCCACGCGTACTTCCTCGCGGAACTCGTCGCGCGCCCGAAACTCCTCGCGATCGTCGAAGCTGCGGCGGCGGCCGCTCTCGAACCGCCCGGCTGGCTTCGGCCCGCGGAAGCTGCGCTCCCGCTCGTCGGACTTGCGCGACAGGATGGCCGAGGGGGCTTCCTCGATCTCCTCCACGCGGACGGTCATGAAGCGCAGGATGTCCTCGTTCAGGCTGAGCTGGCGCTCCATCTCGGTGACGAAGGCCGGCTTGGCGTCGAGGCCGAGCAGCATGTAGTGGCCCTTGCGGTTCTTCTTGATCCGATAGGCCAGGCCGCGCAGGCCCCAGTATTCGCGCTTCTTCACCGCGCCGCCCTCGGGTTCGAGCTGGCTGGCGATGTTGTCGGCGATGCCTTCGACCTGCTGCTGCGTGACGTCGTTACGTGCGATCAGCACGCATTCGTAGAGCGGCATGATGTGCTCCCTCTGGCTGATGGCCCGCGACGTGCCCCGGGCACTCGACCGGGGTTTCCTTCACCCCACCATGGGGTGCCGGGCATAGCCGGGGACGATGCCGTCGCCGCCCGGCAGGGAAGGCGGGGCGTAAAGCACGGATCGGGGGTGGGCGCAACACGCGCGACGACGACAGGTCGTTAGTCCTTCGGCCCGGTTCCCAGCAGGACGCCGTGCCCGGGATCAATCAGCCGGGCGAAGTCCTGGTCGAAAGTGACGATGTGGCGGCACCGGGCTCGGCTTGCGTCAGACTGGATGACGCCGTCGGCGAAATCGCCACCGCGCCGGAGCATGCGAAGTCCGGCTTCGGCAGCCGGCCGATCCACTGCCACATTGCGGCTCTCGACGATCTGCTGGATTGCCTTCGCGATCTCCTGGCTCCTGTAGCGGTAGGCCCGCTTGAGCATCCAGGCCAGTTCGCACAGCACGATTGTGGAAACCGCCACGGTGTCGGCGGCCTCAATGGCCGTGGCTGCCGCTTCCGCCTGTGCCGCGTCGTCCCAGGTGAGGTAGCGAACGAGGACGTTGGTATCGACGGCGATGCTCACCGGCGGCGACCGGCTCCGATCGCGTCCTGCATTTCCCGCAACGACACCGGCCGCTGCCCTTCGCGGCGCAATGCTCCCCGCACGCTGCTCAGGTCGTGACCGGCCGATGTCGGAGCAAGTTCCACCCTGCCGTCCGGTAGCAGCGACACGCCGACCTTGTCGCCTGGCTTGACGCCAAGGTGGTCGAGCACGGCTTGCCGCAATGTCACCTGCCCCTTGGCGGTGACGGTCAATTCCAGAGCCATGGGCTATCCGGTAAGGTATGTTATGCCTTACCATGGCGCCGTTGGGAGATCGGTTCAAGCTTTCGCTTGCCATAGGTCGACACGCGAGCCACAGCAGGCCCGGGCACCGTGATCGACTCCGTGAGGCGATAGGAGAACAGAATGTCGGACGGTCTGTCCTCTGCAGCAACGCGCGACATCCCGCGGTCGATGTCCGAACGCCTGATCGTGGCGCTCGACGTGCCGAGCATCGCGGCGGCGGAAGGCCTCGCCAGACGACTCGACGGCATCGTGTCGTTCTACAAGATCGGACTCTGGCTGCTGTACGCGCCGGGGGCCGAGCGGTTCATCGACAGCCTGATCGGGCAAGGCAAACGCGTCTTTCTCGATGCGAAGATGTTCGACATCGGCGAGACCGTGAAGCAAGGCGTCGCCCGGGCAGTCGAGCGCGGCGTGACGTTCGTCACGGTGCACGGCGACCCGGAGATCATGCGGGCCGCGGTCGCGGGCAAGGCGGGCTCCGCGCGCACGAAAATCTTCGCCATCAGCGCGCTGACCAGCCTCGACGACAAGGCGCTGCGGGAGATGGGCTATGCGTTGTCCGTGCGAGAGCTGATCAGGCTGCGGATGCGGCAGGCAGTGGAATGCGGCTGCGACGGCGTCATCGCCTCGGCCGACGACAACCCGGACGAGATGCGCAGACTGGCCGGTGCCGAACATCTGCTGATCGCCACGCCGGGGATTCGCGAGCCGGGCGGGTCGGTGGACGATCACAAGCGGCACGCCACACCCGCGCAGGCGATCGCGCGCGGGGCGGACTACCTGGTGGTGGGACGGCCGATCACCAAGTCCGACGATCCAGCCGCGGCGGCAAGGCGGATCATCGCCGATATGGAGCGGGGCGCGCGGACGTCCTGAAAGATCGCAGTCTCACGCAGTCTCATTGGTGCACACGGACCGCACTGCCACGCCCCCTCCCCCGCGCTAGCGCGGGGGAGGGGGCCGGCTCCAGCACGCGCCGCGCACACATCCTGGATCGTCAAAATGACGCCATCCGTGTTGCTGAGGATCTCGTTGTTCCAGATGCGCAGTACGAGCCAACCATTGCGCCTCGGGAAAGCGTCCCGCCTGGCATGTTCGCCAGGAACCGCGTGCTGTCCGCCGTCGGCCTCAACGGCGATGCGAAGCCGTGGACAGGCGAAGTCGAGCACATAGGGCGCCACTGGATGCCGGCGGCGAAAATGCCAGCCGATGCCATGGCGGCGCAGTCGTGACCATAGACGTTGTTCCGCATCGGTAGCAGAGCAGCGAAGGCTGCGGGCGGTGCTGATGGTGTGCGTTGCCAGCAAACCCCCTCCCCGATCCTCCCCCGCGCTCCGGCGCGGGAGAGGGAGAAATTGCGGCGATGTCGGTTGCCATGCCCTTAACGGGCGTGGCCGCGCCTTTCTGCCGGACTGCCCGTCTCCATTGACAGCCCCGTGAGCCGCAGCTACCCCGCCGCGCCATCCCCTCTCGGGAGCCCGCCTCCATGCCGGTTCACGCCTTCATCTTCCCGGGCCAGGGCAGCCAGGCCGTCGGCATGGGACGCGACCTCGCCGCCGCCTTCGCCGCCGCGCGCGAGGTGTTCCAGGAAGTCGACGA
>JBGPND010000256.1:0-6581 GCA_041487355.1 Acetobacteraceae bacterium | reverse complement strand
CGTCATCACCGCAAGACCGAACCCGCCGAGCAGACCCGCCGAGTACCGATCCGCCAGACGTCCGGCGATCGGTGCCATGATCACCAGCGCGGCCGGCCACGGCGTGATCAGCACGCCGATCTCGATCGGCGACAGGCCGCCGACGTACTGGAAGTAGAATGGCAGTGCCACGAAGGCGATGAGTTGTGCCGCGTGCGCGCAGATCGCGGTGGCGACCGACAGCGCGAACACCGGGCGGCGGAACAGGTCGACGGGCAGCATCGGCGCGGCCAGCGTGTATTGGCGATGCACGAAGAGCCAGCCGACGACGATGCTGACCGCGAATTCCACCAGTACCGTGGCCGGTCCCTGACCGCGTCCAATGCCGTCGAGCGCGGTGATGAACAGCCCGAAGGTGATGGCGTTCAGCACGGCGCTCAGCGGATCGAACGGATGGCCGGCGAGCGGCGTCCTCGGCAGGAAGCGGTGCGCCAGCCAAAGCGCCAGCATGCCGGCCGGCACCTGTAGCGCGAACAGCCAGGGCCAGGACAGCACCGACATGATCGCCGCCGCCACCGACGGCCCCGCGGCGGACGAACCGGCGACGACCAATGCGTTGAAACCGATCCCCCGTCCGAGTGCATCGCGTGGATAGATGAAGCGCACCAGTGCGCCGTTCACGCTCATGATGCCGGCGCCGCCGAAGCCTTGCAGCACGCGCCCGATCACCAGCACCGGCAGCGATGGCGCCAGCGCGCAGAGCAGGGATGCGGCGGTGTAGACCGCCAGACCCCAGACATAGATCCGGCGGTGACCGTAGATGTCGCCCATCGAGGCAAACGGCAGCAGCGTCACGGTCACCGCGAGCTGATAGGCGTTCACCACCCAGATCGACGCCGCGGGAGTGACGTCCATGTCGCGCGCGATGGTGGGCAGTGCGATGTTGGCGATCGAAGTGACCAGCACGGACATGGCGACCGCGATGGCGACGGCGAGCATGGCACGCCACCGCTGGGGCGGCGGCAGCCCGTCGGCCACCTCCATGTCGCTCACTCGTATCTGGCGCATCGTGTCCCGTGTGTGCTTGACCCCGTGCCGCTTCGTCAACAAGCTGGCGCGCAGCGGAGTCGCACGGAAACGCAATGGATTTGCCGCAACTCGAAGGCGTGGTCCTGCCTGAGTGGATCGATGCCAATGGCCATATGAACCTGGCCTATTATGTCGTGCTGTTCGATCAGGCGACGGACCTGCTGTACGATGCGCTGGGCGTTGGCCAGGCGTATCGCGACGCCACCGGCAACTCGACGTTCACGGCGGAGACGCACACGCTGTATGAGCGCGAGGTGCGGGTGGGCGAGCGGGTGCGTGTAACGGCGCATCTGCTCGGCGCGGATACCAAGCGGCTGCACTACTTCCACGAGATGTTCCACGCCGAGGACGGCCACCGTGTCGCCGCGCAGGAGCTGATCGCGTTGCACATCGACATGTCGGTGCGCCGCGTCGCGCCGTTCCCGGCCGATCTGCATGCAACGATACAGGCGGCGGTGCGCGAGCGTGCAGGCAAGAAGCTGCCGAACGGCGTCGGACGGCGTATCGCGATGCCTGGATGAGCCGCCTCCCCAACCCCTCCCCCGCTGCGCGGGAGAGGGAGTTCAGCGCCCCCACTCCCGCGCAGCGGGGGAGGGTCGGGGAGGGGTGTATCAGCCCCCGAGGAACCTCTCCGTCCAGCTCTTGTAGTCGCCGTCGCGCGTGACGCGGCGCATCGTTTCCGCGGATGCGATGCCTTGCAGATCGCTGGGCTTGGTTCCTTCCCGCAGCGCCTTCAGCGTGTTGTAGACCGCCTGCACCGCGGCCGAGAACGGCTGATGCCCCTGCAGCGCGATCCGCACGCGGCGGCTTGCGAGATAATCGGGATCCTGCAGTTCGCGGCCCGACCCGCCGAGCATCAGCGGCAGCTTCACCGCGCCGGCGATCGCATCGAGCTGCTCGCGCGTCATGCCGCCGGTGAAGAACAGCGCATCGACGCCAGCCTCGGCATAGGCCTTGGCACGCGCGACCGCATCCTCCGTCCCGGTCATGGCAGCCGCGCTGGTGCGGCCGACGATGACGAACGACGGGTCCTCGCGCGCAGCAAGCGCGGCGCGCATCTTGCCAACGCCTTCTTCCAGGGAAATCAGGCTCGGCTTCTTCTCGCCATAGGTCCTCGGCAGCAGCGTGTCCTCGATGCACATCGCCGCCACGCCGGCGGTCTCCAGCTCCTGCACCGTGCGCATCACGTTCAGCGCATTGCCGTAACCATGATCGGCATCGACCAGCAGCGGCAGCTTGCCGGCGCGGTTGATGCGGTACGCCTGTTCGGCAAATTCGGTCAGCGTCAGCACGATCAGGTCGGGTGCGCCGAGCACGGTGAACGACGCGATCGAGCCGGCGAACATGCCGACCTCGAAGCCCAGCTCCTCGGCGATGCGCGCCGAGATCGGGTCGAACACCGAACCCGGATGCACGCAGCGATCCCCTGCGAGGACAGCCCGAAAACGTTGACGCCGATCGGTCCAGTGCATGTGCGTTTCCCCTAGCTCAACTGCATGCCGAGCTGCTGATACAGCGACAGAAAGTCGAAGTTGTTCCAGCCCGCGGCGATCTTGCCGTCCTTCTCCCGCCGCGGAGCGCAGCTTCGGCCACTTGCGAGCGGGTGCGCAATGCCTCGCAGGCGCGCCTACGGCCACCACACCCAGACCGCCGCCACGAACGTCGCCAGGCCGAAAACAGCCCCGAGCACCGGGCGCAGAACGAACCCCATGCCCTAGGCCAGCCCCTCGCGGCCGATCTCCAGATACTTCTCCCGCCGCCGCGCCTTCAGAGTCGCACCGTCAAGCGCGGCCAGCGGGCCGAGCGCCTCGGCAATCGCATCGCCCACCGCCTGGATCGTGGCCTGCGGATCCCGCTGCGCGCCGCCCAACGGCTCGGGGATCACGGCATCCACCAGCGCCATCCGCTTCAGGTCCTCCGCCGTCAGGCGCAACGCCTCCGCCGCGGTGGCCGCCTGCGCCGAATCGCGCCACAGGATCGAGGCACACCCCTCCGGCGAGATCACCGAGTAGATCGCATGCTCCAGCATCAGCACCCGGTCGCCGGCAGCCAGCGCGATCGCACCGCCGGAGCCGCCCTCGCCGATGATCGTGGCGATCAGCGGCACCGGCGCCTCCAGGCAGGCTTCGATCGAGCGCGCGATCGCCTCGGCCTGCCCGCGCGCCTCGGCGTCGATGCCGGGAAACGCACCGGAGGTGTCGACGAAGGTCAGCACCGGCAGGCCGAACCGGCCCGCCAGCTCGATCAGCCGCCGCGCCTTGCGGTAGCCCTCCGGGCGCGCCATGCCGAAATTGTGCTTCACCCGACTGTCGGTGTCGGAGCCCTTCTCCGTCCCCAGCACCACGACCGAGCGGCCGCGGAACCGCCCAAGCCCACCAAGCACCGCCGTATCGTCGGCGAACGCGCGGTCGCCGGCGAGCGGGGTGAAGTCGCTGATCAGCGTGCCGATGTAGTCCAGCGCCCTTGGCCGGTCCGGATGCCGCGCGACCTGCGTCTTCTGCCAGGGCGTGAGCCTGGCGTAGGTGGCGCGGAGCTGTCGGTCGGCCACTACGGTCAGCCGCGCGACCTCCTCGGCGATGTTGATGCCGCCCGGCTCCGACATGCGCCGCAGCTCCTCGATCTTGCCTTCCAGCTCGGCGATCGGCTTTTCGAAATCGAGGTAGTGGCGCATGGGCCGCGGGCTTTACCACAAATCCCCCGCCCGGAAAGGCCGGGCGAGCAGCGTTGACTCACGCTATCGTGTGCGGGTTATGTTGGCGTTGCCTTTGGCGACCGAGGGATGACGGGTGATGGAGCGCTTGGCGGCCTTGAAGCATGGTGAAAGAACCAGGCTCGCTTCCCTTCTGGATCCTTGCCGTTATGTCCGCGAGGCGGATCGGGCCCTGGCGCGCGGCGATCGCGACCAGGCACTTGCCCTGATCGCGCAGGCCTACCTCGCTTTCGACCTGTCTTCGGCCGGCTGTGAGCAGGCTAGGGACAGGGAGTCGTCGGAAAGAAGTAGCTGATCGAGACGTCAAGAAATTTGGCCAGCTCGATCAGATGCTCGGACGGGACGCGCGCGGCGGCGCATTCATAGGCCTCGATCGTGTCGCGTCCTACGCCGAGCGCCTTGGCTAGATTGTCCTCGGTGAGCCCAAGGGCGCGGCGCTTCCCTCTGATGCGGCGCCCGATATGCTGGTCGACCGGCGTCATGAACGTTGCTGCCGCGGGCCAATCCTTATTTTCTTGTGAATCATTCGTTAATTCCTCCCCGCGAGGAGCCTCTTAAGCAGATAGGGCCCCTAGTGCGCCAGAGCATTCATTCGCCGCCCGCGCATGAGTTACTCAGCTTGGCCGGACCGCCGGCTTGATCAATGTCAGGAAATGTCACGATGTGATGAGTTAGCCTGGCAGGCGCCTGGCCTAATGTAAGCTCGCGGCCTGCCTCGCGGCGGCAAACAGCTCACCGGCGAGCTCCGGATCATTCGCCAGGCGTGCCAGCACCACGGCACCGACCATGCTGGAAAGCGTGGCCAGCGCATCGACCATCCTGCGAATCGAGTCGGTAATCGCCGGACGCGATCCGCTCCGCTGTGCCACCTCGGGGCCGAGTGTCGTCAGCCCGTTCCGAGTCGCGGTCGCGGGGCTGGCACGCGGCACGCGATCGCTGGATTTCTGGCTGCTGTTCTCGAGCGTCGCGGTGTGCGGCTTCTCCACCAACGGTCTGGTGGCCACACATCTGATCCCCTACTGCAATGGACCACGGCATCCCGGCGGTCAGCGCGGCCAGCCTGCTTGCGGCCATGGGGGTGTTTCGACCTGATCGGCACCAGGCTCTCGGGCGGGCTGACCGACCGCTACAGCGCGCGCTTTCTGCTGTTCTGGTACTACGGCCTGCGCGGGCTGTCGCTCGTCGTGCTGGCGTTCACCAACTTCGATCTGATCAGCCTGTCGATCTTCGCCGTGTTCTACGGCCTGGACTGGGTGGCGACGGTGCCGCCGACGATGACCCTGACCAACGAGGGATTCGGCAAGCAGGACGCCCCGGTTATCGTCTCCTGGATCGTCTGCGGCCACCAGATAGGTGGCGCATTGGCGGCCCCCGGCGGCGGGGTGATACGAAATGCCACCGGCAGCTACCTGATGGCCTTCGTCGCCAGCGGCGCCGCCTGCCTGATCGCCTCGCTGCTGGTGCCGCGCATCGCCAGACGGCCGGCGGTGGCGTTGGCGGAGTAGGGTGGATCAGCACAGCGCAATCCGCCATCCCTATGGGGAGAGGCGGGTTACGCCTTCGGCTAACCCGCCCTACGGGTCTGCCGAATCACGCCCTCCGCGCCAGCGGGTGGTGCGCCTCGACCAGGCGTTGCAGGCGCTCGGCCAGCACGTGCGTGTAGATCTGTGTCGTCGCGATATCCGCGTGCCCCAGCAGGAGCTGCAGGCTGCGCAGGTCGGCGCCATGCGCCAGCAGGTGGGAAGCGAACGAATGGCGCAGCACATGCGGCGAGATGCGGGCCGGATCGAGCCCCGCCTCCAGCGCCACCTGCTTCAGCAGCAGAAAGAACGCCTGGCGCGTCAGGGCGCGTCGCTTGTCGCGCCCGGGGAACAAGTGACGACTGGCCGTGTCGTCCAAGGCAACCAGGGCGGCGGCTGCCTGCCTTGCCGCATCGGACAGTGGCACGATCCGCTCCTTGCCCCCCTTGCCGCGGATCAACAGGACCGCGGCGTCACCGGCCAGCGCCGTGCGCGGCAGGGCCAGCAGCTCCGAGACACGCAGGCCGGTGGCATAGAGGATCTCCACGGCCGCCCGCGCGATGGCGCCGCGCCGGCCGGGCAGGCGTTCCGCCGCGGCGAGCAGGGCGTCCACCTCCGGCTCGCTGAGATATTTCGGCAGGGTCCGCGGCAGCCGTGGCGCATCCAGCAGCGATGTCGGATCGTCCGCGCGCACGCCCTCGCGCAGCAGGAAGCGATGGAACTGGCGCAGCGACGACAGGCGCCGCGCCGCCGTGCGCGCCGCGAGCCCGGCCCGGTGCAACCCCGCCATATAGGACTGCAGGAGCGGCGCATCGCATCCGGCCGGCGCCCGCCCCCGTGCCGCGGCGAAGGCAGTGAAGTCATCGAGATCGGCCTGGTAGGCCAGCAGCGTGTTGCGCGCGGCCCCTCGCTCGGCCGCCAACATTTCCAGGAACGCCTCGATGTGCCTGTCCAGGGCGAGGTCCTCAATTGGTCTGGAACTTGTCGTTCGGCAGCACCTTCTCCACCGGATGCGGTGCCGGATTGGGCGGAAACGCACCGAGGAACACCACGGCGATACCCAGCAGCACCAGCCCCGCGGCCACCACAATCAGGAAGATGCGGATCATCGTCTCGCTCACCGGCTCCCGGTTCGACTGGATTCGCTGGGATGGCCATCTTGGCCTGTCCGTCCGCCGGTGTGCTAGCGTTCACCGTCATGACACGCAACACCGTGCTCAAGGAGACCATTCCACTGCCGGAAGCTGTGTCCGGCCGCAGCATCGTCCTGGTTGGGCTGATGG
>JBGPND010000255.1:0-6612 GCA_041487355.1 Acetobacteraceae bacterium | reverse complement strand
GGCAACAGGCACTGCGTTCGTCGGTGTCCCGGCAACTGGAGGCGGTTAATGGCAGTTAAATCTTGGTCTCTGGCAAGCACCGGTGGATGGGCAACCGCTGCCAGATGGACGCCCGCCGGTGTTCCTGCAGCGGGCGATACCGTCATCATTTCGGTGACCGGGACCGCCTACAGCGTCACGTACAATACGAGCATCAGCGTCAGCTCGCTGACGATCAGCAGCGCGAGCGCGACGCTGGTGTCCATCGGCGTGCCAGGTACCACCCTCAGGAACCTTAGCGTGACCGGCGCCACGACGCTGTCGGGCGGCAATATCGACCAAAGCTCGGCTGTGCAAACGATCACGACTGGCTCGCTGACGATCAACAGCAGCACCAGCACGCTCACCGAATCGGCAGGATCGATCTCGGTCGGCGCCAGCGGCGCCACGATCAGCAACGGCGCGGCGTCGCTCACCGGCGGTACTTTCACTGACTCGGGGGACCTGGCGGTCTCCGGCGGAACGTTCACCATCAGCAACACCGGATCGGTCACCGGCAATGCGAACTTCACCGGTGGCACCGACACCGTTTCTGGCGGCACGTTCAATGTCGGCACGCTGACAGTCGGCGGCGGCAGCACTCTCCTGACCCTGTCGGGCGGCACGGTCACCACCGGTGCAGGTGGCGCGAGTATCGCCGCCACCGATCAGATCACCATCAGCGGCACCGCCATCCTGGACGCGACGACCGGCGGCATCGTGAACGACGGCACGCTGATCGGCTCGAGCCAGGTGAAAGGTGCGATCTCCGGCAGTGGAACAGTCGAAGCCAGCGGCGGCACGTTGGACCTCACCAGCGCCGTCGGCGTGGCGGCAACCAACTACCTGGTCGCCGACACCGGCATATCGATCTTGGAACTCGATGGCGCGGTGACCGTATCTGCGCCGTTCACTCTTGTCGGCACCACGGGTGACGCGCTGGAGCTGAACGACGTCACGGCGAGCAGCATCAACTTCGTCGGTGTTGTCTCCAATCTCTCCACCTCGGCAAGCCCGAGCCCCGACCTGGGTACCATCAACTACATCAACGTGGAGGATGCGGCGGCGCAAATCACCAGCGTCGCGTTGACGAGCAACACCACGCTGGAGCTGTTCCACAACGCAACTGACCTGGGCACGATTACGCTGGGCGATTCGGCAGCCGGCAAATTCGCCAACTGGGGCTTGGACAGCAGTCTGACAGGCCATACGATCAACAACGGCACCGATATCTGGCTTGGCGATGCAGTTTGCTACGCCGCCGGCACACGCATTCTCACCGCGGATGGTGAGAAGGCGGTCGAGGAGATCGCGGCAGGCGACATGGTCGTCACGCTCGCGGGCGAACAGCATGTGTCGCAGCCGGTGAAGTGGGTCGGCGAGCGCCGCATCAATATCGCCGCACACCCGCGACCGGAACTGGTCGCCCCAGTGCGCATCCGCCGCGGCGCGTTCGGCGAAGGCCTGCCGCAGCGCGACCTCGTGGTCTCGCCGGATCACTGCCTGTTCGTCGATGGCAAGCTGATCCCCGCCAAGTTGCTGATCAACGACATGACGATCGTGCAGGAGCGCGGCGCGCGGTCGGTGCACTACTACCACGTCGAGCTCGACCGCCATGCGGTGCTGCTCGCGGAAGGCCTGCCGGCGGAGAGCTACCTGGATACCGGCAACCGGGCCTATTTCTCCAATAGCGGCCTCGCCCTGGTGCTGCATCCGGAGTTCCATGTGAACGCCGGCCTGAAGTGCTGGGAAGCGGACGCCTGCGCACCGCTCGCGGTGAGTGTGGCCGCGGTGAAACCGGTCTGGCGCGAGTTGGCGGCGCGCGCCGAGTCGCTGGGCTACACAAGGCCGGCGGTCATCACGACCGACGATGCCGATCTCCGTCTCGTCGCGGACGGACGGACCATCCGCCCGGTGTCGGTGCATGCCGACCGGCACGTGTTCGTGCTGCCGGCCGGCGTATCGGAGGTGCGGCTTGCCTCGCGCGCGGCCATTCCGTCCGACAGCGTGCCCTATCTGGACGACTGGCGCCGGCTCGGCGTGGCGGTGAAGCGGATCGTCATCCGCTCCGACAGCGGGATCATGGATATCCCGGCCGACCATCCGGCGCTGACCGAGGGTTGGTACAAGGCCGAGCGCGACAGCGCGACCCTCTGGCGCTGGATGGACGGCGATGCCCGCCTGCCGCTCTCGGCGAGCAGCGGTCCGGTGACCGTGGAGGTGCATGTCGGCATCACCACCGCCTACAAGCTGCACGAAGCGGCAGGCGCCGAGCGCATCGCCGCCTGATCTCGCCTGACAGCCGGGACGCAAGGGGGCCGGTCACGCCGGCCCTTTTGCATTGGCGGCCACTTCACCCGGCAAGCGCACGCAAGGCCTTGGCCACGCGGCTGATCGGGCTGGCCCAGTCGCCTGGGGATGGCTGACGGAATTGCCGGAGCGTCGGGTACCACGGGGAGTCCTCCCGCTCCAGCAGCCAACGCCAGCAGGTGTCGAAGCGGTTGAGCAGCCAGACCGGTTTGCCAAGCGCGCCGGCGAGGTGGACGACGGCAGTGTCCACGCCGATCACCAGGTCCAGGTTCTCGATCAGGGCGGCGGTGTCGGCAAAATCGCCCAGCTCCGTCGTGAAGTCATGCAACACGAGGCCAGGTGGCGGTCGCGCGGCCTGCGCAGCGGGTTCGCCCTTCTGCAGTGAAACGAAACTGCACCCGGCGACACCGGCCAACGGCGCCATGGCCGTCAGGGCCATCGAGCGGCGGCGGTCGACCGCCCCCGTCTCCGGCTGATTCGGACGTTTACCGCCTGCCCACACGAGACCAACCTTGACGCCCGGCAGTGCCGCGAGGCGGTCGCGCCAGACGGAGCTGAGCGCGGCATCCGCACGCAGGTAGGGGGTCTCTGCCGGAATGGTCGCCAGGGTCGTGCGAAAGGCGAGGGGCAGACTGAGCAGCGGGCAGTGCAGGTCGAATTCCGGCAGCTCCTCACCGGATGCGACGAGTTCTCCCCCTTCGTCCAATGTGGCCATCAGCCGCACGAGCGTTCCGGGTACTTGCAGGATCACCCTTGTCCGCGCGGCGACCAGGGGCACGTAGCGGCAGAACTGCAGAATGTCGCCGAAGCCCTGTTCGCCATACAGCAGGATCGTCCGACCGGCGAGGTCGGCATCACCGAGCCATAACGGCTGCGAGACATCCCGCTTTGCGCGGCGCAAGCTCGTCGTCTGCCACCGCCACTCGTACTCCCGCCAGCCGCGTGCGAAGTCACCGACGGCGAGCCGGCACAGGCTCCTGTTCCAATGTGCGTTCGCGTAATCGGGCCTCAGCGCGATCGCGCGGTCATACCAGGCCACCGCGTCCGTGTGCCGATTGAGCTGCTGCAGCACGACAGCCCGGTTGTAGACAGCGTCGGCGAAGTCGGGACTCAGCGTGAGAATGCGATCGTAGCTTGCGATCGCTTCCGCGTATCGTCCGAGAGGCAGGAGAATGCCGCCACGATTGTTGAGTGCGTCGACGTTGTCAGGCTCCAGCTCCAAGGCACGAGCGACGCTGTCGAGCGCCTCATCGAGCCTGCCGAGCATCCGGAGCGCGTCGGCCCGGTGACTGAGCGCCAGAACGTGGCCTGGATCGAGCGCAATGGCGCGATCGTAGACTGCCAGCGCCTCCTCCGGCCGGTTCAGCTCCTGCAACGTGTCGGCCTTGTTGTGCAGCGCCTCTGGAAAGTTTGGCGTCAAGGACAGCGCTTTTTCGTAATCGGCGAGGGCCTCCCGCGGCTGATCGAGCGCCCGCAACACGGTCCCTCGGTTGTTGAGAGCCGCGGCGTAGTCGGGCCTGAGCGCCAGGGCAGCGTCAAAGCTTGCCAGTGCCTCCTCGAACCGGCCGAGCGCCTGCAGCATGGTGCCGCGATTGTAATGCGCGTCCGCATAACCCGGCCTCAGCGCCACAGCGTGCTCGAAGCTCGCCAGCGCCTGCTCCAGCCGATCGAGACTCCGCAGCGCTACGCCCCGGTTGTTGAACGCTTCCGGATTCTCCCGGTTGAGCTCGATCGCACGATTGAGGCTGGCCAGCGCTTCCTCATGTCGTCGCATGCGTAGCAGTGCATTGCCCCTGGCGAAGTGGGCCGGCGCGTGGTCGGGTTTCGCCTCGACCGCTCGATCGAAGCTGGCGACCGCCGCTTCGTCCTGACCGAGCGCCATACAGACGATGCCCCGGTTTGTCAGCGCATCGGCCGAGGACGGTGCAAGCCGCACCGCCCCATCGAGCAGAACCAGGGCTTCGGCGTGCCGACCCTGTTGGTGCAGCAGCACACCAAGGTTGTGCAGCGCGTCGAAATTCTCCGGCTGCCGACGCAGCACCTCACGATAAAGCCGCGCCGCGTCCGCCAGCATCCCGGCCTGATGCAGGGCGGCAGCGTCGTCGCTCAGCGCCTTTGTGTCAGTCGTGCTGGCCGTGAGGCCACCTACAGCGGGTTCCGGTAAGCGGAAACGCCAGCGGGCCTCGCCAGTCGTGATGGGTATCGCTGCGCTCAACCCATCCCACAGGCTGCGGAGTGGCGGCGTAGGATGGGTTGAGCAAAGCGAAACCCATCATTCGGGCGAGATTCCAGTTATGCTGACCGTGCCCTAGCGAATCAGTCCGGTCAGCGGGCTGGACGGATCGGCGCCCAGCCGCCGGGGCATGCGGCCGGCGAGGTAGGCGAGCCGCCCCGCCTCGATCGCCAGCTTCATCGCGCGTGCCATCCTGATCGGGTCCTTGGCATGCGCGATCGCCGAATTCAGCAGCACCGCGTCACAGCCAAGCTCCATAGCGACCGCCGCATCCGAGGCGGTGCCGACGCCGGCATCCACCAGAAACGGCACCTTGGTCTGCTCGCGGATCATCCAGATCATCGCGGCGTTCTGGATGCCCAGGCCCGAGCCGATCGGCGCCCCGAGCGGCATGATCGCGACGCAGCCCATCTCCTCCAGCCGCTTGCAGGCCACCGGGTCGTCGGCGGTGTAGACCATCACCTCGAAGCCGTCCTTGATCAGCGCCTCCGCCGCCTCGAAGGTCCCCGGCATGTCCGGGTACAGCGTGGGCGGCGGGCCCAGCACCTCCAGCTTCACCAGGTTCCAGCCGCCCGCCTCGCGCGCCAGGCGCAGCGTGCGCACCGCCTCGCTGGCGGTGTGGCAGCCGGCGGTGTTCGGCAGGTAGGTGTATTTCTTCGGATCCACGTAGTCCTGCAGCATCGGCGACTTGGGATCCGACAGGTTCACCCGCCGCACCGCCACGGTGACGATTTCCGCCCCGCTGGCTTCGATCGCGGCGCCGGTCTCCTCCAGGTCCTTGTAGCGGCCCGTGCCGACAATCAGGCGGGAGCGGAAGCGGCGGCCGGCCACCACCCAGGTGTCGTCGGCCGGCAATGTTGCGTCCATGTCAACCTCCCCCGATGAAATGCACGATCTCCAGCGCATCGCCGCTCTCGAGCCAGGTCTCGGCGTAGCGTGAACGCGGCACGATCTCCGCGTTCCGCTCCACCGCCACCTTGCGCGTCTCCAGCCCGATCGTGGCAAGCAGGCCGGCGACGGTCATCGGTCCGTCGAAGGCGCGGCTTTCGCCATTCAGCGTCAGAGTCACGGCGGTCTGCATGCTGCGAGTATGGTCATCCGTGGCCGGTGCGGCAAGGAAGGGCATCCCACCGATCAGGGCCGCTCGTCTTTCACTTACGAATCCATCACTGCCCCAGCGGTGAAGGTGGCCCCTGGGTCCCCGCTTTCGCGGGGATGACAAAAAACTGGCCGCTTCAATAGGTTGTCATCCCCGCGAAAGCGGGGACCCAGGAATTCGGGGTGACGAGTGACTTTCAGGCGTTCGCTCGATTGCCCTGTCCCGCCGATCACCGATTGGACCGGCGCGGCCAGCTATGCTACGCGCGCTGTCATGTCGCAAACGACGTCCCCACCGCTGATCGCCGTGCTGAACGGCCCGAACATGAACATGCTCGGCCTCCGCCAGCCGCATCTCTACGGCAGCGCGACGCTGGACGATGTGGAGCAGCTCTGCGCCGAGACGGCGGATCAGCTTGGCCTCGCCATCGACTTCCGCCAGACCAATAGCGAGGGCGAGCTGATCTCCTGGGTGCAGGAATGCCGCGGCCGCGCGCAGGGCATCGTGATCAATCCGGCCGGCTACACCACCACCTCGATCGCACTGATGGACGCATTGCTGGCCAGCGAGCTGCCGGTGATCGAGGTGCACGTGACCAACATCCACCGCCGCGAGGAATTCCGCCAGCAGTCCTACGTCTCGAAGGCGGCGGTGGGGGTGATCTGCGGCCTCGGCGTGCGTGGCTATGCCCTGGCGCTGACCGCCATGGCCGATCTTCTGCTCGAGGCGCTCGCATGACCCGCATTCCGTTCGATCCCGACGCGATCCGCGCGCTGGCCGCCGTGCTGACCGAGACGGGCCTGACCGAGATCGAGATCGCGGATAAGGACAGCCGCATCCGCGTCGTGCGCGCCGCGCCGCAGGGCACGGCCAGCATCGCGCCGCCGCCGGTGGCGCAAGCCGTGCCGACGCCCGCGGCCGGTGCGTCCGAGGCCGAACCCGCCAGCCATCC
>JBGPND010000254.1:0-6633 GCA_041487355.1 Acetobacteraceae bacterium | reverse complement strand
GGCGACAGCCGGCACCTCCTGTGTCCGCAGGCCCGCGGCCAACGCGCTGGCGAACTCTCGTGTTGCGGCATCAGGCAGCAGGGCGTTGGCCGGCGGCGGCACCGCCAGCCTTGGCGTCGGCGGCTGCGCCAGCATCCTGGCGGTGGCGCCGGGGTTGCCCAGGAAGGGCTCCGGCAGATCGCCGCACGCGGCGAGCAGCAGCGGGAGGAGAAGCAGGAGGCTCTGTCGGAAAATCACGAATTATCCTGAATCGAGTGTGATGATGGAAATCTGGTGGCCGATCGGTCCGCCGCCGGCAAGCGTGCGGCGTCGGTGGCTGAAAAACCGGGCTTCGTCGGCGGCGGTGTCGGCATCGATGACGTCGACGAAGCGGATGCATGCGGCGGCGAGGCGCGCGGCGCAATAGCCCGGCAGGTCGAACTGCCAGCGTGCCTCGCGGCGGCCGGGCGCGAAAAAGCGACCGTGCGATGGCTCGCGGGCCAGCACGGCATCGCGCAGATCGGCGCCGACTTCGTAAGAATCCTGCCGGATACAGGGTCCGATCGCAGCCGCCGTCGTCGCCGGATTCGCGCCGAGACATGTCATGGCGGCGATTGTCGCCTCGATCACGCCGGCGACGGCGCCGCGCCAGCCGGCATGGGCGGCGGCAACCACGCCGGATTGCATGTCCGCGAACAGGATGGGCGCACAGTCGGCGGTGACAATGCCGAGCGCGACATCCGGGCGGTCGGTCACCATGGCGTCCGCGCGCGGACCCGCACCGGGCGGCCAGGGAGTCGTGACATGCACCACCTCGGGCCCGTGCACCTGCGTCAGTCCGACCAGGCCGGCCGGGTTCGCACCGATCGCGCGGGCTGCCCGGGCGCGGTTCTCCAGCACGGCATCGCGCGCGTCCTGGCCGGAGAGGCTGCAGTTGAGGCTGGCGTAGGGTCCGCCGGAGACGCCTCCCAGGCGCGTGAAGAACCCGTGGCTGGCTGAAAGCCCGGAGGAGCGGATGGGTTCGGGGGAGCCGGTCACGAATCGTCCCTTGTGGCGGGAGGACATTCGTCTAGCGCGTGCCGCTTGTGGACGCGAGCAAGCACGCGTCATCGGCCCACTGGGCCACCGCCAGCGTCAATTACCTCGTGATCGGCCGACGCCCGCGCCAGGAGAGCAGCCTCGTCGATCTTGCCGCCTGGCAATCGGGGCAGCGTGGCAAGGCACATGATGCGGCGTGGCTGCATATATCCCGGGAGGCCGCGCTGTAGTGCAGCCCGCACGCGATCGGCTAGCCCTACATCGACGCGAGCCGTCGTGACAAGGAAGACGAGGAGGTCGGCATCCTCGGCCCGACGCCGTGCGGCGACTGCGGCATCGGCCACACCCGGCAGTCGGCGAAGGAAGTCTTCGATCTCCGCCGGCTCGACGCGCTGACCGCGCACCTTGACTTGCCGGTCGCGCCGCCCGACGACCTCAAGAAGCGCGTCCGCGCGGAGCCGAACAAGGTCGCCAGTCGGCAAGATGCGCTCCATCGGGTGCAACGGGTCGGGCGACGCTCTCCCGGTTTCGCAGGCACCGTGCCGCCATTCGCCGGACGCTACACAGAGACCGCGCACCACGAGTTCGCCGACCTCCCCCGCCGCGACGGCCTGGCCTACCTCGTCGAGGATCGCATAGCGATGCTCTGGCAGCAGATAGCCGACAGGCAATATCGCGTCATCGGACGTGAACCCCGGGGGAACGATCCATTGCGCGACTGTGACTTCCGTCTGCCCATACGTGATTGCCACATGACAGGCTGGCGGTAACACTGTCCGCCAGGCTTGCAGATCGACCTGCAGCAATTTTTCGCCAAACGTCCGGATCAGCCGCAGACTGGCGACTGCCGACGCGGCGCCCGGCGCATCGAACAAAACACGCAGCAGCACCGGGACGCCCCACATGACCGTCACGCGTTCGGCCCGGATCAGTTCCAGCAGGCGCCGAATGCCGGACCCGCTGGCCGACAGCACATATTGCGGCGTCCCACACAACAGAGCCATCAGGGTCGCGACCAGCCCGGCGGTCGTACCGAGCGCGCCAAGCGACAGGAAACGATCTGCCGGGCGCAGATGCATGGCATTGATGTTGTTCGCCGCGCGCGACAGCACGGTCCGCTGCGACAGAACGATGCCTTTCGGTTGGCCAGTGCTGCCCGACGTGTAAAGCACGACAGCGGGTTCATCGGGACCGAATGGGGCTGCCGCCAATGTCGCCTCTCTGCCGGCGGCAGGCGCGGCTGATTCGAACGGGATCGTATGCAACACCGCAGCGCCGCCCATGTCGGCCAGCGCGCTCGCCTCGGGCACGATCGAGGCAAACGCCCCCGCCTCATGCAGGATCGCGGCATTGCGCTCCGTCGGATGATCCGCGTTCAGCACCAGACAGACGCGTCCAGCCACCAGGCAAGCCAGCAACGCGATCACGCTGGCGGGCCCGTTCGGCAATAGCACCGCCACACCACGCCAAGCGGGTACCTCGACAGAGATACGTGCTGCCAGCCGCTGGGCCTGCGCGGCAACCTGGGCATAAGTCAGGGTTTCGTTGCCGTCAGACAGGGCTGTTGCGTCCGGCATCCGCCCGGCCACTGTCGCGAGCAACGCGGCGACCGACTGCTCCACGAAGTCAGAGACAGGAGGCTGGTAATGGAGGGAGACCGGCCCATTGCGATCGAGAGGTATCCCCTGCGGAGCCGCGAACCAATCCAGATGAACGGGAGCAATCATGCAACGGGTCCTGTCCTGATTGGTCTCCGGGGACGCAGGAGGGCGCCTTCGCGACGGCAACAACAGCTACTTTGAACAGTTCTGCCTTCACATGGAACGGTGATTCGGCTGCGCCGCCCGGATCCGGATCCTGCCGAAGCGCGACTGGCCGCCGGCGCCTATCCCTCGAACCCGGCCGGTGTCGGGCAGCCAACACTGCAGACCGCCAGCGCCTTGAACAATCGGCCCATCCGATCAGGCTCGGCCAGCCTCCGCGCTGCCTCAATCAGCGCGGAGGCGCTGGCGGGTGGCTGGGTGCGCGCTAGCCGGTCGGTGCGCTGGAACAGGCCGAGCCGGGTGAGGAATACGCCCTGGGGCAGCGGGCCATGCGTCGCCGCACCGGCGTCTCGCGCGGCTGCCGCAAAGGCGGCGAAGTCGACATGCGCGGTGAGATCGGCGGTGCCGGGCTCAGCAAGAGGATCGGCGGGACGGCCGTCGCGCAAGGCCTGCAGGCTGTCGCCCGGGCCGCTGTGTTCGGGCCCATAGTCGAGGAACAGCGCGGCGCCGGGATGAGCGGTCAGACGGGCGCCCAGCGAGCGGGCGAATGCCAGGGCTGGCTCGCAGAGCTCGACTACAGTGGCCTCCGCGGGGGTGCCTTTGCCCTGGGTTCCCGCTTGCGCGGGAATGACGATTTGGCTGGGGCCCATGGCGGGGTGTTCCATAAACTTGCCGTCTTCGACGAAGCGCTCCAGCCATAGATCGTCGCGCCGCATGAACTGCCGGATCGGCAGCGCATCCAGAAACTCGTTGGCCAGCAGCAGCAGCGGCGCGTCGGGCAGCGTGTCCAGTCCGTCGTGCCAGATCGCGTCCGGCAATCGCTCCGCCTGGATCGCGCGAAGCCGCGGCGACGTCTCGATCAGGTGCAGGTGCAGTGCGGCGCGGAAATCCGGCGCCACGCGACCGATTGCCCGCAAGGCGTCCGCCATCAGCGTGCCCCGGCCCGGCCCGGCCTCCACCAGCAGCACCGGGTCCGGCCGTCCGATCAGATCCCAGGTGACCGCCGCCCACAGACCCAGGATCTCGCCAAACACCTGGGTGATCTCGGGCGAGGTGGTGAAGTCCCTGAACGGGTCGTGCGTGGCGTAATAGGCGGCGTTGGCGCGCGCCATGAAGTGATCCAGCCGCATGGATCGGCTTCGCCGCTCCATCAGCGTGTGCGCAGGATCAGCCAGAGGCCGCCGATCACCATCGGAATGGACAGCAACTGACCCATCGTGGCCCCGGCGACCAGATAGCCCAGGAAGATGTCCGGTTGGCGGAAGAACTCGCCGATGATTCGCGCGATGCCATACCCCACCAGGAATGCGCCGGTCAGCCAGCCGGACCGGGCCCGCAAGGCTTCGCGGCGGGACAGCGCGAACATCACCAGGAACAGCACCAGCCCTTCCAGTAGCGCCTGGTACAACTGGCTGGGATGCCGCGGCTCCGGGCCGGCGGCGGGGAAGATCATCGCCCAGGGCAGCCAGTCCGGTGCCCCGCGGCCCCATAATTCGCCGTTGATGAAATTGGCGATGCGTCCGAGTCCCAACCCGATCGGCACGCACACCGCGATGCGGTCGGCGAAACCAAGCAGCGGAATGGCGTTGCGCCGGCAGAACCAGACGATGGCGACCGCCACGCCGAGCGCGCCGCCGTGGAAGCTCATGCCGCCTTCCCAGACCGCGAAGATCATGCCCGGATGGGTCAGATAGATCTGCGGCTGGTAGAACAGCACGTAGCCAAGCCGCCCGCCCAGCACCACGCCCAACGTCGCCCAGGTGAGGAAGTCGTCTGCCTGCACCGGTGTCGCGACCTCGGGCGCCAGCCGCACGAGATGGCGCGCCAGCCGCCAGCCGAGCACCAGCCCGGCGATATAGGCAAGCGCGTACCAGCGGATGCCGAACGGGCCGATCTGGACAATGACCGGATCGAACTGCGGAAACAGCAGGACCGGGATCATACGTAGGGGTCGGGCTGGGTGAGGTAATCCTGGATATACCGCCGCACCCCCTCCTCGAGCGGGGTGAACTGCCCCGCATAGCCAGCGGCGCGCAGGCTGCCGACCTCGGCCTGGGTGAAGGACTGGTATTGGCCGCGCAGCGCCTCAGGCATGTCCACGAACTCGATCCGGCGCGGCACACCAGCCGCATCGCACACGGCGTGCGCCAGATCGAGATAGCTGCGTGCCTGGCCGGTGCCGAGGTTGAGCAATCCGCTCGCCGCCGGCGTGTCCAGCAGCCAGAGCAGTACGTCGACCACGTCGCCGACCCAGATGAAATCGCGCTTCTGCTCGCCGTCGGCCAGTCCAGGCTCGGTGGAGCGGAACAGGCGCGCCGGGCCACCAGCGGCCACTTCGTCGTGCTTGACCTTGACCACGGAGATCATCCGGCCCTTGTGGTATTCGTTCGGTCCGTAGACGTTGAAGAACTTGAGCCCCACCCATTGTGGCGGGTGCGGCTGGTGGGCGGCGAGCGCCCGCGCCACCAGGAGGTCGAAGGCGTGCTTGGTCCAGCCATACAGGCTGAGCGGGCGCAGCCGTTCCAGTCCGGCGGGCGAGCAGTCATCGTCGAAGCCGGCGGAGCCGTCGCCGTAGGTTGCCGCCGAGGAGGCATACACCAGCCGAACCGCGCGGTCGGCGCACCACTGCCAGATGCGCCGGGAGAGCTCCACGTTCGCCTGCCATACCGCGTCGCCGGCGGTCGCCGTGGTGTCGCTCACCGCACCCAGATGATAGACCATCTCGAGCGGTGGACGGCTCTCCAGGAAGGCGTCGATCTCGGCTGGCGGGATGATCCGCGCCGGCGGGTGCTTCGCCAGGTTGCGCCACTTGGCGCCCTGGCCCAGGCGGTCGGCGACCACCGTCTCGTGGCCACGGCGCACCAGGGCCGCGTGCAGGTTCGAGCCGATGAAGCCGGTGCCGCCCGTGACCAGGATCATGGCGGACGTTATAGGAGCCCGCCGGAGTCGGCGGAAGGCACCCGACCGGCGCGCCAGCAATGTGGAGATTTGCAGCGATGAGCGAGCGTCCGCGCTTCTTCGACGACCTGGCCGGTGTGGCCGGCGGTGCGCTCTCGGCCTTGGCCGGACTGCGCGAGGAGGCCGAGGCGCTGGTGCGCGCGCGTATCGACGAGGCGATTCGCCGACTCGACCTGGTGAAGCGCGAGGACCTGGAGGCGCTGGCGGAGCTCGCGGCCAATGCGAAGGCGGGCCAGGAGGTGGCCGAAGAGCGGCTCGCCGAGGCGATGCAGCGTCTGGCGGCGCTGGAAGTGCGGATTGCCGCCCTGGAAACGCGGAAAGACGCAGACTGAGGCTTGCGGCGCGGCGCGCCGGCTCGGTAGGTTACGATTCGTGGTTAACTTGGTCCCGCAACCGCTAGATTCGGTGACCTGGAAACCGTCCGGCCTTCCTGCACGATGGGAGACCAAGCATGTCCATGACGGCCCTCAGCCACGATACCGCCGCCAATCCCCTCGACATCATGGAGCAGATCGTCATCGCCAATGACTGGGCGTTCGACCGGCGCAGCGACTCGGAGATGGCTGCCGAGGCGCCGGGCCGCTGGTGCGACTACGGGCTGTATTTCTCCTGGTCGCACGAGATCAGCGCCATGCACTTCACCTGCGCTTTCGACCTGAAGGTGCCGGAGAAGCGGCGGGCGGCGCTGTATGAGCTGCTGGCGCTGGCCAACGAGCGCCTGTGGATCGGGCATTTCGGCATGGAGAGCGAGGACGGCATGCCGGTGTTCCGCCACGCCGTGCTGCTGCGCGGGGCGCCCGGCGCATCGGCGGAGAGCCTGGAGGACATGGTGGACATCGCGATCACCGAGTGCGAGCGGTTCTTCCCCGCCTTCCAGTTCGTGCTGTGGGGCGGC
>JBGPND010000253.1:0-6645 GCA_041487355.1 Acetobacteraceae bacterium | reverse complement strand
CCTGTTCATCGACGAAATCCACACGGTGATCGGCGCGGGAGCGACCAGCGGCGGCGCGATGGATGCCTCGAACCTGCTCAAGCCGGCGCTGGCGGCGGGCAACCTGCGCTGCATCGGCTCGACCACCTACAAGGAGTTCCGCAACTACTTCGAGAAGGACCGCGCTCTGGTCCGCCGCTTCCAGAAGATCGACGTGAACGAGCCGACGCTGGAAGACAGCATCAAGATCCTGCGCGGCCTGAAGGCGAACTACGAGAAGCACCACAAGGTGCGCTACACCGACGAGGCGATCCGCGCCGCGGTGGAGCTGTCGGCGAAATACATCAACGACCGCAAGCTGCCCGACAAGGCGATCGACGTGATCGACGAGGTCGGCGCCTCGCGCATGCTGCTGCCGGAACACAAGCGCCGGAAGACCGTCACGTTGCGCGACGTCGAGGAGATGGTCGCCAAGATCGCGCGCATCCCGCCGAAGAGCGTGTCGGCGGACGACAAGGAGACCCTGCGCAATCTGGAACGCGACCTGAAGGCGATGGTGTTCGGCCAGGACAAGGCAATCGAGGCGCTGTCCGCCGCGATCAAGCTGGCGCGTGCCGGGCTGCGCGAGCCAGAGAAGCCGATCGGCAACTATCTGTTCTGCGGTCCCACCGGCGTCGGCAAGACCGAGGTGGCGCGGCAGCTTGCTTCGACCATGGGCATCGAGCTGATCCGTTTTGACATGTCGGAATACATGGAACGGCATTCGGTATCCCGCCTGCTCGGCGCGCCGCCCGGCTATGTCGGCTTCGACCAAGGGGGCTTGCTCACCGACGCGATCGACCAACATCCGCACGCCGTGCTGCTGCTGGATGAGATCGAGAAGGCGCATCCCGACCTGTTCAACATCCTGCTGCAGGTGATGGACCACGGGAAGCTGACCGATCACAACGGCAAGTCGGTGGATTTCCGCCACGTGATCCTGATCATGACGACCAATGCCGGGGCCTCGGACCTGGCGAAGGAGGCGATCGGCTTCGGCCGAGAGGGCCGCGAGGGCGAGGACGAGGATGCGATCAAGCGCCTGTTCACCCCGGAGTTCCGCAACCGCCTGGACGCGACGATCGCGTTTGCCGGTCTGACCCCGGAGATCGTCGGGCGCGTGGTGGAAAAATTCGTCATGCAGCTCGAGGCGCAACTCGCCGACCGCAACGTGACGATCGAATTGTCGTCGGCGGCGAAGGAGTGGCTGGCCGAACGCGGTTACGACAAGCTGTACGGCGCGCGTCCGCTGTCCCGCGTGATCCAGGAACACATCAAGAAGCCGCTCGCTGAGGAGCTGCTGTTCGGCAAGCTGGTGAAGGGCGGTTCGGTGAAGGTCACGATGAAGGATGGCAAGCTCGACTTCGACATCGTCGAAGCCCAGTTGCCCGCTCTGCCGAAGCCGGACGAAGACGGCGACGGCGGGATCGATCGTGAGGAGATCGAGGCGTAGTAGACAGACAAATTCACCACAAAGGCACGAAGGCACGAAGGGATGTTTATCTCTTCGTGCCTTCGTGCCTTCGTGCCTTCGTGCCTTTGTGGTGAAGCTTTTCCTGGCGCACTGATCGCGGTACCTCGGGTCGCATGACCAATCTCGACCTGAAGCTGCTCCATCACCGCGTTCAGCGCCTCCTGGTCCCTTGGGACAGAACCGACACGCCCGGTGTCACGCTCGGCGTGGTGTGCGGGCGCGATCTGGTGGTGCACGAAAGCGCTGGCATGGCCAGCCTGGAACTCGGCGTACCGATCGGCCCAGCAACGGCTTTCCGCATAGCCTCGGTCAGCAAGCAGTTCACCTGCGCCGCCATCCTGCTGCTTGCCGCTGAAGGTAAGCTGTCGATCGAGGACGACGTTCGCACCTACATCCCCGCGCTGCCCGACCGCGGCCAGCGCATCACGCTCGCGCACCTGATGCACAACACCTCCGGCATTCGCGACATGCTGGAGATCATGCGTCTGGGCGGCGTCGATCTCGGCCAGCCATGTCAGCCGCAGCACCTGCTGGATGGCGTCTGCCGGCAACGCGGGCTGAACTTCACCCCCGGCTCGCGCTACCTCTACAGCAACTCCAACTTCATGCTCCTCGGCCGCATCGTCGAACAGGTGAGCGGACAACCGCTCCGCCAATTCCTCGACCGGCGCGTCTTCGCCCCTCTCGGGATGAACGCCACGCGCCATGTCGAGCGCACGACGGAGGTGGTGCCGAACCTGGCAACCGGCTACTTCCCGGCGCCTGGCGGCGGGTGGCTGCGCGCGCAGCACAATTTCCCGCTGCATGGCGAGGGAGGGTTGGTCTCATCGGTGGCCGATCTGGCGCTGTGGCATGCGAATTTCGGCTCGCCGCGTGTCGGCGGCACGGCGCTGGCCGAGGCGCTCACCACGCTGACGCCGTTCACCAACGGCCACGTCAACACCTATGCGCGTGGCCTGCGCATCAAGACGCATCGCGGCGTGCGGACCGTCGGCCATGACGGGCTGTGGCCGGGCTTCAAGACCAGCTTCGTGCGCATTCCCGATCACGACGCGGCGGTGATCTGCATCAGCAACGACGCCACCTCCGATCCGCACGATCTTGCCTTTCAGGTCGTCGACGCATTGGTGGAAGACAAGCCGGGTGTGCACGCTGTGCCGTCGATGCCGGACGCGGATGCGCTGGAGCGTCTGCCTGGCCGCTGGCTCAACCGCGACAGCGGCGCCACGGTGGATGTCGCCATCGATGCGCAGGACCGCGCCACTGCCTGCACGAACGGCATCGCTTTCACGACGATTCCGACAGAGCATGGCGGCCTCGCCACCAGCCGCGGTTCGGCGGACTTCACGATGTGGCTGGCATCGAATGATACGCTCGAGGTGGAACGCGACGCCGGCGTGCGGGAAACGTTGCACCGTGTTGCGGCGGGCGCGGTTCTGCCGGCGGATCTGTCGGGCCGGTACAGCAATCCCGAGATCGCTGCCACCTGGACGATCGCCGGCGCTACGCTGCACATCGTGGGTCCGCTGCTGTCGGCTGGTCCGTGGGATATCGAGCCGGTCGCCGACGACTTCATCCGCGTCTACACGCCGATGACGCTCTATCGCGGATGGCTCGACTGCCGTGTGTTGCGCGACGCAGGCAACCGCATCACTGGGCTGCATGTCGACGGCGGGCGAGTGAAGGGTCTGGTGTTCGCGCGTATGGGGTGAGCCGCAATTCTACCGCGCGCACTCGATTACAACGGTGCCAATCTTGCCACCGCGCTCCACCGCCTCATGCGCCGCCGCCGCCTCGTAGAGCGGGAAGCTCGCCGCAACCGACAACATGCGCTGTTCTGTCGCGATCCACTGCGCGATGTCAGCCTGCGCGCGCTTGCGCGATGCGTGCGGCGAGCCCGGCAACGACATCGGATACAACGAGACATTGCGCTGCATCAGTTCGCCAATCGGCACACGCGGCGTTCGATCGCCATTGGAGGCATAGATCGCGATACTGCCATTGGCACGCACGCAACCAAGTGTCGCCGCGAGATTGCCGCCGAAGTCGACATCCACCACGTGATCCACGCCTGCGCCGGCGGTGAGCTCACGCACGCGCGCCGCAACGTCCTCCTGCCGATAGTTGATCACGGCGTCGGCGCCGCCCGCGCGGGCACGCTCCGCCTTTGCGTCCGAACTCACCGTGGCGATCACCGTGGCGCCCGCCCACTTGGCAAGCTGCACCGCATAATGGCCGACGGCTCCGGCGGTACCGGTCACCAGCAACGTCCGCCCCTGCACCGGGCCGCCGACGAACACGCAGTAATACGCCGTCATGCACGGGACGCCGAGCGTCGCGCCCTCGGCGAAGGATACTTGCGGCGGCAGTTCGGTCACCAGGTCGACGTTCAGCGCGATGTATTCCGCCGCGGTGCCCATCCAGCGCCCGTTGCGTTGTCCATTGTACAGCCAGACACGCTTGCCGACCCAGCTCTCCGGCACCATGGCGCCAACGCGATCCACCACGCCGGCGCCGTCGCTGCTGGTCACGACCCGTGGATACTCCATGGCGGGCGCCGGGCCGCGACGACGATAGGTGTCCGACGGGTTCACCCCGGCCGCTTCCAGCCGCACGCGGACTTCGTAGCTGCCTGGCTCCGGCGTGGGCAACTCGCCGCAGACGAGCACATCCCTCGCGGGGCCTTGCCGATCGTACCACACGGCGCGCATCACATGCCTCCCAGAATGTTGCCAAACAGATATTCATGGCGCATCCACCAGGCGGTAGCATCGGCCATTCGTCGAGTCGAATCCGGGTAGAACTGGCGCAAAGCCGAACGCGCGACAGGGGGAAACAATGTGGAACCAGGTCTACGACCCATTTTCGAACCAGGTCCTCTCCACTTTGGCAGCCGCAATTCCGGTCGTCACTCTGCTCGTCCTGATTGCCTCAGGTAAGGTCAAGGCACATGCCGCGGCCCTGATTGCGCTGGCTGCGGCCACCCTGGTCGCGGCGGTCGTCTTCACCATGCCAGCGGGGCTGGCAATCCGCGCCACCATCCTCGGCATCGCCACCGGCTTCTTTCCGATCGGCTGGATCGTCCTCAACGTCATCTTCCTGTATCGCCTAACTCTCGAGAAAGGCGCCTTCGCAACCTTGCAGCAGACCATCGGTGGCGTCACCGTCGACCGCAGGCTGCAACTGTTGCTGATCGCCTTCGCCTTCGGTGCGTTCTTCGAGGGTGCCTCGGGCTTTGGCACGCCGGTCGCGGTGACCGGAGCCATCCTGATCGGGCTCGGCTTCTCGCCGCTGGCGGCCTCGGGCCTGTCGCTCATCGCCAATACCGCGCCTGTCGCCTATGGCGCGCTCGGCACGCCGATCGCGGGCCTTGCCTCGGTGACCGGCCTCGATCCCTACCTGCTCGGCGCCATGGTGGGACGCCAGTTGCCGTTCTTCTCGCTGATCGTGCCGTTCTGGCTGATCTGGACCTTCGCCGGTCGGCGCGGGATGCTGGAGGTCTGGCCGGCGATCCTGGTCAGCGGCGTCTCCTTCGCCATTCCGCAATACCTGATCTCCAACTTCGTCAATCCGTGGATCGTCGACATCGGCGCGTCGCTGATTTCGATGGCCTGCCTGATCCTGTTCCTGAAGGTCTGGCAGCCGAGGCAACTCTGGCTCTCGCCGGCGCTGCGCACGCGCGACGAGTCCGCGGCGACCATGCCGCCCGTCGCCGCGGCGCCGACAACGCGCGCGACGCCAGCCGAAGTCCGGGCAGCGATCATGCCTTGGCTGATCGTGTGCGTCATTCTGCTGGTCTGGGGCACGGGCTGGTTCAAGGCCGCGGTCAATCCGATCTTCACCTGGAATTATGCCGTCGACGGGCTGCACAACCTCGTCCTCAAGGTCCCGCCGGTGGTGGCGCAGCCTACCAAGGAAGCCGCGGTGTTCGCCTTCACCTATCTGTCCTTCACCGGCACCGGCATGCTGATCGCAGCGATCATCTCCGGATTCATCATGGGCTTCTCGCCCATGGGGCTGATCCGTGCCTACGGCCGCACGATCTGGGTGGTACGGTACTCGCTGATCACCATCTCGGCGATGCTGGCGATCGGCACGCTCACCCGCTATTCCGGCGTCGATGCGACGCTGGGCCTGGCCTTTGCCCATGCCGGCTTCCTGTATCCGTTCTTTGGCACCTTGCTGGGCTGGCTCGGCGTGGCGCTCACCGGTTCCGACACGGCTTCGAACGTGCTGTTCGGAGGATTGCAGAAGATCACCGCGCAACAGCTCGGGCTGTCGCCCATCCTGATGGGTGCTGCGAATTCCTCGGGCGGCGTGATGGGCAAGATGATCGATGCCCAGTCCATCGTCGTGGCATCCACCGCGACCAACTGGTTCGGCCACGAAGGCTCGATCCTGCGCTTCGTGTTCTGGCACTCGATCGCGTTGGCGTGTCTGGTCGGTCTGCTCGTGATGGCGCAGGCCTATCTGCTGACAGGCATGATCGTGCAGTAGCGGATCGGCGACCGCGATGCATGAGCAACGCCAACCGATGCTGACCGGCGGCCACCCAAGGACCTGACCGTAGCGTCGGCTACCAGCACCCGGACCGCGAGACGCTGGCGGATTGGCGGTCGGCCGGAGCCTAGTGGGCAAAATCAGGCGCTTGGTATCCGGTTGATGGATGACCGCTCTCGACCCTACCCAGTCAAAACGCAGCGGCGCGTCGGATCCTGGAAGGAGTCATTCGCGGGCTCCGGGACCGCAGCGGCTCTGCGCCCACTTCGGTCGCTTGCCCAATCCGGGCGACCTCTCCGAAGCAGACACACGTGCAAGGGTGCAGCACGGGCAACAACGGCGGTATAGGCGTTCAGAGCCAACGCCACCCGTTTCCTGACTTTGGCCGCTGGATGGCCGGCCCCCAGCAGCGCGCGGCCGAGCCGTGGACCGATATGGGCTTACTGCGCCGTCATGCCGCCATCGATCACCAGTTCCGAGCCGGTGACCCAGGATGCTTCGTCGGACGCCAGGAACAGCACGCCATTGGCGATATCCTCGGCGGTGCCGAGCCGCCCCATCGGCGTGCGATCGAGCAGCATCTGGCGCACGGCCGGATCGCTGAAGCGCTGCATGGTCAGCGGCGTATCCGCATAGCCCGGATGCACTGAATT
>JBGPND010000252.1:0-6651 GCA_041487355.1 Acetobacteraceae bacterium | reverse complement strand
TGCCGGTCAGCTCGCGCAGCGCCGGTGCCTGCGTCTTGCCGCCAACTCGACTCACACTGGTACCGACATCGATCGCCGGCATGTGCCCCTCATGAAACAGCTTGGCGTCGAGCACGAGCTGCCCGTCGGTGATCGAGATCAGATTGGTTGGGATGTAGGCGCTCAGGTTGCCAGCATCGGTCTCGGCGATCGGCAGGGCGGTCAGCGAGCCGCCGCCCCGCGCCGGCGACAGCTTCGCCGCACGTTCGAGCAACCGCGCGTGCAGGTAGAAGACGTCGCCCGGATAGGCTTCGCGCCCCGGTGGCTGGTGCGTCAGCAGCGCGATCTCCCGATGGGTCGCCGCGTGCTTCGTCAGATCGTCGATCACGATGACCGCATGCTGTCCGCGGTCGCGGAAAAACTCGGCCATGGTGAAGCCGGCGAACGGCGCGATCCATTGCAGCCCGGGCATCGCGGCGGCATGCGCCACCACGAATATGCATCGTTCCGGCGCGCCGTGCCGGCGTACCGCATCGATAATCCGTGCCACGGTGGAGGACTTCTGGCCCACCGAGACGTAGACGCAGATCAGATCGCTCGACTTCTGATTGATGATCGTGTCGACTGCAATCGCGGTCTTGCCGGTCGCGCGATCCCCGATGATGAGCTCCCGCTGGCCACGGCCGAGTGCGAACAACGAGTCGATAACTAAAATGCCGGTCTGTACCGGCTCGGTGACCGCGTCGCGTTCGATAATGTCCGGGGCCGGCTGCTCGATCGGTGCGTACGCGACAGCCGTAACGGCCGGCCCGTCATCCAGGGCGCGTCCCAACGGATCGACGACACGGCCGAGCAACGCCGGTCCGACCGGCACCCGCACCACCTCTCCGGTGCCGCGCACGATGTCGCCGGCCTCGATCCCCTCGCCTTCGTCCAGCAGGACACACCCGATGGTGTCGCGGTTCAGGATGTGGGCAATCCCGAACTGTCCCTTGTCGAAGCGCAGCAGTTCATTCAGGCACACGCGCGGCAGGCCCGCGATCAGAGCGATGCCGTCACCGACAGACTGGACGCGTCCGATCTCATCGAACTCTGGACGCAGCGGAACTGCATCCACCCGCGCGCGGGCCTGTTCAAACCAGGTGTTCGGATCCAGCGTCATGCTGTTCGTCCTGGCGCAATTCGCCGGCGATGTGCTCCAGATCGGCTTGCCAGCTATTGCGGATCAACATCTGCGCCGTGTGCAGCTCTACCCCGGCGATCAGCTTGGGATCCGTCCGGAAGACCAGAGTTGGCGCTCGGCCAAGTACCCGGCCCATCATGTTCCGGCATTCCGTCTGCTGACGCTCATCCAGCGGCACGGCGGTGACAATATCGAGCGGGCCTCCAGCAGCAGCCAGATTGCGACGCTCCTCCCCGGGGAGCTCGGTAACCGCCGCCGTAAGCGCTTCGAGCAGTGCCACCGTGGCCGTCCTCGCCGGCAGCCGCTGCAGTAGCCGACGTGCTATGGCGATCGCAAGGTCGCCGGTCCGTTGCCGCAGTGCGCGCTCCATGGTCAGGCGGTCATTTTCGATGGCGGCCTTTGCCTCATCATGCGTGTGGGACACCGTCTCGGCGGCCTGTTGCAGCAGCTTCGCCCGCTCTGCCTCGGCATGGGCCCGCGCCTCAGTGAGTATGCGCTCCGCCTCGGCGGAGACACCCTGTAAACGACGCTGAATCTCTGCTGCGTCGGTCTCCGCCCGTGCACGCACCGCGGCAGCGTCGGACAGCAGCTTCTCGGCGGCTGCGTGGCGTTCGGCAATGATGGTCCTGACTGGACGAAACAGAAAGCGAGCGAGCAGCCAGACCAGGACAAGGACGTTGACCGTCTGCAGCGCCAGCGTCCACCAGTCGATGTGCATGGCTCAATGCACGAAGGGATTGGCGAACAGCAGCAGCAGTGCGATCACCAGGCAATAGATCGCCATGGTCTCGATCATCGCGAGCCCGACAAACAGCGTGCGGGACAGCGTGTTTGCCGCTTCCGGCTGACGCGCGATCGCATCCATCGCCGCCGCGACCGCGCGTCCCTCGCCGAGCGCCGGGCCGATCGCACCAAATGACACGGCAAGCGCCGCGCCCAGGATGCTGGCGATCTGGATCAGGTTCATGGTTTCGCCTCTCCGTTCCTGCTGTCCGGCTCATGCGCCCTGATGGCGCCGCCGATGAAGACCATGGCGAGCACGCCGAAGATGTAGGCCTGCACAGCACCGGTCAGCAGCTCAAGGGCCATCAGTGGGATCGGCACCAGCAATCCGACCAGGGACAGCACGATGCCGATGACGAACACGCCACTCATTACATTCCCGAACAGGCGGACCACGAGCGAGAACGTGCGGGTCACCGTCTCGATCAGGTTGAGCGGGATCATGATGACGGTGGGCTCGGCGAAGGTCGCCAGGAAACCGCGCACCCCGCGTGAGCGGATGCCGAACCAGACCGTCGCCAGGAACACGATCAGCGCGAGCGCCGCGTCGGTCTCGAGGTGCGCGGTCGGCGGTTCGACGCCCGGTACGAGGGATGACCAGTTGGCCGTGAAGATGAAGAGGAACAGCGTCCCGATCAGCGGCAGGTAGGGGGCTGGTTCGGTGCTCATGGTATCGCGGATCTGCGTGGCGATTGTCTCCACCAGCAGTTCCAACGCTGCCTGGCGGCCTGAGGGATGCAGCGACAGCCGGCGCGTGACGAGCCAGCTACCGCCGGCGAGCAGCAACATGATACCCCAGGTCGCCACGACGGGCGTCGTGACCGGGACCGGGCCAAGCGTAAAGACAACGCTGAGAGCGAGCGGCGAGCCGGTCATGCCGCACCACAAGTCATGCAACGCAGGACAACCGGACGGGCGATCAGCAATCCCAGAGCGGTCAACAGCAGCGGCAACGCTCCATGCAATGCGGTCAGCACAAGCAGCCCGCCCAGAGAAGCGACGCGAACCCCCTGGAGGGCCACCGCGAAGGCCAAGGTGCCACCCCGCAGGTAGAGCGACGTGTTCCAACGCAGCAGCGCAAAAAACAGTGTCCCCGCCGTGAACCCAAGTGACAGGAAGATCGCTGCTGTGAGCATGGTCATTTGCCCTGCATCCATTTCCAGGCCGACCAGCAGCCGAGTGCCACGCCCAACATCAGCAGCGGCCCGGTCCAGAAGATGCCGGTCGCGAACCGACGATCGAGCCAACGGCCGACAAAGATGCCGATCAGCGCCGGCACGACAATCGTCCAACCCAGCACGCCCACCTGCGCCAGATGACGACCCAAGGATGGCTCACCCTCGCGCAGCCAACGTTTCCGGCGGTCACGGCGTGCCCGGACCGAGTGCAACAGACCATCGGGCTCTTCTGTCACTGGGCGATCTCCGGCCGTTGGCCGGGCCGCAATGCTCGCACGATCTGCCGAATCGCCTGCATGTGCAGCCGCGTGGCGGCAACCCGCGCGACGCGCTCAGCGTCAGCCTCAGTGCGAAACCGTGCAACCACGGCATGCTCGAGCTCATCGAGGTCATCGCCTAGCTGCGCCTGCCTTGTGGCAATCGCCACCTCCTTGCCGCCGCGCACCGTCAGCACGCCACGGCGCACCGCGCACCAGTCCACGCGCCCGTCGGCATGGCGCCACGCCACGACGGATGGTGTCAGCACGGTCAGCAGATCAGCATGCCCAGGCAGGATGCCGAAGCTGCCGCTTTCATCCTCCGCACGGACCGACACCACATCCGCATGGTCCACCACCACGTTCGTCGGATCGGAGATCAGCAGCCTCATGGTGCAGCGGCGCGTTCGCGGCCGCGCTCCTTTTGCCGCGCTTCCTCGATACTGCCGATCATGTAGAGCGAACTCTCCGCCCACTCATCGGTCTCACCGTCAAGGATAGCGCGACAGCCCGCCAATGTATCCGCAAGTCTTACGGATCGGCCGTCGGTCCCGGTGAACGCCTCGGTGACGGTGAAGGGCTGGGTCAGAAATCGCTGCAGCCGCCGTGCCCGCGCGACCAGCAAACGATCCTGCGCACCGAGCTCCTCGACGCCGAGCAGCGAGATCACATCCTGCAGCTCCCGATAGTGCGCAATCGTCTCGCGCACCCGCTCTGCCAGCACGTAATGCTCGGCGCCCACCACCAGCGGATCGAGCAGAATAGACGAGGAGGCAAGCGGATCGACCGCCGGATAGATCCCCTCGGCGGCCATCGCGCGTGACAGCACGATCACGCTGTCCAGATGGCTGGAGATGGCGGTCACCGCCGGATCGGTGAAGTCGTCCGCGGGCACATAGACCGCCTCGATGGCGGTGATCGCGGCGCCCGCCACCGACGCGATGCGTTCCTGCAATGCCGCAACTTCCGTGGCCAGTGTCGGCTGATAGCCCACGCGTGACGGCGACCGTCCCAATAATCCGGAAACTTCGCTGCCGGCCTGCACGAAGCGAAACACGTTGTCCATCAGCAGCAAGACGTTCCGGTGCTCATGGTCGCGGAAGAACTCGGCCATGGTGAGAGCGGTCAGTCCAACGCGCCAGCGAGCGCCTGGCGGCTCGTTCATCTGGCCATAGACGAGAACAGTGCGTTCGAGCACGCCGGAGGCGCGCATGTCGGTCAGCAGCTCGTGCCCCTCCCTGGACCGCTCACCGATGCCGGCGAAGACGGAAATGCCCTGGTATCGTGTCACCATGGCATGGATCAGCTCCATCACCAGGACCGTCTTGCCCACGCCGGCACCGCCGAACATCGCGGCCTTGCCGCCCTGCGCGAGCGGCATCAGCAGGTCCAGCACCTTGATGCCGGTCTCGAACATCGCGGTCGCCGCCGTCTGCTGCGCCAGTTTCGGCGGTGCACGATGGATCGGCCAACGCGGTGTATTGGCCGGCAAGGGAGCTCCGCCATCGCGGATTTCGCCGATGACGTCGAGCAGCCGCCCAAGCACTTGCGCGCCGACAGGCACAGTGATCGGTGCAGCTGTCGCGGTCACCCTGGTCCCGCGTGACAGCCCGGCGGTCGCCTGCAATGCGATCGCTCGCACGGTGTGTGCATCAAGATGACTCTGCACCTCGGCGAGCAGCTCACCATGCCGATCCCATTCAATCCGGAGCGCCTCGTTGATCTGAGGCAACGGTCCGTGCGGAAACGTCACATCGACGACCGCCCCGCGGACCGCGGTGATGGTGGCATGAGGTGATACGAAATCAGCCTGCGGCATGGCTGCTACCTGGCCGCTGCGAGACCGGACGCGAAATCGGCACTTCGGTCCGGTCGCGGGCTCAGTCTGAGTTGACCATCGCGTCCGGCGTCCGCGCCACGGCCCGGACGAGATCGGCGCGGCTGACGATGCCGATCACTTTGCCGTCCTTGGCGATCGGTACCCGCTTGATGCGATGACGTTGTAACAGGTCAGCGATCTCATTGACCGACGCGTCCTCGGTGGCGGTAATGGCTGGTGCGGTCATCAGGTCCCGGGCGCGCCGGCTGTCGAGCCGCACGTAGTCCAGGAACTCGGGCGCGAGCTCGGTTCCCTCCGCGAGCAGGCCAAGCCACCAATCACGTCGCAACTTGTTGGCCTGTCCGAAGGGGCGCATCAGGTCACCTTCACTGATGACGCCAAGCAGCGTTCCGTCCTTGTCACAGACCGGCACCGCGCTGATTCCGTGCTTGGTGAACAATGCAGCAAGAGTCCTCACGGTGTCGTCTGGCCCGGCCGTGATCACCGCCCGCGTCATGATGCTGCCGACGTCCATGGTCATGTCGTTTCCCTGTCTCTAGGCACGGCACGTTTAGCCCGCCAGCGCAGTGGAAACTGGAAGCGCCTGGCCTGCATTGACGTAGATCAACCGAGCTCGACAGGAACCCTGGTAGACATCCCATGGTCGATGCCGTGCGCGGCGACCGAAGACATTGGCGATGGATGACGCGCGCACGCAGGTAGCCACGTCGCGGCAGATCGAGACGACCGCGCTTGGGACGTCCACACGATTGGGCTCGTCCGGGACCCTGGACGCCTATCTAGGCCTCGATCACCTGATCCACGCCGCAACAGGGGCGCGCCAGCTTCGGGCTTCCCCGGTCGGTCAGATTCTCGCTCTGACGGATTGGGCGCTGCATCTCGCCAACACCCCGGTCCGCTGCAGCCACGTCGCCCGTCTGGCGATCACCCAATGGCAGCGTCTGGCGGAGGTCGCGCTCGGCAAGGCGACGATCAACCCGCCGCCAACGGACCACCGCTTTGCCAATCCGTCCTGGCCGAACCCGCCCTTCAACCGGATCTGCCAAGCGTTTCTTCTTGCTGAGGAATGGTGGACTGAATTCGCGCGCCCACCGGAAGGCGTCGGCCAGGCGAACGGACAAATCGTTTCCTTCGCCACAAGGCAATGGGTGGACGTGTTCTCACCGTCGAACATCCCCTGGCTGAACCCCGAAGTGATCGAAGCCACGCTTGCGACCGGCGGCCGCAGCCTGCGCGACGGCTACGTCAACTTTCTCTCCGACCTGCAGGAGGCGATGAGTGGCCGCCCTTCTGCCCATGAAGGGCTGCTGGTCTGACGCGATCTTGCGGTCACGCCAAGCAAGGTGGTCCTGCGCAACGAGGTAATGGAACCCTGCTGATACCCAGTTTATACCAACCGCCGTTGCTGCTGACACTTGTCGCCGCTCCCTC
>JBGPND010000251.1:0-6886 GCA_041487355.1 Acetobacteraceae bacterium | reverse complement strand
GACGAAGCAGTCGTCTTCGATGATCACCGGATTGGCCTGCAGCGGCTCGAGCACGCCGCCAATGCCGACTCCGCCCGACAGGTGGCAATTGGCGCCGATCTGCGCACAACTTCCCACCGTCGCCCAGGTGTCGACCATGGTATTGCGCCCGACATAGGCGCCGACATTGACGAAACTCGGCATCAGCACTGCCCCCGGTGCGACGTAGGCCGAGCGGCGGACCACCGCGCCGGGGACTACGCGGAACCCCGCGTCGCGGAAGCGGTTGGCGCCCCAGCCGGCAAACTTCAGCGGCACCTTGTCGAACACCGGTGCACCGCCCGCCCCCTCCATGGGCGCGGAATCGTTCAACCGGAACGATAGCAGCACCGCCTTCTTGAGCCACTGGTTGACCCGCCAGCCACCCGGCGTGGGCTCGGCCACGCGCACCGCACCCGAATCCAGTGCATCGAGCGCCGCTTCCACCGCCTGCCGCGCCGCGCCGCCGGTGGCGGATGAGAGTGAGTCCCGCCGTTCCCAGAGGTCCTCGATCGGCTGCTGCAGCGCGTGCTGGCTCATCCGGCGACATCCTTCGTAATGATCTCAGGCGGGGCAGGTGCCGGCCGGACCATGCGCAGGCGCCAGGGGCCTGTCAACGCGGGACAGCAACGCTTCGTTAGCACCGATCGTGTCTAATGAGACGTCCCGGGACAGGACCACCGCGTCATGAACGAGACGATCGCCGACAGCCCGAGCACCCCGGCCCGGACCAACGCAACCTTGCGCCATGCGTTGCTGGACAGCCGGCAGCGTTGGCGCGACCTGGTGACCATGGGAGCCGATCTGGCGTACGAGACCGACGAGTGGGGCCGCTTCGTCTTCGTCATCCCAGAACCCTCGCTGGGATGGTCGACCGCCACGCTGATCGGCCAGCCTGCAGAACTGCTGCTGACCGGTGGCACCAAGGCCAACGGCTTCAATCCGTTCCGCGTCGCCGCGCCGGTACGCCGCCGGCAGGTCTGGCTCAACCGGGCCGACGGCAGTGCCGCCCTGCTCGCCTTTTCGGCCGCGCCTTTGTTCGACACCGAGGCGCGCATTGTGGGAACCCGCGGCATCGGCGTGGACTGGACCGAATACGACGAATCCCAGGGCCGCGTGGCGGCCGCACTGCGCCGCGGGGAGATCCTGGACCATATCCTGTGGCGCATGGGCCAGGAGGTGCTGGCGGCGCGCATGATGCAGGCGGCGCTCGATGCACTGATCAATGCCCTCGGTGCCGAGGGCGCCGCGGTGATCGACCTGCACGGCGAGGGTGGCGTCGTTCTGGTGCACCGGGCCGGCGGGAGTGCGGAAGCAGTGCTGCCCAAGGCGACTTCCCTGCTTGCCGAAGCAAGGGGGCCGGCGGACGCCACCGGGGAGGATGGCAGGCCGGTCGTGGTCGCCGTCTGCCATACGCGGTTCGGTGCGCATGCCGGCCTGGCGCTCTGGCGCTCGCCCGGCTCACGCTGCTGGGACCCTGAGGACAAGCTGCTGATCAATGCCGCGGCCAGCCTGATCCGCATGGTGCTCGAGCATGAGGCGATCCAGCACGAGATGGTGCAGCAGGCGCGGACCGATCCACTGACCGGCCTGCTGAACCGCCGCGCCTTCCTGGAAGAAATGGCGCGGCGCATCGACCGTCTGGACCGCGAGGACCAGCCGGGAACGCTGCTGTTCGCCGATCTCGACTACTTCAAGCCGGTGAATGACCGCCTAGGCCACGAGGTGGGGGACCAGGTCCTGCTGCGTACAGCCAGAATACTGCGCGACACGGTGCGCCCGAGCGACCTCGTCGCCCGGCTGGGAGGCGACGAATTTGCGCTCTGGATGGATGGTGCCGACCACATGACCACCGCCGAGCGTGCGGAGCGTCTCTGCCTGGAGGTGCCGCGCGAATTGCGCGCAATCGTGGGCGACGAGGGAACGACGCCGACCGTGTCGGTCGGCATTGCCACAAGGGCTGCCGGCAGCGACGAGCCGGTCGACAGCCTGCTGCGCCGCGCCGACCGGGCGATGTACGAGGTCAAGCGGACCGGCCGCGGCCATTGGCGGGTCTCGATCGAGGAGGCGGCGTGAGCGGCACATCTTCGCGTGACGGGCTTGGCGGCGACGACCTGGGGCTGAAGCCCGGCCGCAAGGTCGCTTCCGGCGAGGCGACACGCGTACGCCTGGGTGCCAGCACGGCCACCGAGCCCGATGTGTTGCGCGATCTGGCAGGCGACTCCTCGGTTACCGTCCGGGCGGCGCTGGCGCTCAACCCCGCCGCCCCGTCGCAGACGAATGACGCACTGGCGGGCGACCCCGATGAGCGCGTGCGCATCCTGCTGGCACGCAAGCTGGCAGCGCTCGCGCCCAGCCTGTCGGCGGCGGATCAGGCGCAACTGCGCCGTGAGACCTGGCAGACGCTTACGGCACTGGTCGCCGATGAAGCGGTACGGGTGCGAGCCACCATCGCCGACGCGGTGAAGGATATGCCAGCCGCGCCACGGGAGCTGATCCTGCGCCTGGCCCACGACACGGAGGTGTCAGTGAGCGAACCGGTGATCCGTCTCTCGCCGCTGCTGACCACCTATGATCTGCTCGCCCTGCTGGCGAAGGCTCCCGCACCCGGCACCACACTCGCGGTGGCTCGGCGGGCGCGGCTGGACGAAGCCGTGTCCGATGCGATTGCTGCATCGGCCGACAACGTCGCGATCCGCGCCATGCTTGCCAACCCCTTGGCGCAGATCCGTGAGGCGACCCTGGACGCCTTGGTCGCACGTTCAGTCGAGCATACCGACTGGCACGAGCCTCTGGTGCGCCGCCCATCGTTGCCTCCGCGCGCCGCGAGAATGCTGTCGGAGATCGTGGCGACGCATCTGCTCGAGGTCTTGGCCACGCGCGCGGACCTCGCTCCGCCGCTCGCCGAGGAGCTGCGCAGCCGGCTCCTCGCCCGGTTGCAGTTCGATGCCAAGGAGCCGGCGGACCGGGCAAAGCCGACCGCGGAGCAGGCGCTGGCCGATGCGCGCGCCCTGGCCGAACACGGCAAGCTCGCCGAGGAGGCAGTGCTGGACGCGGCGCGGCGCGGGGAGGCCCGGTATGCCGCGGCATTGCTTGCGGTGGCCGCTGGCACTTCGGTTTCCGTGGTGGATCGCGCCGCATCGTTGCGCAGCGCGAAGGGGCTGGTAAGCCTGGTCTGGCAGGCGGGCTTCACCATGCGTGCGGCCGTCGCGCTGCAAAGCCTGCTGGCGCGCCTGGCACCCGATGCTTTGCTGACCGCCGGCCCGGGCGGCAACTTCCCACTGGCCGTCGAGGAGATGCGCTGGCAGCTTGAATTCCTGGGCCGGATGGGACGTTGACGCATTCAGGGCGAGCCGCCGCTATAGCGGGTTCAGGGTGACCGGAAACGCGAGCGAGCTTCGCCAATCGTGATGGGTATCGCTGCGCTCAACCCATCCTACAGACTGCGGCGTAGGATGGGTTGAGCGCAGCGATACCCATCATTCGGGCGAGATTCCAGTTATGCCGAACGTGTTCTAAGGCTTGATGATCGTCCCCGGTCCGGCCTCGGTGAACAATTCCAGCAGGCAGGCGTGCGGCACGCGGCCATCGAGGATCACGGCACCCTTGGCGCCACGCCGTACGGCGTCGATGCAATTCTCCACCTTGGGAATCATGCCGCCGGTGATCATGCCGCTGCTTATGCCCGCCTCGACCTCGGCGATGCTCATCTCCGGGATCAGCCGCTTGTCGTTGTCCAGCACGCCCGCGACGTCGGTCAGCATGAGCAGGCGCGTGGCGCCGAGCGCGCCGGCGATGGCACCGGCCACGGTGTCGGCATTGATGTTGTAAGTCTGGCCATCCGCGCCGAGGCCGACCGGGGCGATCACCGGCACCAGGCCGGCACCGGTCAACGCATGGATCACGCGGACATCGACATGCTCCGGCTCGCCGACGAAGCCGAGATCGAGCACGCGCTCGATGTTGCTGTCCGGGTCCTTCTTCGTGCGTGTGAGCTTGCGCGCGCGGATCATGCCGCCATCCTTGCCGCAGACGCCGACGGCAAGCGCACCGGCCCGCGTGATCAGGCTGGCGACGTATTTGTTGACGGTGCCGGCGAGCACCATCTCCACCACTTCCACCATGGCTGCATCGGTGACGCGCAACCCGTCGATGAAGGTGGACTGGATGGCGAGCCGCTTCAGCATGGCGTTGATCTGCGGGCCGCCGCCATGCACGACGACAGGGTTCACGCCCACCTGCTTCAGCAGCGCGATGTCGCTGCCGAACTGCACCGCGAGGTCTTCCTCGCCCATGGCGTGGCCGCCGTATTTCACCACGATGGTGGCGCCGGCGTAGCGGCGCAGGAACGGCAGCGCCTGCGCAAGCACACGCGCCCGTTCGGTGGCTGCCGCGACATCGCCGGGAGTCGTGTCTGGGGTTCCGCTCATGCGGCGCGTGTAGGGTCGCCGGCGCGGAGGGTCAAGTTTGGGACCGGCCGCCGAGCCGACGTATCATGGGAGGGTCACGCCAACGGTCACGCCAGAGCAGGGAGCAGCCAATGCAGGAACTGAAGGGCAGGACGGCCATCGTCACCGGTGCCGCGTCCGGCATCGGCTCGGGCATCGCGAAGGCGCTGGCCCGGGCCGGCATGAACCTTGTCCTGGCCGACATCCAGCAGGGTCCGTTGACCAGCATCCGGCGCGATATCGAGGCGCTCGGCGCCAGGGCAATCGATGTGCTGGTGGATGTGTCGGATGCGGACTCGGTCGCGGCGGCCGGCCGCGCGGCAGAGCAGGCGTTCGGCAAGCTGCACGTGGCGGTGAACAACGCCGGCGTCGCCATGCACGGCAGCAGGGTGGAAGACGTCACCGTCAACGAATGGAACTGGGTGATCGGCGTCAACATGCTCGGCGTGATCAACGGCATCCGGACCTTCGTGCCGATGATCCGCAGCCATGGCGAGGGCGGGCATGTGGTGAACACCGCCTCGATCTCCGGCTTCTTTGTGCGGCGCGGACGCAATCAGGGCGCCTATTCGATGACCAAATACGCGGTTGTCGCGCTGTCGGAGGCGCTTGAGCAGGAGGTGGAGGAGGCCGGGATCGGGGTGTCGGTGCTTTGCCCGGGGGCGGTGCAGACGCAGATTTTCGCTTCGGCCGGCACGCGTCCGGAGCGCTTCGGCGGCCCCTATGCCCGCCCGCAGCAGGAGGCGCTGCGCGGCGCGATGGGACATGGTCTGGCACCCGAGGCGGTCGGCGAGCGCGTGCTGCACGCGATCCAGCACAACGAGTTCTACGTCCTGACGCACGCCGCCGAACGGCAAGCGGTGAAGGCGCGCCACGAGCGCATCGAGGCCGCGTTCGATCGCGCCGAGGCTTGGGAGCGGCGATGAACATGACCGATCTGGCACCGTTGGATCAGGCCGTGCTGCCGCCCGGCATCCGCTCGCGCTTCGTGGACGACGTCAATGGCCTGCGGATCCACATGCTGGAGGCCGGCTTCGAGAAGCGGGGCCGGCCGTGCGTGTTGCTGCTGCACGGTTTCCCCGAACTTGCCTGGTCCTGGCGCAAGGTGATGCCGCCGCTCGCCGCCGCGGGGTTCCATGTCGTGGCCCCCGATCTGCGGGGCTACGGGCGCACCACCGGCTGGAGCGCGGACTACGATTCCGAGGCGGACCTGCGTTCCTTCCGGCTGCTGAACGCGGTGCGGGACGCGCTTGGGCTGGTCTCGGCGCTCGGCCATCGCTCGGTGGCGGCGGTGGTGGGACATGATTTCGGCTCTCCGGTCGCCGCCTGGTGTGCGCTGGTGCGGCCTGACGTGTTCCGCTCCGTGGCGCTGATGAGCGCGCCATTCGCGGGCCCGCCCGCGCTGCCGTTCGACACCGCGGACAATGCGCGGCCGAAGGCGGCGACCGGTCCCGACATCCACGATGCCCTGGCGAAGCTGGACCGGCCGCGCAAGCACTATCAGTGGTACTATTCGACGCGGCCGGCCAATGCCGACATGTGGCATTGCCGGCAGGGTGTGCACGCGTTCCTGCGCGCCTACTACCACCACAAGAGCGCCGACTGGCGGCAGAACAAGCCGTTCCGGCTGAAGGGTTGGACCGCCGAGGAACTGGCGAAGATGCCGACCTACTACGTCATGGACCTGAACGAGACGATGGCGGAGACGGTCGCGCATGAGATGCCGTCGCCCGCCGAGATCGCCGCGTGCCGCTGGCTGCCCGACAGCGAGCTTGCAGTCTACAGCGCGGAGTATGAACGGACCGGCTTCCAGGGTGGGCTTCAGTGGTACCGGCGCGGCACCGGAGATCTCGATACCGCCGAGCTGCAGTTGTTCTCCGGCCGGTCGATCGACGTGCCCGCGATCTTCATCGCCGGAAGCAGCGACTGGGGTATCTATCAGCGGCCGGGCGCCATCGAGCGGATGCAGGGGAGCGCGTGCACGCGGATGCTGGGCTGTCACCTGATCGACGGCGCCGGGCACTGGGTGCAGCAGGAGCAGCCGGAAAAGGTGAGCGAGCTGCTGGTGCGGTTCCTGCGGCAGCAAGGCTGATCCACGTCCGTTCCATGTGCGGCGCGAGCGCGATGCGGCTACGGTCCCGCACGTTCGCCCCGCTCGGCGGCACGCTGGAACACCTCGCGACCGGCAGCGCCAATGCCGCGCTTGCCGCACTGCTGACCTCGCTGGCGCGGGAGGGTGCGTTCCGGTGATGCGGGGGACGGTGGCGCCGTAATACCGACTAGAGCGCTTTCATCATGACTGGAAATAACCGGCATGGCGGATGAAGTTTTTGCACTCCTGTGGCGACACGCAGTCGGTGATGGACCCGAGCGCCTTCCAGAGAGCATCGACCGTCCGAAGAGCCTTCGCTCGTAGCAGG
>JBGPND010000250.1:0-6949 GCA_041487355.1 Acetobacteraceae bacterium | reverse complement strand
GGCGTGGACTATGTGTGGGAGCCGATGACGCCGGAGGAGTATCGCAGCGCCCCGTGGCCGCGGCGTATGGTGTACCGGTTCTGTCGGACGCCGGGCGGCGTGGCCTTCTACTATCTGATCCATATCTGGGCGCCGCGGCTGCTCCTGCCGCTGCCGGGTTTCATCGAGCGCATGCGACCCGCCTATGCGCTTGACAGCGCGCTGGTGCTGACGTTCCTGCTGCTGCAGCTTTGGTCTGTCGTCACGATCGGCGACATGCTCGACAAAGGGCCGTGCGAGAGCCTTCTCGTCGGCGTGGCGATGCCGTTTCTGGTATGGAACGGCTTCATATCATTGGTGATCTTCCTGCACCACACGCATCCGGCGGTGAAGTGGTATCCATCGGTGGCCGCCTGGACATCCGATCGCGGCGCGCTTCACGGCACGGTGGCAGTGCGTTTCCCCTGGCCGTTCGGGCCGCTGGTGCTGGCCATCATGGAGCACAACGCGCATCATCAGGCGCCCGGTGTGCCGCTCTACAATCTGTCACGCATGCAGCGGGCCCTGGAGGAGCAGGGCAATCTGGTCACCTGGCGGTTCTCCTGGCGGGCCTACGCGCGGGTGTGCCGACGGTGCAAGCTGTACGACTACGACGCGGCACGGTGGGTTTCGTTCGACGGGCGGGCTGGCTGAGCGCGCGAGCGGCGCGGAAGCAGGACATGCCGCCAGCAGTGCGGCAGCCGCCGTCCCAGCCTCAAGCGTTCGGCGGCTTGTAACCGACCTTGGCGTCGTGCGCCTGCTTCATCGCCGCCTCGGCTTCCTTCGCAGTCAGCAACGCCGTCGTCTCGAACCGTGAGAACGCCCCTGTGGATGACGCGCGCATCGAGCAGGCGACCACCGAAACATTGTCCGGGAACTCGCAGATCGCCAGACCGTCGTACTCGCCGAGGGCGAAGAAGTAGTGGTGCATCTTGCCACCGAAACCTTCGATCAGCGCCTTCGCCGGCCGGGTGCGGTCCTGCGGCTTGCCCACCAGGGTCTTGGCGGTGGTATCCGTAAGTTGCCAGCGCAGCATGAAGTAAGCCATCGCGTCCTCCCCTGTATTGAGCGAATGGTTGCCAGTTCGCCACGGACTAGTTTGCGCGCCTCGCCCGCGCTGCTCAAGTGGGACGGCGGCTACCGCCTTCACGCCGTCCCAAACGTCTCCTTCGCCAGGTCGACCAGCGCGCGCAGATACGCCTCCCCATTCTCCGGCCAGCGATCGAAGCCGATCCTCGACCGGTAGTCGTTCGCAAGCTCCATGAAATCCGTGATGCCGTCGGACTCGCCGAGCCAGTTGCAGATGGCGAGATACTCCTGGAACAGCGATGAGCCGCGCAGGCGACGGACATCCGCCGCAAGTTTCTCCAACTGCCTGGCTGCGGCGGCGCTTTTCTCGTCGGCGGGATCCTCGTCGACCTTCCGCAGGCGCCACTCAGCCGCACGTTCCAGTTGCTCCACTTCGAACAGGTCGTCGTCGCTCATCGCCGCTCTGTCATCCCTCCCGCCGCGAGAACGCCGTCTCGGCACTGGTGACGAACTCGAGCAGACACGCCCTGCCCTCCTCCGTCTGACGCCGCGCGCGCAGGATCGCAGCACCCACCTGCGACGGATCCTCCACCCGCTCGCTCCAGCCGCCGAGATCGCGTGCCAGGTTGGCGTAGCTGCCACCCAGGTCGCGCGACCGGTAGCGCTCGTGCGACAGCTTCATGTGCGGGATCTCGATCGCCATCGTCGAGTTGTTCAGCACGATCGTCAGGATCGGCACGCCACAGCGCACCGCCGTCTCGAAATCCAGCCCGGTCATGCCGAACGCCGCATCGCCCATGAAGTTCACGCAGAACTTGTCCGGCGCGGCGATCTTCGCACCAATCGTCAACCCCAACCCGGTGCCGAGCTGATGCGACTTGCCCCAGCCGAGATAGCCGCGCGGCCGCGTCGCACGATAGAACGGCAGCAACTGCTCGCGCGGACTGCCGGAATCATGCGTCACGATCGCACCGGCCGGATCCACCGCGCGCATGAACTCGTCGATGACCCGATACGGCGTGATCGGCTTCTCCGCCGAGGTCAGCTTCGCCTGCCAGCGCGCCAGCCAGGCTTCCCGCTTCGCGGCGATCTCCTCGGCCGGCGAGCGGTTCAGCAAGCGTCCGCCGAGCCGGTCCTTCACCGCATCGATCAGCGCCGCCAGAACGAGTTTGGCATCGCCCAGCAACGTCACTTCGGTCGCGTAGCTCTTGTGCAGGTCGCGCGTGTCGTTGGTGGCATGGATGATGCGCACGCCGGCAGGCAGCGGCGGCGTGGTCAGCGGATGGCGATTGAGCCCGGTGCCGATACCGAGAACCAGATCGGCCTTGGCATACAGGAAATGCGCGCCCTGGCCGGTGAAGCCGTTGCCGCCGGAACCGAGCGCGAGTGCGTGGTCCTCGGGGAAGGCGCTCTTGCCGTCCACCGTCGTCATCACCGGGCTCTGCAACAACTCCGCCAGCCGCACCAGCTCGTCGCTCGCCTCGGCATACAGCACGCCCTGGCCGGCGAGGATCACCGGACACGACGCGTCCAGCAGCAGGCGCGCGGCTTCGTCCACATCGTGCGCGTCAGGCGAGGCGCGGGTCGGGCGGACCGGCCGATGGTCGAGCGCCTCGCTGCCGATGTCGAGGTCCAGCAGATCGCGCGGCAGCTCCACCATCACCGGCCCCGGCCGCCCGTTCTTCAACTGGCTGAACGCGCGGCGCATCGCCGCCGGCACCTGCTCCGGAACGATGACGTGCTCCACCTGCTTGGTGACCGACGCGTAGGTGCGGCTCGAATGGAACATCGGAAACACCTGCGCCTGCTCGCGCGCGTGGCCGAGCGGCAGGAACAGCACCGGCACCGAATCGGAGAACGTCGTGGCGATCCCCGGGAAGGCGTTCTCCGCGCCTGGTCCGTACTGCATGGCGAACACGCTGGGCGGCCGGCCGTTGGTGACGCGGGCGTAGCCGTCGGCCATATCGACGCCGACGCGTTCCTGGCGGCAGATGATGGGACGCAGGCCTCCGGCCACGGCGGTCTCGATCAGCGACGTGGTCGGGAAGCAGAACAGCGTGGTCACGCCTTCGCGTTTCAGGATCTCCACGACGGCATCGGCTGCGCGCATCTGTCCCTCCTCCCTTGTGGCGTTTGGCGAAGCCTAGGCGCGGCCCGCCAGACGCGTCTACAGTCGGGCGGCCGGAGAGGGAGGGTCGGCATGGCATTCCGGGCAACCCAGGCAACCATGGTCGCATACCGCGCCCACGGCGGCGATCAGACCGATGCGTACTATGCGCATCCAAGCGGGCCGGGGAAATATCCCGGTGTCGTGGTGATTCACCACTTTCCTGGTTGGGACGAATGGACCGCGGAGGTGTGTCGCAAATTCGCGCATCACGGCTTTGCCGCTGTCGCGCCCAATCTTTATGTGCGTCTCGGCGACGGCGGCGATCCGGCCATCGTGGCGCGCGCACGCGCGGAAGGCGGCATGCCGGATGAGCAGGTGGTCGGCGACGTGCGCGCTTCCGCGGCGTATCTGCGCGCGCAGCCGAACAGCAACGGCAAGGGCGGCGTGATCGGCTTCTGCTCCGGCGGGCGGCACGCCTATCTGTCGGCCTGCCGGATCGCCGAGTTGGATGCCCTGGTGGACTGCTGGGGCGGCAATGTCGTGGTGGATGACAGGTCGAGGCTGACCGACCGGCAGCCGATTGCGCCGATCGACCTCACCGACGGAATCCGCTGTCCCGTCCTGGGATTGTTCGGCAACGAGGACGGCAACCCCTCGCCCAATGACGCGAACCGTCTCGAGGCGGAGCTGCAGCGTCTGGGCAAGAACTATGAGTTCCATCGCTATGACGGCGCGGGACATGCCTTCAACGCGTGGTACCGGCCAAGCTATCGGCAGGAACAGGCGCAGGACGCCTGGGACAAGACCTTTGCCTTCTACGCCAAACATCTCGGGACATGACAGGGAACAACGCCATGAAAGCATCCATCAGCCGCCGCGCAGTGCTGCGCGGCGGCGTCGCCGCCAGCGCAGCCGCCGCGCTGCCGCGCCGCACGCGCGCCGCGGATAAGCCAATCCGTATCGGCGTGCTGACCGACATGGCCGGCCCCTATGCCGCCAACACCGGTCTCGGCTCGGTGCTCGGCGCGCAAATGGGGGTCGAGGACTTCATGCGCGCCAATCCCTCGATCAAGGCCGAAATCGTGCAGGCCGACCTGCAGCTCAAGCCCGATGTCGCGGTGGCGATCGCGCGCGACTGGTTCGATAACCAGGGCGTCGATGTCATCACCGACGTACCGCTGTCATCGGCGGCATTCGCGCTGGCCGACCTGGTGAAGCAGAAGGACAAGGTGGCGATCTTCACCGGCGCCGCCTCGGCCGACATCAGCGGATCCAAGTGCGGCCCCAACCATCTGCACTTCGTCTACGACACGTGGTCGATGCCGCACGGCGTGGTGGACGCTGCGGTGAAGGAGGGCGGCGACACCTGGTTCTTCATCACCGCCGACTATGCGTTCGGTCATTCACTGCAAAAAGACGCGGCGAGCTTCGTCACCGCCGCCGGCGGCAAAGTGCTCGGTCAGGCGCTGGCCCCGTTCCCTGGCACGAGCGACTTTTCCGCCTACATCGTGCAGGCGAAGGCAAGCGGTGCCAAGATGATCGGTCTCGCGAATGGCGGCGGCGATACGGTCAACTGCATCAAGCAGGCCGCCGAATTCGGTATCATGAAGGGCGGCCAGAAGGTCGCCGGGCTGATCTTCCTGATCCAGGACGTGCACGGCGTCGGCCTGCAGGCTGCGCAGGGCGTGCTGCTGACCGAGCCGTATTACTGGAACCTGAACGCCGCCACGCGCGAGTTCGGCCTGCGCTATGCCAAGCGCTTGAACGGTGTGGTGCCCAATTCGATTCAGGCCGGCCAGTATGCCGCGGTGCTGCACTACCTGAAAGCAATCGTCGCGATGGGGCCGGAGCGCGCCAAGGCAAGCGGACGCGCGGCCATAGAGCAGATGAAGGCGATGCCGACCGATGATCCGATATTCGGCAAGGGGCGCGTGCGCCAGGATGGCCGCGTGATCCACGACATGCATCTGTTCGAGGTGAAGTCCCCCGCCGAGTCGAAGGAACCCTGGGACTATTACACGCACAAGCGGACGATCCCCGCCGAACAGGCGTTCCGGCCGATGGACCAGGGAAGCTGCAAGTTGGTCAACGGCTGAGCCGGGGGCGTTTGCCATGCAGTTTCGCGTGCGGCGATCGGGATGCAGCCAGGGAGCCGGCGTCTTGCCCCGGCAGAGCCAGCCGATTCGTCCGGCGACCAAAATCGCAGTGCGCAACCATCCGGCCCCCCTCCCCGCGCGGCGGCACTTGCTGTAACACTGCTCGGATGGTCGAGACGCGATGGGGTGGACGTGACGAGCGGCGCGTTGCGGGGACGGGGGTTCCGGCCTTCCCCGTCGATGCGCGCGCAATCCTGGAGAGTGGTGGCCGCGACGAGGTTCTGACCCTGGCAGAGCTCTCGGCGGGGATCGGTGTCTGGGACGCCGATCTGTCGACGGGCATGGTCAGGGGCACCGCACAGTTCTTCCGCACCATAGGGCTCGAACCCACGAGCGAGGCGGTATCGATCGAGACGATCCGGCAGTTGCGTCACCCGACCGACCACGAGCGGATTGCCGAGGGCTTCCGCCAAGCGGTCGATACCGGCGCCGACTACTTCGAGGTCGAGTATCGAATCCTGCGTCCCGATGGCCAGACCCGTTGGATCTTTGGCCGTGGGCGCGTGATCCGCGACGCCGCCGGCACGCCGGTGCGCTACAGCGGGGTCGATGTGGACATCACCGATCGCAAGCGTGCCGAGGCTGCGCTGCGGGAAAGCGAGGAGCGGTTTCGTCGCGTCTTCGAGCAGAGCCCGCTCGGCAAGGCAACCGCGGGTCCGGACTTCCGGTTTCGCGAGGTCAATCCCGCGCTCTGTCGCATGCTCGGCTACGAAACCGGCGAACTCGTTGGACGCAGCTTCCTCGATCTCGTCCATCCGGAGGACCGCGAGCAATGCCGCGCCGCGGGGCAGGCGCTTGTTGAAGGCACGCTGCCGCAGCTCCAATTGGAAGAGCGGTTCCTCTGCAAGTCGGGCGATCCGCTCTGGGTGAGCGTGAACGTCGGACCGATCCGGGATAGCGAAGGCAGGCTTCTCCATACGCTCGGCGTGATCGAGAACATCGACGAGCGCAAGCGCATCGCCCAGGCACTGCAGGAAAGCGAGCGACGCCTGCGCGAGCTGAATGAGCAGCTTGAACGTCAGGCCGAGGAACGCGCCAGGCAACTCGCGTCCAGCCGCGCGCAGTTGCAGGCGTTCTTCGACAACTCGCTGGACTGGCTGACGCTACAGCGCGCGACGCCGGATGGGCGCTTCGTCTATGTGGATCTGAATCCGACCTGTGCGTCGGCCTATGGCATGCGCCGCGAGCAGGTGATCGGCCGCACGCTGGAGGAGGTGCTGGGGACCGAGGCCGCCCAGGTTCCGTTGCAAAAATTCCGCGAGTGCCTGCGCACCGGGCAACCGCAGCGCTACGTGGCGCGCCGTAGCATGGCGGGACGCACCCGCACGGTCGATGTGATGGCCGTTCTGGTACCCAGCCAGGCCGCCGGCGGCGACCGGTTCATCATCACGTCCGCACGCGACCTTACCGAGCGCGAGCAGCTCGAGGCGCAGCTTCGCCAGGCACAGAAGATGGAGGCGATCGGCCAGCTCACCGGCGGCGTGGCACACGACTTCAACAACCTGCTCGCCGTCATCACCGGCAATGCCGAGCTGGCCAAGCGGCGGCCGGCCGGAAATCTGCCGCGGTTGATGGACAACATCCTGCACGCCTGCGAGCGCGGCGTCGCGCTGACCCGGCAACTCCTGTCGTTTTC
>JBGPND010000249.1:0-6976 GCA_041487355.1 Acetobacteraceae bacterium | reverse complement strand
TCCATGAGCCATACCGAGGTCCGGGCCATTCGCCCGGCACAGTCAGTCGTCCGCCCTGCTGTCGCCGTGGCCAGCATGCTCCTGCTGCTGACCGTGCTTGGTATCGTCCTGTTCACCATGCTGCGCTCGCCGCTGAAGGACGACATCGCCTGGCTGCTCTACGTCGCGCGGCGCTGGCTTGCCGGCCAGGAACTCTATGTCGACGTGGTTGAGGTCAACCCGCCGCTGATCGTGTGGATTTCCGCGATCCCGATCCGACTCGCGAGTGTGCTGGGGATTGACGCCCAGTACACCGCCATCCCGTTGTTCATCGCCATCGTCCTCGGCTGCGCCTGGTGGACCGCCTCGCTGCTGCAAGGCAGCGGCAAGCTGTTCGAGGACCGGCTGCCGGTATTCGCCGCGATCGGCACCGTGCTGCTGGTGGTCCCGGCGGGCGATCTCGGCCAGCGCGAACACCTGCTGGTCGCTGCCATCCTGCCCTATCTGGCGCTGTTCGCCCGTTCGCTCGATGGCGAGCGACCGGCATTGCGCGCGTCGCTGATTGCCGGCGTGCTGGCGGGTCTCGGTTGCGCGCTCAAGCCACGCTATGCCGGTGTGTTCGTCGTGCTCGAAGGCCTGGCGCTGTTGCGCGGGCTGAGCCCGTTCCGCGCCAAGTCGCTCGCGGCTGGGGTTACGTTGCTGGCCTATGCCGGCCTGGTCGCGCTGTTCTGCCCGGCCTATCTGCGCCGCGCGGTGCCGCTGGCGCTGGCGCTGTATGGCGCGACCGACGTGCCGTTCCGCCACCTGCTGCTCGATAGCCTGCGCCTGATGTTCGGCCAGGCGGTGGCGCTCGTGCTGTGGTGGAGCCGCAGGCACCGCGTGCCCGAGGGCAACCTGATGCTGACCCTCGTCGTGTTCGCCATCACCAGCACGGCGATCTGCTTCATCGACGGCAAGGACTGGTTCTACCACCGGTTGCCGGCGACGATTGCGACCGTGCTGGCGCTGCTGTGTTGGGCGGCCTCGGCGCTGGTGCATCGGCGCGCTTCCACCCGTGGCGCATTCCTGCCGATCGTGCTTGCCGTCGTCGCCGTCGTCGTGTTCCTGGTCGCGGCCTTTCAGCGCCTGGAGCCGCAGGTGGCCCTGGCGGTGGAGCCGGAGCAGACGACTGTGACCAAGCTCGAGCGTCTCATCCGCAAGCAGAAGGCGCGCACCTACATCGCTTTTTCCGAATGGATCGCGCTCGGCTTTCCGGTGGTGAACAACACCGGGGTGGCCTGGGCCTCGCGCTTCGATTCGATGTGGGCACTGAAGGGCGAACTCTGGCGTGTGCGCTTCGATGCGGCGGCAGCCAAGGAATGGCCGATCCGCCGCTGGGTGGCGCATGACTTCATCATGGGCTGCCCGGACATCGCCGTGGTCGATACGCGCGAAGGGGTGGTCAACTATGTCGGCGTACTGAGCGCATCCGACCCGGCCTTTGCGCGTGCCTGGTCACGCTACCGCCAGATCGCGGCGTTCGATGGCCTGGTGGTGTATCGCCGCGCCGCAACGGGATGCATCGATCCCTGGGTTGCGGCGGAAGCGCCGCAGGCCATCGACTCGCGCTGATTGCAGGCTGTCAGGCCGCCTGCAACACCGCCATGCCGCCGGCCGCCTCGCCGTCCAGCACCGAAGCGGCGGCATGCACGACCGCCGCGATCCGCATCGCCGCCGTCACCTCGGCATTGCGCGACGCCGGCGCCGCAGCGATGAACGTCCCGGCGCGCTGCGCCGTCGTCAGGCTCGGCTCGCAGGCGAGCGAACTTGGCCGTCACGGCAGGTGCTCGGGCTGGCGGACGCTCCGCCGCTATGCAGCTTCGCATCCGCCAGCCCCAAGGTGCACCAGTGAGCGACCCACTGCGCCTGGGCGTGATCCCGACGATCGGCCCTTTCCTCCTGCCGCGCCTGATGCCGGTGCTGCGCGATGCCTTCCCGCGACTGCGCCTCCACCTGCGGGAGGACACCACGGCGCGCCTGGTCGAGCGGCTCGAGGCGAGGCGAACCGGCTGGATGTGCTGCTGCCTGCGCTGCCGTGCGATTGCGGCGGTGCCGCGAGGCCCTGGCTTCACCACAGGCTCATCCGGGCGCAGAGTGAGGGGATGAGCGCCAGCCCCTATCTGTTTCCCGCCGCCGCGCACCCGCTTCATGCGGTGTCCGAGCGGTTGAAGGTGCGCGAGGCAGTGTCCGGGTTCGGTATTGCGCTGCGCTACCAGGAGCGGGCACCAGACCCGCCCGGCGCACCCGAGCCGGCGTGGTGCGAGACGGGCCACTCGATCTTCATCCTTTCGGGCCGCATCCGCTACGCCTTCGACAGCCACGCGGTGGAGGCAGGGCCTGGGGACATGCTGCACATCCCCGCCGGCCGCGCGCACCGCCACAAGCCGCGGGTGATCGGCGACGCGGTGGTGCGCTACGTGCTGACCGAGTTCACCGGGGACCCGCCTGCGCCAGGCTGAGACTCCACGGGCTACCGCCCGGCGGGGGCGGTTCGCAGAAGATCGGCACGGCGTTCTGGGTGCGCATATTCGGCTCGATGCCCATGGCCGCGCGCAACGAACGGAACAGCGCGCCGTGCGCGACAACCAGTACCGCGGGTGGCAGCGCGGTTGACCGGTTGATCCCAGCCACCGCGCGGCGGCGCAATGCCGCGAAGCTCTCGGCACCTTCGGGCGTGAAGCTGCCGCTCACCCAGTCAGCGAACCACCCGCTCATCTTCTGGCCTTCCTGCACGCCGAACGCCACCTCGCGCAGGTCCGGATCGATGGCGACCGGAAGGCCGAGCGCCTCGCCGACGAACTGGGCGGTGATACGTGCGCGCGACAGCGGCGAGGCGACGATGGTGGCGATGCCGCGATTGCGCAGCTTCTCCGCCGCCGACCGGGCCTGGGCGAGCCCGATCGCGTTCAGCGGGATATCGACGTTGCCCTGAGAGATGCCCTGGGCGTTCCAGTCGGTCTCGCCATGACGGAGAAACCAGAACGGGATCCTTGCAAGCGTGGCTTCCTGGAACGCCCCATCCATCACCTCAGGCCAGGCCTTCCTGCTGCATCACCCGCTGCACCGCAGGACGCGCCAGCATGCGGTTGAGATGTGCCTCGCAGTTGGGCGGCAGCTTCATGCCCATGCGCTTGGCGCCCCAGAACTCCGTGTAGAACAGTGCCGAGTCCGCGATCGAGAAGGAACCAACCAGGTAGTCCTTGCCGGTAAGCGACTTGTCCATCACGGCGAAGCCCTTCTCCACCAGCTCCTTGCCGCGCTCCTTCACCTTGTCCTCGTCGGCCGGGTTCGGCGTGTAGTTCGAGGCGCGGAACAGGCGCGAGAAGCCCTGCATGTGGATCGTGCTGACCGCATAGTCGAGCGTCTCGAATGCGCGCGTCTGGCGCTCCACGTCGTCCGGCAGCAGCTTCTTCTCCGGATTGGTGCGCGCGAGCCAGTAGGCGATGGCCGGATACTCGGTCAGCACCGAGCCATCGTCGCGCACCAGCGTCGGCACCTTCGACTTCGGATTGACCGTGGTGAAGTCTGGCTTGAACTGCGCGCCTTCGCGCAGGTTCACCAGTTGCGCCTCGTACGGCTTGCCGATCTCTTCCAGCAGCACGTGGATGCCGACCGAGCAGGCGCCCGGCGAATACATGAGCTTCATGACTCTTCTTCCTCCTTAGTTGCGAACCTCGCGCCACGCGCCGATGCGCGGACGATCGAGACCAAGGTTCTCGCGCAATGTGGTGCCGCGATAGTCTTTGTGAAGCAGGCCGCGGCGTTGCAGTTCGGGGACGACGTAGCGGACGAACTCCTCATACCCGCCGGGCACGTGCGAGGCGGCGACCACGTAGCCGTCGCAGGCGCGGCCGGCGAACCATTCCTCCATTCCGTCGGCGACATCCTTCGGGCTGCCGATGAAGCGCGGATGGTCGTGAAACGTACCGCGATGGCTGATCTCCATGAAGTCGCGCGTCGTCGGATTGCGCTTGCCGAGCAGACGGAACACGCGGTCGCGCAGACCCTGCACGCCGGTCCAGCTCATGATCTCCTCTTCGGTCCACGGCTCGTCGATCGGCTTGGTGGACAGATCGACGTTCAGCACTTCCGACAGCAGGGAGAGTGAATCGATCTCCTTCGGCAGGCTGTCGATCAATGCGACCTTGTCCTCGGCCTCGGCGCGCGTCTCGGCGACGACGGTGTAGATGCCGGCTGCGACGAACACCTTTTCCGGGTCGCGACCCGCGTCGGCGATCTGCTGCTTGAACGCCGCGTAGTCCGCCTTTGCGGTTTCGAGGCTGTGGTAGTTGACGAACACCAGCTCGGCCCAGCGTGCCGCGAAGCGGCGGCCGCGGCCGCTCTGTCCGGCCTGGATCAACACCGGATGGCCCTGCGCCGAACGCGGCACGGTGAACGGTCCGCGCGAGCGGAAGTATTCGCCGACATGATCCAGCCGCCGCACCTTGTCCGGATGCGCGAACAGGCCGGTCTTCTTGTCGAGCACGATCGCGTCGTCGTCCCAGGAATCCCAGTGCCCGGCAACGACTTCCAGGAACTCGTCGGCGCGGTCGTAGCGTTCGTCGTGTTCGCCATGCGTCGCATGACCCATGTTGTGCGCTTCGCCGTCGTTCATCGATGTCACGATGTTCCACGCGGCGCGGCCGTTGGTCATCAGGTCGAGCGTGGCGTAAACGCGCGCGACATGGAACGGCTCGTAATAGGTGGTGGAATAGGTGGCAGCGAGCCCGAGCCGTTCGGTCGCCATGCCCATGACGGTGAGGATGGTGAGCGGGTCCATCTTCACGCAGCGTATGCCGTTGGCGACGGTATGCGCGTGGTCGCCGCCATAGCGGTCCGGCATCGCCAGACGATCGTCGAAGAAGCCGACATGGAACTTGCCGGCTTCGAGCACGCGGGCGATGTGACGGTAGTAGTCGGCGGTCATGAAACCAGGCGAGGCTTCGGGATGCCGCCACGAACCGACGAAGTTCGTGCAGTTCTGGGCTTGCAGGAAGGCCACGAGAGTCATCTGGCGCATTCCGGACCTCCTTCAGAAAAGGAAGGAAGATTCACCACAAAGACACGAAGACACAAAGAGCGGGGAATGAAGCTTCGTACGAAGCGCGCTCGATAGCCCCTTCGTGTCTTTGTGTCTTTGTGGTGAATCTTCCATCAGTCGAACAGCGAACTCACCGAACTCTCGTCCGAAATACGCCGCATAGCTTCGGCCATCAGCGGGGCTATCGTCACTTGGCGAATGTTGTGCGCAAGCCGCACCGCCTCGGTCGCCAGGATCGTATCGGTAATCGTCATCATCTCGATCGGCGAGGAGGCGATGCGCGCCACCGCGCCGCCCGACAGCACGCCATGCGTCGTATACACACTCGCCGACCGCGCGCCGCCCTTGATCAGCGCCTCGGCTGCGTTGCACAGCGTGCCGCCAGAATCGACGATGTCGTCCACCAGGATGCAGTCGCGCCCGGCGACGTCGCCGATCACGTTCATCACCTCGGACTGACCCGCCCGCTCGCGGCGCTTGTCGATGATGGCGAGGTCGCAGTTCAGCCGCGTGGCGATGCCGCGCGCCCGCAGCACGCCGCCCACGTCAGGCGAAACGATCATCAGGTCGCGGCCCTTGTAGCGTTCCTGGATGTCGCGGGTGAAGGTCGGCGCGGCGTACAGGTTGTCCACCGGGATGTCGAAGAAGCCCTGGATCTGAGCGGCGTGCAGATCCATGGTGAGCACACGGTTGGCGCCTGCCTCGGTGATCAGGTTGGCCACCAGTTTCGCGCTGATCGGCGAGCGCGATGCGGTCTTCCGGTCCTGCCGCGCATAACCGAAATACGGGATCACCGCAGTGATGCGCCGCGCCGAACTGCGCCGCAGCGCGTCGAGCGTGATCAACAGCTCCATCAGATTGTCATTCGCCGGATAGGACGTGGACTGTATGATGAAGACGTCCTCGCCGCGCACGTTCTCGTGGATTTCGACGAACACCTCCATGTCGGCGAAGCGGCGGACGGAGGCGCGGGTGAGCGGCAGATTCAGCGTGGCGGCAACCGCCTCGGCGAGGGGCCGGTTGCTGTTGCAGGCGACGATTTTCATTCTGCTCCGCCGCAAATGGGGGTCATCGCTCCGGTCGCTCTACGCCGGAATTCCGGCCTTCTAGCAACGGGCCCTGAGCCTGTCCATGAACCGGCTGGCCGGGCTCGCGGCCGGACTGGCGCAGGATGACGTCGTTCACCCCGCCCGAGGCCTCGCTCGCCACCACCACGGCGACGTCGGCCCAGTAGTGGTCCAGCGAGCCGGCCGGGATGTCGTTGAGCTGCACCACCTTGCCGCGTTCATCGCCATTCGCCGCCTTGACGCTCCACTGGATCTCCACCCGCTGCTGGCCACCGCCGATGGGCACCATGCGAACGTTGCCCTGGACGGTGAAGTCGGCGCCATTGGCGGCGTCCTGCACTACCGGGCCGAGGGCGGCGAGGTGGGACTTCATCTGCCTGGTCAGTGACACATTGCCGTCGCCGGGCGCACCGATCACCGGCAGGAGCTGCACCTTGGCGACACGATTGTAGAGGCTGTTCGGATCGGCGCGCTGGGCCGCCGTCTGGATGCCGGTGAGCAGGCTGGAAATCTTCGGCGCGGCGTCTTTCGCCGCCTGCTGCAGAATGGCCGGCGATGCCGCGGCCCAGGCCTCGGTGGGGACCGGGCTGCCTTCCGCCTTGCCTTTATCCTCCCCCTTCGGGTTCAGCACGCTGTAGACCGGCACCACGGTGGCGCCGCGCTGCTCGGCGCTGGTCACCAACTGCCAGTCATTCTGGCGCACCTGGTCGGCGACAGCCGGCACCTCCTGTGTCCGCAGGCCCGCGGCCAACGCGCTGGCGAACTCTCGTGTTGCGGCATCAGGCAGCAGGGCGTTGGCCGGCGGCGGCACCGCCAGCCTTGGCGTCGGCGGCTGCGCCAGCATCCTGGC
>JBGPND010000248.1:0-7002 GCA_041487355.1 Acetobacteraceae bacterium | reverse complement strand
TGCGTCGGCTTGGTGCATCTCGTACACTGCCGGCTCGCCAGTGGTGTATTGTCGTCGGTGCTTGGGAGGAGGGTTATGACTTACCCAGTGCAAGCAACGTCCAGTCCGGAAAAAGCACCGTTTGCTCCGGGGGACATCGTGATAATCCGAGGGTTCGAGAATCTGGGATTGCAACGAGTGGACGCCTGCGAGTGGGCGACGCCTCCCGGACAAGCGACGGCCTGTTGGACGTGCGAGTGTTCTGATGCTTTACCGTGGCCAGAGGGTTCGGCTAATGCCAGGGAACATGCTTTGCACGGTGATGCGGGTGGCTCTTGGAGAGGTCCAGCTTCCTTTCTCAGCCGCCACGCTGGAACTGCCTGAACCATCAGCGGTCCGAACCTTCGCTGACCGGGCGGGATGCCAGCGACGGACGATCTCCCTACTCCCCGCACCACGGCCAAGAGCGGCTTCACGGTGAAGGTCTGATGCAAGGCGTGCCGGCATACGCGGGATGCTGACTTGCAGCCTTGATCTGTAACGGGCGGGCAATGTGCCGTTGATCAAGCTGTGCTGGCGGTGCGCCAACTGAATGGGTAGTGGATGGCAGCCATCAAACGCCTGGAAAACGATGAGGGCGGCCACCCCATCGCTGGTCGGCGGAGATTGTGGTATGAAAGTAACCCGTGTTGCGTTGGCGGCGATGTCGGTCATGCTCTTATGCAATCTCCCTAGGGCGGCCCATTCAGATGTCAGGGTCACATCTACGGATGGTAGGGGACACTACGCAAGAATTGAGATTACCGGGGTTATCTCGAAATCTGACGTAAGCCACTTTGCTATGGTCGTTGGTATTATGCGTCCGCTAGCCGAGATATTGGACGTCGAACTCAACTCACCGGGCGGCGACGTTCTGGCCGCAATGGCGATTGGCGAATTAGTGCGCAAGGAGTGGATGTGGGACTTCGATTTCCGTTCAGCCGGGGGCAGAGTGCACGAGTGCTTGTGTTCTAATTTTTGTCGGTGGAGCCGAAAGGATTGGCGAAGATTATCAAAAGGTTGGAATACACAGGCCTCATTTTGACGAGCAACTATTTGCCGGCCTGGATCGCAATCAGGCTAATGTCAGATACGGTGACCTAGCGCAGAAAGTTCAGACCTATTTAGCCAAGATGGGAATGTCAGGCCAGTTGTTTCTCGATATGATGAAAATACCATCGAACAAGCTACGGATGTTAAACTACGTAGAAATGCAAGCCTTTTCTCTCGTTGGTGAAGACCCCGGTTATGGGGAATGGATAAGGGCCAGAAGCCACTCCAAAGACGTTGAGCAGGCAAGGAAGGAGTCTGACGCTTGGCACGATCGTCAAAATGCGTTCATCGAACAATACTACCCCACAGCGCAGCCACTTGATTGTATGAAGGGGTTCACGGAACCCGATCCTCATCCCCTAAAGTGAGCCGCCTCGATCTATATGGCGCGGCCAGGATCCGCAGCGGTGCCGCCTGCACAGAGTCCATGTCGGTCTGCGCCAAGATCACGCGGAACATCTTGCGCCCAAGGGCCAGCTGCGCCGCCTGGGGGACCGGGTAGCGCAGCACGATCTCGTTGAAATTCTTGGACAGATAGCGGCACTTGGTCGTGGCGGCGGGCATGTCGGGCGATCCTGATGCGGAGCGGGGCAATGGCCAGTTCAACCGATGGCAATAAATGGCGCTTTTCTGCGGCTTTCTGTGACAATGCGATAGCAATCTCCCGCGCTACGCGGGAGACGGTGGTTGCGCGGTGCTTGACAGGTGATGCCGGCAGGATTATTTAACCATTTGGATACATAACCATATAGTTGATTGCGAAATGCCCGGCGACAGTCTCACCGCAACCTTCGCGGCCCTCGCCGACCCAACGCGGCGCGCGATCCTTGCCCGCCTCGCTCTGGGCGAGGCCTCGGTTACGTCGCTTGCCGAACCGTTTGCCATGAGCCTTCCCGCGGTCTCCAAGCATCTCAAGGTGCTGGAACGCGCCGGCCTGATCGCGCGCAGCCGCGAGGCGCAGTGGCGGCCCTGCCGGCTCAAGGCGGCTCCACTCAAGGATGCCACCGACTGGCTGGAACACTATCGCCAGTTCTGGGAGCAAAGCCTCGATCGCCTGGAAGACCATCTGCGGGAACTGCGGAAGAAAGGGAAGCGACATGGCCGCGGGAAGTAGCGCCGCCACGACATCGGCGGAGCTGGAGCTTGTCGTCACGCGCATCATCGATGCGCCGCGAGTTCTTGTCTTCAAGGCATGGACGGATCCCAAGCAGGTCGCGCGCTGGTGGGGACCGCAGGGCTTCGTCACGACCTATTGCGACATGGACATAACGCCAGGCGGCGCCTTCCGGTTATGCATGCGCTCGCCCGCGGGCACCGACCATTGGAAGCGGGGCATCTACCGCGAGATCGTGGAACCCGAGCGGATCGTCTTCACCTTCGCCTGGGAGGATGCGGACGGCAAGCCAGGCCACGAATTGCTGACAACGGTGACCTTCGCCGATCACGGCACGAAGACGAAGTTGACCTTGAACCAAGCCTTGTTCGAGACGGTCGAGCAATGCGACGACCACCGGAGCGGCTGGACAAGCTGCCTCGAACGCTTCGCCGAATACATGGCACCCGCCTGAAACACGCAGCGCAACGCAACACAGCGGAGATCGAACCATGCCGAGCAACCAGATCGTATCGCGCGACGAGTGGCTCGCCGCGCGCAAGCAGCTCCTGGTCAAGGAGAAGGAGCTTACCCGGCTGTGCGACCAGTTGAGCGCCCAACGGCGCGCTTTACCCTGGATCAAGGTGGAGAAGTCCTACGTGTTCGATGGACCGAACGGCAAGGAGACGCTGGCCGACCTGTTCGACGGCCGCAGCCAGCTCATCGTCAAGCATTTCATGTTCGGTCCCGACTGGGAGGAGGGCTGCGTCGGCTGCTCGTTCGGATGCGATCATGTCGACGGCGCACTGGTGCACCTCGAGCATCACGACGTGACGTATGTTGCGGTGTCGCGGGCGCCACTGCCCAAGTTGGAAGCATTCAAGCGACGCATGGGCTGGCGCTTCAAGTGGGTTTCGTCCTACGGGAGCGACTTCAACTACGACTTCCACGCGTCGTTCACGCCTGAGCAGATCGCGAAGGGCGCGGTGTATTACAACTACGAATTGCTCCCGCTCGATAGCGAGGAAATGTCCGGCATGAGCGTGTTCTACCGCGATGCGGCCGCGAACATCTTCCATACCTATTCCCAGTACGCCCGCGCAGGTGACATGTTCCTCGGCACATACCGCTTTCTTGACATCACGCCGAAGGGACGCGACGAGACCATCAACGGCAACCTGACCGATTGGGTCCGCCACCACGATCGCTATGAGGACGGGGACCCAGGGGCCTGTTGCCACCCGGATTAGCGATACTGTTCGGCCGCAACGCGTGGGGGCGGAGATGAAACTCTTCTATGGCTGGGTCATCGTCGGTGTCGGCATCGTCGTGACCTGCATCGGGCTCGGCACCATGATGTCGCTGGGGATCTTTCTGCAGCCGATGTCGCAGGCGTTGGGCTGGTCCCGCGCCGGCATCTCGACCGCCGCGACGCTCAACTTCCTCGCCATGGGTCTGGGTTCGTTCGCATGGGGCGCGCTGTCCGATCGGTTCGGCACGCGCTCGGTCGTGCTCGCCGGCGGCGTCCTGCTCGGCCTCGGGCTGACCACGGCGAGCCAGGCCACGACCCTCATCCAGTTCCAGCTCCTGTTCGGTGTGCTGGTCGGCCTGGCGGCGGGCAGCTTCTATGCGCCGATGATCGCCACGACGACGCGCTGGTTCACCGCGAATCGCAGCCTCGCCGTCGCCCTCGTCTCGGCTGGCCTGGCCATGGGATCGCTCCTTGTGGCGCCGCTCGCGCGCGTGCTGATCACCCAGTACGACTGGCGTGCCGCCATGTTCGCGCTGGGCTGCATCGCCTGGCTTGTCGTCCTTCCTGTCGCCCTGCTGGTGCGCCGCCCACCCGCGGCGGGACTCGAGGCAGGGCCGGCGGCGTCGGGCACCGGCGAATTCACCATCGCACAGGCGCTGCGCACACCACAGTTCGCCGCCATCGCGCTCACGCATTTCGCCTGCTGTGCCGCGCATTCCGGACCGATCTTCCACATGGTCAGCTATGCCATCGATTGCGGCGTGCCGGCGCTGGCCGCCGCAACCGTGTTCGGAACCGCGGGCCTGGCGGCCCTCGGCGGGCGCATCCTGTGTGGGCTGACCGCCGACCGCGTCGGCGCCAAGCCAACGCTGCTGGTCGGGCTCACCGTGCAGGCGACGGCCATCAGCCTGTATCTCGTCGCGCGCGACGCCTGGAGTTTCTATGCGCTCGCGGCGCTGTTCGGCTTTGCCTACGGTGGCGTCATGCCGCTCTATGCGATCCTGGTGCGCGAGTATTTCGGCGCCCGCATCATGGGCACCATGTTCGGCGCGGTCGCCATGGTGTCGACGCTCGGCATGGCGATCGGGCCATGGGGCGGGGGCTGGCTGTACGATGCATTCGGCGGCTATTTCTGGCTCTATATGGGTTCGTTCGGCATCGGGCTCGGGGCGGTCGCAATCGCTCTCACCACTCGCCCGCCCGAGACAATTCCGGCTAGGCTGGCCAGCGCAGCCCATGGGGTGTGAATGGCAGAGAAACCGAACTTCGTCCTGGTCCCTGATCCCGAGCCGGAGGCCGAACCGCCCCAGCAGAAGCGCGCCGGCTGGCTCGACCGCATCCGTTCGCTGACCGACGCCGCTGCCTCGCTCGTGCCATCCGGCGCCACACGGGCGGTCGCCACCGTCATGCAGCCGACACGCCCCCGCCTCATCTTCGGCTTCGATGCGACCGCGTCACGCGAGCCGGCCTGGGCCACGGCACGCGGCGTCACCGATGCGCTGGTGAAGGCGCTGCCTGGCGAACTCGATGTCGCGCTCGCGGTGCACGGCGGCTCGATGCTGCATACCTTCACCGCGTTCACCGCGGATCCGAACACGCTGCGCGACCGTGCGGCCGGCATAAGATGTATCGCCGGCCACACGCGGCTCCTGGCGATCCTGTCGCGCGCGCTGTCGAACCCCGGCGTGCGCGTGGTCACCTATATCGGCGACGTCTTCGAGGAGTCGCAACGGCGCGGGCAGAAACTCGCCGATGCGATGGGGCTGCAGGGGATCAGGCTTATCGTGCTGCACGATGTCGCGGATTGGAACGCACGGCGCGACGCCGAGGTGTTCCTCGACCTGGCACGCCGCACCGGCGGCTGCGTGCTGCCGTTCGACGCCAACGCCCCCGCCCGGCTGCGCGAGCTGCTGGCAGCGGTCGCGGTGTATGCGGTGGGCGGGAAGGAGCTGCTGGAAGAAAAGCGCGACGAACTGCCGGGGGCGGTGATGCTGCTGGAGCATCTCAGCCGGTGATGCGTCATGGCCGGGCTCGACCCGGCCATCTGCGTCCCGCGGTAGATGGCCGGGTCGAGCCCGGCCATGACGGGTGCACCCGTGCCCGCTACGCCAAGGCCGCCTCGGCACGCCGCTCGCTGCGCTTGCGTTCATGCGGATCGAGGAACCGCTTGCGGAGACGCACCGCGCCCGGCGTCACCTCCACCAGCTCGTCGTCCTCGATATAGGCAATCGCCTGTTCGAGGCTCATCCGCCGCGGCGGGATCAGCAGCATCGCGTCGTCCTTGCCCGCCGCTCGGATGTTGGTGAGCTTCTTTTCCTTGATCGGGTTGACCTCCAGGTCGGACCCGCGGCTGTTCTCGCCCAGGATCATGCCGACATAGACCTTGTCGCCTGGGTTCACGAACAGCGTGCCGCGCTCCTGGATGTAGAACAGCGCGTAGTGCACCGCCTCGCCGTTCTCGGTGGAGATCAGGCTGCCGTTGCGCCTTCCCTCGATCTGCCCCTTCCATGGGCCGTAGCCGGCGAACAGCCGGTTCATTACCCCGGTGCCGCGCGTGTCGGTGAGGAAGTCGCCGTGGTAGCCGATCAGGCCGCGGCTCGGGATGGTGAAGGTCAGGCGCAGCTTGCCGCCGCCTGATGGGCGCATGTCGCGCAGTTCGCCCTTGCGGCGCGCGAGCTGTTCAACCACGACGCCGGCATAGGGTTCGTCGACATCGACCAGCACCTCCTCCATCGGCTCTTCGCGGGCGCCGGTGTCGGGGTTGCTGCGGGTCAGCACGCGGGGGCGGCCGATGGCCAGCTCGAACCCCTCGCGGCGCATCTGCTCGATCAGCACGCCGAGTTGCAGCTCGCCGCGGCCGGCCACTTCGAACGCCTCGGTCTCGTTACTGTCGGTCACCTTGATGGCGACGTTGCCTTCCGCCTCGCGGAACAGCCGCTCGCGGATCTGCCGCGAGGTCACCTTCTTGCCCTCGCGCCCGGCCAGCGGGCCGTCGTTGATCCGGAAGGTCATTGCCAGGGTGGGCGGATCGACCGGGATGGCGGGCAGCGGGGCGGCAAGCTCCGGCGCGCCGATGGTGTCCGGCACCGTGGCCTCGGCGAGGCCGGCCACCGCGATGATGTCCCCCGCCTCAGCCTCCTCCACCGGCACCCGATCGAGGCCGCGGAACGACAGAAGCTTGGTCATCCGCCCGGTCTCGCCAGGCGTGCCGTCGGCGTGCAGCACCTTCACCGGCATGTTCAGCCGCGCCCGACCCTGCTCCACGCGCCCGGTGAGCACACGGCCGAGGTACGGGTCGTACTCCATGATCGTGGCCACCATGCCGAAGGGCGCGTCCGGATCGACCGTGGGCGCGGGCACGTGGCTCACGATAAGATCGAACAGCACCGACAGGTCCTTGCGGGGGCCGTCGAGCGAGGCATCGGCCCAGCCCTGGCGGCCGGACGCATAAAGCATCGGGAAGTCGAGCTGAGCATCGGAGGCGTCGAGGGCGGCAAACAGGTCAAATACCTCGGTATGCACCTCGTCCGGGCGGGCGTCGGCCCGGTCCACCTTGTTGACCACCACGATCGGCGCGAGGCCGCGG